>JBCCBI010000412.1:0-5051 GCA_039034155.1 Deinococcota bacterium | reverse complement strand
GCCAGATCTCTAAAGTTGTCAATACTTTACTACTTAAAATAGTATATCACAAAGCCTTAAAGCATGTTGTAACGCGCTCGAGCCCTTCTTCAAATTGCGGCGAGGCTTGCATGAGTGATGCTCGTAAGAAGTGTTGTCCGGCTGGGTTAATGACCACTTTAACGTCTTCACGCAAACGCTGGCTGACCGTTTTAGC
The DNA here is from genome assembly GCA_039034155.1 of Deinococcota bacterium. GTDB lineage: Bacteria > Deinococcota > Deinococci > Deinococcales > Trueperaceae > JBCCBI01. Next base: position 4,855 of record JBCCBI010000412.1, on the reverse strand, counting down.
ATCATGACCTGTTGGTGACACATCAATACACACATAATAAGCACCCTGCGGTTCGCCGTAGGGTATGCCAAGGTTATCTAGGGTACTCATCCACAACTTACGGCGGCGGTCATACTCAGCCAGATGAGGTTCAAACCAATCCCTGTTCATAGACAGCGCAGCCACGGCACCGTATTGCGCAACTGACGACGCACAGATCATCATGGCGTGGTGAAAGGGCATAATTGCTTGTAATAAGTCTGGTTGCGCTACTATATAGCCCACTCGCAAGCCAGTAAGCGCGTAACCCTTGGATAAACTGTACAAGCTGATGGTACGCTCACGCATTCCTGGCAACGTTGCTAAGCTTATGTGCTTATGACCATCGAAGACATAGTGTTCATAAATCTCGTCTGCCACCACAATAAGGTCATGTTTAATAGCTAAGTCTGCCACCGCTTTCAGGGTTGACTCAGGCGTTACTGTTCCCGTGGGGTTACTTGGGGTGACTAGAATAATGGCTTTGGTACGCGGCGTAATAGCTGCTTCTAGCGCGTTCACATCAATCAAAAAATTGTCTTCACGCTTGGTCATCACGGGAATAACTGAGGCACCCAACATGTCAGCACAATCGCTGTACACGCTGTAATGGGGTGAGGGCATGAGCACGTTGTCACCAGAATCTAGTAAGGCCATAAGCACAGCAACCACGGCCTCTTGCGCGCCTGCGGTCATGATTACTTCACGCTCAGGATCAATGGTGAGGTTATTTTCACGTGCTAGCTTAGTGGCAGCCGCCTCTCGCAAAGCTGGAATACCTGCCCACGGCGTATAGCGAATATGGCGCGCGTCAATAGCCTCATGCATGGCATCAAAAATAGCTTTAGGTGGCTCAAAGTCAGGCGTGCCGCTACCCATGTTAATGAGCCCCGGCACTGCCACTGAACTCTGCCAACCAAGTTTCACGTGCTGAGTGCGCTGGGCCAGTAAGCGTGTGATTTGAGTTGCTGATAAGGTCATCGTCTTCCTCCAAGGTTATCCGAGATTAACTAAGGCCGTCCAAAGTGCATACGAGAAGTGTTTACGAGAGACCATTAAGACATTGAAGATTCATCAATCAAAATTATTGGATGAAATTTGACATTGCTTCATGTGCTAGGTCGTAAATGTTGATATTGTTAAGGTACTGATGTTGTTGGAGCAACCGCCACTTTATTGATGCATCCTATTGCTGAGACATCCTATTGAGATGTCGACTTAGCTTTACAAAACACCTCAACGAATAAACTATCAACTAGTTACGACACCGTTATCCAACGGCGTTCGTCAGATGATTGTTTGATGGCATCCATGACAACTTGGCACTTATAGCCATCTTCAAAGGTGGCACCCTGTGCTAACGGACGCCCTTCGCGGATAGCACTTGTAAGTTCGCGCATAAGGCTCACCACAGAAACGTTCCAGATGCCTGCGTTAACCCCCTCGAGCTGTGCGTTGGGGTCGTCCACACTCACATCCACAAAGTCTTCACCAGCTTTGGCAAGCCACAAGCGTTCATCACTGTTAGCAAGTTTGACGGTACCTTCACTACCGACAATGAGCGTGGTGTTGTCTTGACCGTGGCGGGCAGCACTGCTAATGAATACAGAGACAAGCGGGCAACCTGTAAGCTCGAGCGTAAAGCTCACTTCATCATCAGCCGTAGCTGTCCAGCGCTTACCCGTGGCCTTATCAACACGCTCAGGGACCAGCGTAGCAACTTGACCGCTTACAGCAGTAACCTCCCCAAACCACCAACGCAACAAATCAATTTGATGTGACCCGTTGGCACCTAGCCGCCCGCCGCCACGTTCTGCCAGCGACCACCAATCTCCTTCAGGACGTGAGGCAGGATCACCCCAACTGGCAGAGATATTAACAATATTGACATGTCGCACCTCACCGATGGCACCCTCTTCTAGAAGTTGTTTAAGCTTGACTCGAGTAGGGTTAAAGCGCAATTCGTGGTCAATCATATGAACGCGTCCCAAAGACTCAGCGCGGTCCAACATTTGCTTGGCTTCAGCAGCATTCATAGCCATAGGTTTTTCACTGAGCACGTGCGCGCCAGCCTCGAGTGCCGCCAGCACCATAGGCGCGTGTGTGTCGGTAGGCGTAGCCATGCACACCAAGTCAAACTTGTGCGCTGCTAACATTTTTTCCCAGTCGTCATAAACGTGACCCACGTTGAACGCACTAGCTGCGTCTTGCGCGCTACTTAAGCGGGCGCTTGCGAGCGCAACGACGTCTACTTCTGGGATATGTGCAAGCGCTGGAAGCATCGCTTTTTTAGCAAAACTTGCGCCAATGACAGCAACCTTCATAGGCCTCCTTCATCAAGCTTGTTAGGGCTCGAGTCCTGCTGGATATTCTTGAAATTACAAGATATTTTGATGATGTTGTCTCAGGCAACTCAAACAACTCAAACGTATTCAACATATCCACTATACGTCATACTGTCAACTGTCAACAGCTAAAGAAGGTAGTAAAACGCCCTGCTCGAGTCATGAACAGGGCATCCGTACTACTTGAGTTGTAAACAAATATTGCGATTTATCGAATTTCAGCGATGATGTCGTAAGTGCTGCTGTCCTCGAGCCTATTAACTACATCTATGTAATACAGCCCCGGCTCAGGATTGTTGATGGTAACGGTAGGTTCTTTGGCAATCCCAAACTTGCGTTCGTCCCAGTCGCCACCCTCATTTTTGTCATCGTAACTGAGGATTTCACTACCGTATTTTACCGCCATATCAATATTACGTTGACCACGCACTTCAATATGCAATCTGCTACTACCTTCAGGTACATTGACAATATAGCTATGCCAACCTGCAAAGTCTTCGCGCTCCTCAGCCCCTAAAAATCCATCAACCCGTAAACCCGGCGTCAAAAATCCCATCGTTTGGTTGATGCTTTCAAGGGGTGCAGCACTACTGCTACTGTCACCCGCAACAGTGGTTAGCGTAAGCCCATAATCTAAAGGGTCGTTATACGCATTCACAATCTCAATGTTGTAAATCGTGTTGGGCATAGGTTGATTAACGCTGTAACTCGGGTTTTGTTCTTCACTCAAATCGCTGTAGTCAGCTTCATCGTAACTCACAACAGGTCCGCCAGCTTGCACAGCTAGGTCGAGGTCATTCCCTTTACCGTCCACAAATACACTAAACCCGCTCACACCTTCTGGCACAGTAAACGAGTACGTATGATAGCCAAAGCCATCTACCGAAACAAGGGTACTTTCAATCGTTTGTCCACCAACAATAGTACCCTTAAATCCACTTTGTGCTAGCACAGATGCGCTCAAACCTAGCAACAGAAGTCCAACTAAACATTTAAACCACGACGACGTATTCATAGTGTCTCCAAACTGGCGCATTTACTCCAAACTGCGCATGAGGTTATACACTTTTGTTATACACCTTTTGTCTGAATGAAAGCTTAATAACGCTTGGCTATGAGGTTAACTACCAAGCAGATTCATTGATCACAACTTATATTTACTGCCATGGTCGCACTACTTGCCCCGGCGTTGCCCCGGTATGCTCGCCATCCGCCAAAACCCGCTGTCCATTCACCCACACATCGCTGACGCCAGTTGAAAGTTGATGTGGATCTTCAAAGGTCGCATTATCGGTGACGGTGTCTGGGTCAAACATGATGACATCAGCCGCCATACCTTCACGCAACAGGCCGCGCTTGCGTAAGCCTAGACGGTCTGCTACCGACGAGGTCATCTTACGCACAGCATCTTCTAGAGTGAGGGCACTTTCTTCGCGTACGTAGCGCCCTAGCACGCGCGTGTAGGTACCGTAACTGCGCGGATGTACAGGACCAATCTCTTTTGCCCAAGCTGGGTCGTAGCCGCCAGCATCGGTAGAGACTTTAATCCACGGGAGTTGCAGTTGCATGCGCACGTTGTCTTCGGACATCATGTGGTAGACGGTGCTGACGCGCTGCTGCTCAGATAAAAGTAGGTCGATGGTGGCATCTACCCAGGTTTGCCCGCGCATCTCAGCAATTTCGGATAAGCGTTTGCCTACGTACTGCTGATTTTCAGGCTCTTGAAAACCGATGGGCATGACACCTTCAGGTCCGTTGTAGTTCGCCATAGCCTCCCACGTACCATCTGGATTGGCAACGTCTTGCTTGAGGCGGGCAACCATCTCAGGATCGCGCAAGTTGTCAAACAGACTGCCATTTTCGGCTAGCCAGGTTGGAAATACGGAGGTTAGCCCTGTACCGGCCGCTGGATAGGGGTACATGTCGGCAGTGACATCTAAGCTGCTTGCTCTGGCAGCATCAATAGCCTCAATCACTTGGGGCATTTTTGGCCAGTTGGCGCGGCCACTTGCTTTGAGATGATAGATTTCAACAGGCAAATTGGCGTCACGGCCGATTTTGAAGGTTTCCTCGAGCGCCTCAAAAATACCGTCTGCTTCCGAGCGCATGTGGGTGATGTAAACGCCGTTGTACTGGCCAACTACTTTACAAATTTCGATGACTTCATCAGTGGTGGTATAGCTATCTGGTGGATAAATAAGCGCGTAAGAAATGCCGCAGGCACCATCTTCCATGGCCTCGGCAGTGAGTTTTCGCATGGCGTTTAGTTCATCAGATGTGTCAAAAGCGTAGTAGGCAAATCCGCCGTCTAGTAACTGTTGAGCGTACTGTTGATAGATTTCTCTCCGCTCAGACTGTCGGTAAGGAGCGAATTCCCCACCTTGTTCAACCCCTTCACCGGGCGGGATTCCACACCACGCTAGTGCTTCGCGAATATACTCTTCCGCTCCCGGTACAAAGCGGGTTTGGTCGGTATCTTCAATTCGCAGAAT
>JBCCBI010000411.1:0-5068 GCA_039034155.1 Deinococcota bacterium | reverse complement strand
TTGGGAAGGCGGTATCCGCTACTATGACACAGCACCGCTATACGGTCACGGCAAAAGTGAACGCCGTATTGGGCAGTTTTTAGAGCTGCAAGACCGTGAGTCTTTTGTGCTCTCTACCAAAGCTGGTAGGCTTCTCCAAAAACCTAAAGACAAACGTGATAATTATGCGCCTATTTGGGCCGACCCTTCCCCATTTGAAGCTTATTTTGACTTCAGTTATGACGGCATCATGCGGTCGTACGAAGACAGCTTACAGCGCTTAGGCGTCAATCAAGTTGATATGCTGATTATCCACGACTTGGATATGGGCTATCAACATACCGACGCTCGCTTGCGTGCCCACTTTGGTATGTTGGTCGCCAGCGGCTACCGCGCGTTTGATGAACTTAAACGCTCTGGCGATATTTTAGCTATTGGCGCAGGTGTAAACGAAATCCCGCTGATGCCTTACTTTTTGGACTATGTGCCGCTGGACTTTTTCTTGGTGGCGGGTAGGTACACGCTGCTCGAGCAAAACGTTTTGGATGACGCCTTTCCCCAGTGTGAGCGTGAAGGCGTGGGCGTAATTGTGGGCGGCGCGTTTAATTCGGGTGTGCTAGCAACTGGCGCACGCGAAGGTGCTAAGTTTGATTATGTAGATGCACCTGCTGAAGTTCTTGACAAAGTACGTAACATTTACCGCGTCGCAGAGGGGTTTAACGTGTCGCCCCTAGCGGCTGCCTTGCAGTTTCCACTGGCGCACCCGCTGGTAGCTAGTGTTATTCCAGGAGCTGTGAACGCAGATGAAATGAGCCAAAACCTCGAGTACACTCGTGCGCCCATCCCAACTGCCTTTTGGCAAGCGCTTAAAGACGAAGGCTTGATGCGCGAAGACGCACCTACGCCTAGCTAGATCACACGTTGATGGCCGAGTTTGTGGAAACCTTAGTAGCACGCTTAACACCTTTGGGAAGTGTGCGCGCCAAAAGCATGTTTGGCGGTTACGGCATCTTCAAAGATGAGGTGATGTTTGCACTTGTTGCGTTTGACGAGGTCTATTTCAAAATGGACAACGACAACCGCGCTAGGTTTGAAGATGCCAACGGCGAACCGTTTGTGTACGTCAAAGATGGTAAGTCTATGAAGATGTCTTACTGGTGTTTACCTGCAGGTGTTTTGAATGATGACGATGTGCTCATCACCTGGGCGCATGTCGGCTATGAAGCTGCTCTGCGAAAGCGACGCACAAAAAGCTAGTTAATGCTCTCTACAGATAGGGACGAATGAATTTATGACAGAGACAGCTTCAACATCTACGACAGCCTTTGTTGCCACTGACTTAGAAGGCACGCTCACTACGGGGCGCACCTGGTCAGCGGCGGCAGATTATCTTATAAAACACGGACAGAGCTTGCGCTACTGGCTAGATTTTGGCTGGCGCTACCCAGTGATTGTCGTGAGTAAATTGGGCATGTTTAACCCACTACCGTTTCAGCACCGCTGGATGCGGGATTTGCTAACGCATTTTGCTGGTGTAACACAGGCAGACTTTGTCAGGGCTGCTGACTGGATGGTTGAGACGCATTTGTGGCCAAAAAGACGTGAGGCTGTTGTTGCTGAACTAGCGCAGCACTTACAAGCGGGGTGTCAAGTAGTTTTAGCGTCTGGCACGTATCAACTGGTGCTCGAGTCTTTTGCGCGTAAGCTTGCCAATGAGTTGGGCTATCCTATTGAGCAAGTTCATGCCGTCGGCACACCTTTTGTGTATGACAAAAGCAGTGGCCAAGAGATACTTACTGGCGAGCTTGCTACAGCCATAAGTGCAGGTGAGGTTAAACGTACGCGGCTGGAGGCCTTTTTGTCCAGCTTAAACGGCAGCTTACACACAGCTTACGGCGACACCGAACCAGATATTGCCATGTTAGAGGTCAGTACCGAGGCAGTTGCGGTTCATCCAGATGCTGGTTTAGCTGAAGCTGCCGCAATGCACAACTGGCGGGTCATTCACGAGTAACCCAAGATGAAAATATCAGACACTGTAAATAAGGCTTTCGAATTTTATTTTTAATTTTGACACGTCAAGCAATTTGACGATAGCGTACTATATGATCTCTCAAATAATACGCACGAGAAGATGCAGTTTCTACAAGAGCATTTAGCAAGATTAAAAGTGATTCATGTATTTGTTGAGGCAGGGGTCCTACATGATCATACTGTAGAAAACGTTGAATAGATCTCTCTAAACAGTAGGCTGTATTTACACCTGCCAATAAACTCGTGCCACCTATTTTCCTTTGATGTAGAGCAAGAGCATGGATACCAGATTCAAAAAACAACTTGGGAAAATAGTACATAAGCTTGGTCATAGCTTCAAAGACGTCAGGATGTATCCCAGCGTTCTTGGTGAAATCCAGAATTAGATTTTTTCCCAATAGAATATCTTGATTTTGGTTTTGAATATCAACAATTTGCCAAGGCGTGTCAGCTTTGAGAAAGCTACGAATAAGTTTTGTTCTTTCTTGCTCACTGGCGTGATACACGGAATCATCAGCATCTTCAAGAGCCATTTCTTGTAATGTACTAGCTATTATGCCTGAGAAATGCCAATAAGCCTCTTCATCCCCTTTGCATTCTGCAGCATAAGCCAATCGAATAAGTAGATAACGCATAAAACTTGGGGCAACGGAACAGCCAGTCTTAAGCTTTTCTGAAAAGGGAATAAAATCTACATTCGCCAAAGCAAGCAGATAATTGGCAAAACACTCTATAAAGGTACCCTGAATGGTGTGATGAATTCTATTGCTATTCCTGCCAGATGAATTACTTTCTTTTTGCTGCTCTGGTTCAAAAAAAAGATCCAGCATACCCATTAACAAAGTCACATGCTCTGGTCGAGTCGAACCTTCAGGAATCATTTGGCATGGGGCTACAATATGCCAAGGGCTGTGCGTATTTAAGTTTATCTGATAATCTGCTGAGAACTCACCACGTAGAAATCGTTGCCTAAACTCATTGGTACTACGCAGTATTAGATTTGCTTGTTCAACCTGCTCTTGACCTTCAAGAACATGACGCTTTTGTCTATCAGACAATCCATCTTTCATAAAACGTGCATACTCAACTGCTCCATCTACACATAGTTGGGCAAAATCGGCATCACGTTGCCAAAGATGCTTTTGTATACCCAAGGCAGCCTTGGATCGTACATTTTCATTTACATGCGTAAGAGCTAAAATTATTATTTCTTTGAGAGATTGTCGTTTCTCGTTACTCTCCGCAAAGTCCAGCAAAATTGGGAGTACAGATGCCGATGTAGCCGCTCCATCACTATCTGTTTTATCAGCGCTTATCAGCATATCTTCTGTATCTTCATTTGTAACAGCGGCATGCATAATCAGCGCTTCACACCACGCAGCATCCTCTGTGCTTAATTCGTCAGAATGATCACGTAGAATAACAGCCGCAGTTCTTACAATGCCACCAAAGTTTGTTAGAGTATCAGTTTCATAGCCATCTTGTAATAGGTTCAGAAGATACTTGGCTTCAGTAAGAGCGTCAGACCAAGAATCAAAAGAGTTTCCAGAGTATCTTTTATTCTTCAAAGCTTCTTTTGACCATAGAAACAGCGATACAAATTGACTATGTCTCTCAGTTTCCTCTTGCGTATTTCTCTGAATTTCTTCGAGATCAGCATCCATTTCTTTTGCCTTGAATGCAATGGTGTTCTCTTGAGGCCCAGGTATTGCCTCCCAGCCACGGCTGTCTATTCTATGAAAAAGAAATCTAATATGATCATGATTTGGTGCAGAAGTACGTAACGTATCAAGAATTTCGTAGATTTTGTCTCGATGTTCAGAGAATTGGAATTTGCCAATAAGTATCTCTAAATCTTCCTTGCGCCAAGGCTGTGAATTTGCTTCACGTCTTTCCTGAGCGTAATAATCTGAAAATGGATGATAGCTCATCCCAAACCAATTCATATTGTCTAACATGTCATGGCTACATCTACCTGAATCCATCAAAAATAACTCTATAGTTCGAAATAGGGGAAAAGCTGCTGTTCCAACTTTGTCTGGAAAACCTATTGCTATTGATGCTAACACTGCCGTTGGTAAGACAGAGTTACTACTTTTTAGTGTGTGATTGAATATCTCTAATACAGATTGTGCATCTGCATTTTTCACATAATTGAGGAGCCAGTTTTCAAGTGCCATTAGAGCACACTGTAGTGAAGCAGGTATCACTGAATGGCCACGATAAGCTGACCACAGATGTCCCGAATAGTACTGTTTTACACTTTCTCCGTTATTTAGATGGATTTCAATTTGGTCGTGTTGTGGTTTGTCAAGCTCAATGGTAAGACCATGTTGCCTTTCTTCAGTATGGAGCGTCGAATGGGCATATTTTTCTGCTGACCTGTTGAGCAGTTTAAGTACGAAGTTGAGTCCTTTGCGTGAATGAAATCGAAGCAAATGTACAAACGGACCCCTTACTCCGCTAGCAGGGTCAAGTGTGTGTTCAAATTCTTTTAGTCCAAAGCACTCAGCTACATGTATATTATCTTGGGCATACCAAGGTCTATTAGGGTCTACAATTTTTTCATAAAACCATGCACATTCAGCTAATTCAATAAGTGTATCTGGAAAATGAAAAGCTAAAAAAGCTGTTTCTATGAATCTATCAAGCGCCATTTCGTAAAAGTCATCAGCGTAGTTAGGTCGATTATTTCGCGTTGCAGTTTTGTCTAGTAGACTATCTGATTCCAGCAAATGGATAAACTCTTGCGACATGCTAGAAGCTGTTTTAATAATAACACTAAGCAGCTTTTTCCTGTAATCATTCTTATCCCTATGATCGTTTTTTACATCTTGCAGCAAATAAAGAGCTAGAAGCCCAACCTCACTTGCTATGGTCGGTAATTGTTGGTTAGCGTTTAAATTAGATGACCAATAGACCTCCGGCGAAAGTCAAGGACTAACTAGATCAAGGTTGTAAAGCGCAGCGATGAGGGTAAGCCTTAACGCAAAGCGACGCCGTCGATGACGATAGGTTTCTTTCAAGACCCTGAAGACTTTGAGCCTACGGATGA
>JBCCBI010000410.1:0-5072 GCA_039034155.1 Deinococcota bacterium | reverse complement strand
GAGCCTAAACCCGGATACGACACAGACGCCACCGCTGGATGCTTCTCCAACCACTCAGCCAGTGCTAATGCTGAGTCACAAGCTCGTTGCACCCTAAGCGAAAGTGTTTCCAGACCCTGAAGTCCTAATGATGCCGCATACGGCGACAAGGTCATCCCCATCGTAAAAAGTCCAAGGTCGTACGCTCGAAGTGCAAACGCTGTCTCCCCAGCTTTGTCCACGTAGCTCCAACCTTTGCCCGTCGGCTTCGTAAACGCTGGAAACTTGCCGTTGGCCCAGTCAAACGTGCCACCGTCAATGACTGCGCCACCAATAAAGGTGCCGTGACCGCCAATCCACTTAGTTGCAGAATGCACGACAACATCTGCCCCCAAGGTAAGCGGTTGACATAAGTAACCGCCGCATCCCCAGGTGTTATCAACAACGAGCGGTGTGCTCTGCTCCTTACAAACCTGTGCGATGGCAGCAATGTCTGGCACAGCGCAACTTGGGTTAGCGATGGTTTCACACCAGACGGCCACGGTATTATCCTGAACCACCTCAGCAATAGCGGTTGCATCTGGGGGCACCACGTTGACCTCGCAGCCCCAAGGCAGCAAAATTTTGTTGATGACGCTGTACGTGCCGCCAAAAAGCTGGTTGGACAGCACAATGTGCGCGCCGGGTTGCGCTAGCGCCATGAGAGTAACGGTCGTCGCAGCTTGCCCGGAACTTAGCCCCACGCCAGCTGCGCCTTGCTCGAGCGCCACCAACCTATTTACAAATGCGTCCACCGTCGGGTTGTGCATCCGCCCGTACTGATTACCAGTAGCGTTACCCGCAAACAAATCTGCCGCGTGCTGAGCGCTGTCGTAGACGTAGCTGCTGGTAGCGTAAATGGGCACAGCTCGAGCGCCAGTGGTAGCATCTGCCTGTTCTTGACCAGCGTGCAGCTGAAGTGTATCAAAGCCGTAATCTGTCCCGTTTTTGGTTGGGGTTAATGCTGACGTTGATGTGTCATTTGATGTTTCCAAGATCGTTTTATTCAATGTCATTTTATTTACCATTTAAGTTACAATTATCTAAGTTTATTTGCACTGATGCCGTAGCTTTCGAGGCGTTGAAGCGTTTGTAAATGGGTTAACAGTCTTTCAAAGTCATCATCTTCTGAAAACATAACCAACAACACCACCCATTCTTTTACAGACCCATTAGCAATATCGCCATCCTCATCATAAATATGAGGGACGAACGCAGTGACTGGAATCCACTGGTTACTAGGTAACTCTTCGTCATGTAACCTGAGAATGTCTATCCAGTGTCCCCCACTAGGACTCTCTGCAAATGGCAAACAATAGTGATGACTAGCAGACCTCGAAGGCGAACGCCCACTATATCCTCCGACGTTAGATGTGCCAAGGTAAGGTGGGGCATTATGCAGCGACCTCGAAGGCGAATGCCCGCTATATCCTTCGACAGCAAGGCTGAGTTGCCCCCACCTACGACCACTGAGGTCCCATGGGTGGTAACAAGTTCCAACTCTAAAAGAATTAAGAGCACTTTCAAACATTAGGGTGAATGTATAACTATCCCCTTGAGACCTACTTATAGTCAATGAATCAAATGATGCCATGTCAACCAGTTGATAAAAAATGAATGAATCTACACGATGAAGCTCAAACACGTTGATGCCATCCATGAAAAACATATCAAGGTCTGCTGTTACTGCTTCTCGGTAAACAACTTGTGCGCTCGCAATAGTGCACGCTAGCAACACAGTAACAATCACCAAAAACTTATTCATGCTACGAAGTATAGCAACTGTCAACCTCACAGTTATTTGATAACGAAGGTTCTATATGGTGGCATCACATATATTCCTGAAGATAATGCCACCATCAGCTAAATCCTAAGCAGCTACAAGCTCTGGAACCTGCTCGAGCGCCTGCGCAAAATCCTCAATAATATCGTCGATGTGTTCAATACCTACTGACGCCCGCACTGTCCCTGCACCAATCCCGGCAGCTTTTAAGCCAGCCTCGTCTAATTGTGAGTGCGTAGTGCTAGCTGGATGGGTCACACTGGTTTTAGCGTCACCTAGGTTAACGAGTCTCGAGGACAACTTGACACTATTCAAAAACGCTTTGCCTGCCTCGCGGCCGCCCTCTATTTCAAACGTGAGGATGCCGCCCGCACCATGCGGATACTGCGCTTTAGCACGCTCGTGGTAAGGGCTAGACGCCAGTGACGGGTGATGCACGGTTGTGACTTTGGGGTGCTTACTCAGCCACTGGGCAAGGGCTTCAGTATTGGCAATGTGCCGGTCTGCCCGCAAGGACAGCGTTTCTAAGCCTTGCAAAAACAAAAACGCATTTTGCGGGGCGAGCGCGGCCCCAAGGTCACGGAGGCCTTCTACCCGCGCGCGAATCACAAACGCAATGTTGCCAAAGGGACCGTTAACCCCGAACGTATCGCCAATGACCAGCCCATGATAACTCGGATTCGGTTGACTAAACCCGGGGTAGCGCGGTGTGTTCCAGTCAAAACTGCCCGCATCCACAATCAACCCGCCAATGCCCGTGCCGTGCCCGTTAATCCATTTGGTTGCTGAGTGAATCACAATGTCCGCGCCATGTTCAATTGGGCGGTACAAATAGCCGCCCATCGCGGACGTACTATCTACAATCACCGCCACGCCGTGGTCGTGGGCAACTTTAGCGATGCCGTCTAGATCGGGCAGGGCTAGCGACGGGTTAGGGATGGATTCACAATAGACGGCTTTGGTGTTATCATCAATTAAGGCCGCATAGTCAGCAGGGTTGTCGTCTGAACCTACAAAACGCACCTCAATACCCAAACGGGGCAAGGTGTTTTTGAACATGTTGAGCGAGCCGCCGTAGAGGTTGGGCGATGACACAATGTTGTCGCCGGCATCCGCCAAGTTGGTAATTGCCAAAAACTCCGCTGCGTGACCGGAGGCAACTGCCAGCGCCGCCACGCCGCCCTCGAGCGCCGCAATGCGTTTCTCGAGCACGTCGTTGGTCGGGTTCATAATGCGGGTATAGATATTCCCAAACTCTTGCAAGGCAAACAACCTCGAGGCATGATCAGCGTCGTCAAAGTTGTAGGCAGTTGTCTGATAAATGGGCACTGCTCGCGACTTGGTTGTTCCTTCAACTTCTTCTTGACCAGCGTGAATTTGCAGGGTTTCAAATCTGTAGGGCATGAGGTTCTCCTTTTTTAGGTTGATAGCTTGTTCACTGACAGCTGATTGATTGTAGTTTGGATTGATGCCCTCTCAAATCGAGGGCTTCTCGGGCTGATAGCTTCTTAGGCTGATAGCTTCTCAGATAGATAATTACTTAGGTTGATGCCTTCTCAAATTGACGCTTTTTAGATTGATGGTTTCTCAGGTTGATAGTTTCTCAGGTTGACGTTTCTCAAACAGATGTTCTCAAACAGATGCTTTCTTGGGTTGATGGTCTCTCGCATTGCTGATTTATTGAGGATGCTCGAGCCAAACCTTACACCCTCACGCAAAGTCCGCAAAACTGGTGATGTGCTCTTTTAAGCTTGGGTCGCTACCGTACATGCAGTGTTTGGACATGTCCGGCGAGTAGCGCGAGGCCTGCGGACTGCGCCCCAGGGCCTCAGCCACCGCCCGATGATGAATGACCGACCCGCCACAACACACACCTACAAAGCGGTAGCCCAACGCCCACGCATTACGCGTAAACTCGGCAATTTCGTAGCGGTTGCACTGTTGACCCTCGAGTGCATCTGGAAAAGTGCGTTCGGTGGGTAAACGTGCTGTGTTGTGAACGTCTGGCAGGTTAAACATCGTCGGGTGTTCCGGCGTCGTGCGGTAAGCCACAGGAAGCGTCCCCAAGTGCGTATGAGACACACGCTTACGTATATCTTTCAGAACCGGTAACATGGTTTGCGGCCCACGAAAGCAGTTTGCACCAACGACCGTGGCACCTGCGTTCGCCAGTTCTGCACAGGCATCTTCCGGGGTGGCATCGCGCAAGTTGCCGTCCGCGTAAGCAGCCACAAAGACTACACTGGGCAAACCCGCCCGCTGAATTTCTTCCAGTGCAATTTTAGCCTCACCCAAGTAAGACAGCGTTTCCGCTTGAATGTAGTCCACACCCTCACTCACGGCCCAGCCAATCATCTCGCGGAACATGTCGCGCACAGCGTGGTGGGAGCTAATATCGTCTGGGTCGTAGATGTTGGTGTTACAGATATTGCCCGCTATGAGCGCCCTCGGACGACCTTCGACAACCTCCTCATGCGCTACTTGGTGGGCAATTTGCAGGGCGGCTCTGTTGAGGGACTCGAGGCTATCCTGCCTGCCAATAATACGAAGTTTTTCGCGGTGGGCATAGTAGGTACACGCAAGCGCAACATCCGACCCAGCCCGCAAAAAGTCGCGGGTCACTTGGGCGAGCACGTCCGGATGGTCCAGCGCCACCGTGGGCACAAAGTCGCCTGCCCGCAAGTAGCCGCGCCGTTCTAACTCAAATAAATAGCCACCTGCACAGATAACGCCTTCTTCATTCAAACGTGTTTCCAACGATTTATACGGCATGTCATTCCCTTCGATATTTTGATTTCGATGTTTTAGTGTGAAGCACAACCAAGCAGCGAGCACAGCTTAAATAAGGTGATGGCACAGCAAACACTATCGACACCGCATTACACGATGTCGCTACAAGGTTGACAGGTCTAAGTTATTAAAAGCTAGCTGAGGTTAGAACGTTCGCCTTAATTAAGGCGATTAAATGCCATACAACATCAACCAGCTTCCAAATTTACTCAGAGCTGAAAACACACATTCGTTTGTGGAGGGAAATAACATGGGTCGTGGTGACACGGTACTGCGGCATAGTTGCCTCCTTATCTTTCCAAACGCGCACCATCGTGGTTATTGCGCTTGGCTGGACGGAGCACCCGTCTAAATGGAGACTGGTTGCTGCGGCATTGACGGGCCAGATCCCTGTGCCGCTCTCGATAAGACCATCAGGTAGAAAATCTGATGATATGTAAGTTAAACATAGGTGTATGCAAAACGCAAGCGTGTGAATACG
>JBCCBI010000409.1:0-5074 GCA_039034155.1 Deinococcota bacterium | reverse complement strand
GTACCTCGTCAAACCTAGTTGATACTGAGATGTTGAGCGTTAATCTCGTGTTAGGCATCAAGAGTTGATAACATCATCATCTGAGAAAGTAAAACTATTCAGGCACAGGTACTCAACCTCACCTAAATCCTAATCAACTAAAAAATGGTTCACAGCACCTTTACTTTAAGGGTAAGTGCGTGCTAAATTAATCTTTGGCTTTTTTGGCGTTGGTTTCCGATCACTTGACGTCAACCTTTATCCATAACTTATTTATTTTGTGAGGTTGTCGTGCGACTCAGTATACGCATGGCCATGCGTTCTGGTGATGCTGAGAGTTGTAATAGCGCACTGCAATCTTAAAACAAAACGATTAACCCAACAAGATTTGAAGGATGTCATCTTATGGACACAAGTATCAAAAAAGGGACGATGAAAACCTATTTCCCTAAACCTCGCAATAACGACGAAAGCGACTGGGTATTGGTAGACGCCCAAGGGCAAACTGTAGGCAGACTCGCCACCCAAATCGCTACGATTTTACGCGGCAAGCACAAGGTGGATTACACACCTAACCAAATCTGTGGTGACTATGTTGTGGTCATCAACGCAGATAAGGTTATTTTTACGGGCGGCAAATTAGATGCTAAAGTGTACACCCGTTACAGTGGCTACCCCGGTGGACTCAGAAGTGCCACGGCCCGAGATGTGCTCGAAGGACGCTATCCTGAGCGCGTTTTGCACCATGCTGTTAAAGGAATGTTGCCCAAAAATAGCTTAGGGCGCAAGCTTATTAAGCGCCTCAAAGTCTACTCAGGTAGTGCTCACCCCCACGCTGCGCAAGACCCTCAACCCTTAGGAGTTAACTGATGGAGCAGTATTACGGTACAGGTCGCCGCAAATCTGCTGTTGCTCGGGTGTTTTTGCGCCCTGGTAACGGCCGAATTACGGTCAATGGTAAAGAGTTTCAAGATTACTTTCGCGGTATCTTGGTGGGCGTGCAAGCGCTAGAACCTCTCAAAGCAACGGGTACAGCCGGCCGCTATGATGCCTACATCACCGTGGCAGGCGGCGGTCCTAGTGGCCAAGCTGATGCCATCAAACTAGGTGTTGCTAGAGCCCTCTTGCGGGTGAACCCAGATTTCCGCATGAAGCTTAAAACAGGCGGTTACTTAGTCCGTGACGCCCGTGAGGTTGAGCGCAAAAAGTACGGCCTCAGAAAAGCACGCCGCGCACCTCAATACAGTAAGCGTTAACGATTACTTTCACAATCACATTAGGTTGGGCTTTGGCTCAACCTTTTTCTTTGTAGTCTGAATTCAATATAGCCTGAGTTCCGTGTGGTCTGAATTAGATGTTTCTAAGTAATCAGGAACATGTCTCTGACATACATCAGGATGTGGTTACAAAAACTATTAGCTCTATTATTTAGGTTGTGTAAGCTATGGTGGATATCTTGCAGAATGTACTTTCTCTGATAATCGTGCAAGGTATGTTTCTGACATACGTCAACTCTAAACTCAGATTTTGTAGGTTCAAACCAAAGGGTAAAACGTTGTTATTCTCTACCTCAACTCAGCGATCATATAAGCGGTTAAATGTCTAACCTCGAGGCACTCCTCTTAGGAATTGTTCAAGGCATCAGTGAGTTTTTGCCAATTTCTAGCTCAGGTCACTTAGTGCTGGTTCGCTACCACTTGGGTTGGGGCGCATCGCTGCCGCTCTATGTAGGAATTGCAACCAATACAGGGACGCTCATAGCTGTGCTTATTGCCCTGTGGCAAGATGTTTTGCACGCCTTTCAGGGACTTGGGTATGGTCTTAGTAAGCTCTACCAACGTCAACAACAGATAACGTTAGATTCACAGAGGCTAGACGCCCAGGTGCCAAGCGTACAGGTTGACATGTCCTCTGCTACTAACACGGACGTCGTTGGTGGTGACAACATCAACCAAAGTGATACCGATGGGAAGCCTAGCAAGCAAGAATCTTGGCGGCTTGTATTATTAGTACTGCTTGGATCGTTACCAACGGCGCTTATTGGTCTGGGGCTCGAGCCCTTTTTTGAACGCTTAGGTACCCCAGTTCTTACCTCGCTAGCGTTAATCCTCACAGGTGTGGTGGTTTGGTTTGTGCCTAAGACGGGAACGAAGACGCATGTGGCAGACATATCTTGGTGGGACGCGCTTTTGGTGGGTACTGTGCAAGGTCTGGCAGTGATGCCCGGTATCTCGAGGGCGGGTGTAACAATTGCTTACTTGCTGTGGCGCGGCGTAGATAGTACGCTAGCAGCTCGCGTCTCGTTCCTCATGTATTTAGTGGTGTCGTTTGGCGTGACCTTACTCGGCCTACGTGAACTTGCTGAGGTTGATCTGGCACTAACCCCGCTCATCATCATGCTAGTCACATCGCTAGCGACAGGCTATGTAGCTTTACAAGTTCTCCTGCGACTACTGCGCCGAGGTCAACTGCACCGTTTTTCACCTTATCTTTGGGGTATTGCTGCGTTAACCTTATTACGTTTTGTCTTGAGCTAAAAATAACGTTATCTAACGTAACATTTTTAGTACGTACGACTTTGTAGATTGTGTGTTGCTGTCAAGGCAGGTTTGACAGCAGGTTTCACCCGTGCTTGGCTTACAAATATTAAGTAACATGATAGTAGCTAACACGCCTAGTTAAGGGCTGTCGTGTACATTAGTAAGTAAGGTTGTTGCCTGCTGTAGTTAGTCATTCATTTGCTATCTGATGGTCCTAACGCGTGATACTTGGACTGTTCTGTAGTAAGTTGCTACTGCACTCACAAAGGATTGTAGTCATATATATACTTGCACAAGGTATTAACTCGCTTAGCAACGTGTGTCGAGTACATAGGGGAGCGTATTTGTAATCACATTTGTGTCAAGCGTAAATATGCTCTAAATTTGCTACTAGATTGTACTGTTGTGTTTTGATTCGTTGTATTTTGATTCATTGCCTGTCGTGATTATTGCCTTGAGCAGTTGAGTGATGCTTACATGTCTCGTGTATCCATACAAATAATACGCAATTATTTTTTATGGAGTTATTTTCAGTGTAAATCCACCGTCAAATGATGATTTAGCGTTTGGCGATATATTAACGTCATGAAGGTTGTATAGAAATAGGAGGTCTCTTTATGGGATCATCTGCGCCAGCAAATGTTGTTACCCGCATTGCCCCTTCGCCCACCGGCGACCCTCACGTAGGCACAGCTTACATTGGGCTTTTTAATTATGCGTTCACCAAGCAGCACGGTGGGCGGTTTATTTTGCGCATTGAAGACACTGACCGCGAACGCTACAGCGCTGAGTCAGAAACGCGTATTTTAGAGATGATGAGCTGGTTAGGAATTCGCCCAGACCTAAGTCCTGAGCAGTCAGATGATAACGGCCCTTACCGCCAAAGTGAGCGGCTTAAGTTGTATCAATACTATGCTAATACGCTGCTCGAGGGCGGGTTTGCCTACCGGGCGTTTGAAACTGCCGAAGAGCTCGAGCAGATTAAAGAAGACATGCGCCGCCGTGGGATACAAGGTGGCTATGACGGGCGCGCTCGCAACCTACCAAGCGAAGAAAGTGATCGTAGAGCAGTAGCAGGTGAGCCTTTTGTCGTCCGCTTAAAAGCGCCACTCACAGGCGAAACAGCGTTTAAAGACGAACTGCGCGGTCTTGTGCGCTTTAACAACGCCGAAATTCGTGACATGGTGCTCTTAAAAAGTGACGGTTACCCAACCTATCACCTAGCAAACGTGGTAGACGATCACCTCATGGGGGTTACCCACGTGATTCGTGCTGAAGAGTGGATTACCAGCACGCCCATTCACGTGCTTTTATATGACGCGTTTAGTTGGGATGTGCCGCAGTTTATTCACATGCCGCTCCTGCGCAACCCCGACAAAAACAAAACCAAAATCAGCAAGCGCAAGTTGGATACCAGTGTTGACTCCTACCGTGACCAAGGCTTTTTACCCGAAGCACTCCTCAACTTTTTAGGCAACCTTGGTTGGAGTATGCCAGATGGGCGCGAATACTTTAATCTACAGGCGATGATTGATAACTTTGACATCACACGGGTATCCCTTGGCGCGCCCGTGTTTGACCTCAAAAAATTACGGCACGTGAATGCCCACTACATTCAGCAGATGGATGTTGAGGACCTAGCTGAGCGGGCGCGCCCCTTTTTGGAGGCTGCTGGTCACACGACAGATGATGAAGATTATTTGTTAGATGTACTCTATGTGCTGCAACCAAGGGTTGAAACCTTACAAGATTTTGTTACCCAAAGCCGTTACTTCTTTTCAGAAGACTACGGGTTCAACGACGACGCCAAGAAAAAGCTTACTGCTGGGCAGGGCTACATCAGCGACCTCGAGCGTGAGCTTGCCTTACTCGATTCGTTTGATCCAGATAGCGTTGCCGACGCCATTGACGACTACATTCAGTCGCGTAGTTTGTCCAAAGGTAAAGTCTTGCCACCCTTGCGGGCTGCGCTAACTGGCACCATGCAATCACCAGATATTATTGAAGTGGCAAGTATTCTGGGGCGTAGGCGGGTGCTTGCGCGCTTGGGTCGGGCTTTGCAACTGGTGACATCTGGCTTACCAGACGATCATCCTATTAAAGAAGACAAAAGCAAAGAAGATGCGGACGCCAAACAGGCATCTAAACGCGAAGCGGTGAGCTAGTGGCCTGGTTTGATAAACTCCGCGCAGGACTAGATAAAACTCGTGACGTTTTAACCACCGATGTCCGCGAGTTAGGTAAGTCTTGGGAGATGGACTGGGACGACCTCGAGTTTGCTCTGATTGCGGCAGATACAGGTGCCAATATTGCCTCAGACGTTGTGGCTGAAACTAAAAAACAACGCGAGTTGGGTATAAGTTTTCAGGAAGCGCTCGAGCAAGCCCTCCTTGATCAACTTGAACCCGACCGTATGCGCCAAAAGTTGCGCCGGGTAGGGTTTGATCTAGATGTGACCCGCAACATGGTGGACGTATCTGGCAAGGTCATTATGATGGTTGGCGTCAACGGCGTGGGCAAAACGACTACTATTGCCAAGTTGGGTCAGTATTACC
>JBCCBI010000408.1:0-5076 GCA_039034155.1 Deinococcota bacterium | reverse complement strand
GCCTTTTGTCCCACCCGGAAATCAGCCTGGCATGCAAGGCTCTACAAGCTGCACGATGCGGGAATTTCCTCGAGTTTTTCAGGCTGTGTAATACCAAGGGGTCCACACCCGACGCTCCACCGGAAAAGATGTACGGGCCGCGGGCCCGTTTTTTTGTGCTTGAACCTATGAACGCATTGATCGCGAAATCTGCCATGGATCGGCGATTGCACTCGTTGTTAACTTCAATAAGCACATTGGTATAGCCTCTATCTAAAAGCCACTGGGTGATGTTAATTACAGCTTGTTGAATAGCAGCTTCACTCTCGAGCACCTTTTCTTGACCAAAGTAAAAAATACCTAAAATAACAACCATGCCAAGTTCGTCCGCACGGTCTAAGATTTTCTTGAGACGTACTAGATAGTCGTCGCGCAAGCTGCCGTCTGGGTTAATGGCTGAGTTAATCCAAGGTTGGGTTTCAGAATAGCCGTAGGGACTGCCACCTTGTAGATTGAGAGTGAAGGCTAAAACGCCGTGGCGGAGCCAACTCGGCATAGCCTCAATAAATTCTCGAGTGTTTCTGTCAGCATCCCACGTACCTGTATCGGCGTAGGCCCACTGATGTTTGGTTTCCGGGTTGAGGTCGTCAAAAATACCCTGCACCATGCGGGTATTGATGAGCAAGCCTTCAATACGTTTACCCTGCCAGACTCTGCCTGCATACGTAAGTTGACCGTTAATCAAAAACTGCGCGCCTTGAATACTGATGTTGGTGTGTTGGGGCATGGTTATAACTCCTCAATGGGTGATTTTATGAACGTAGATCATTGATTTTTGAATTAAAGATTGTTTTAGTAGTGCTGATGGCATTCAAGACCACTCAGTACTCATGTTTAAGCGAATAATGTCAACTCGAGTTAAGACTTCACCGCTCCTGTACTTAGTCCGTCCACCATCCACCTTTGAATGAGAAAAAACAAAATAAGGGCAGGGACAGCCGCCATAACACAAGCAGCCATAAACGCATTAATATGACTAATCCCACCAAGCTCACCAGTAAAGTCAGCAAGCCCTACCTGAATGGTTTTAAGTTGCCCGCGGTTCACCAGCAAACTGGCCCATAAAAAATCGTTCCAAGCGCCTAAAAAGGTAAACACGCTCACAGCCACAATTCCTGGTAACGACATAGGCAGTACCACGTGCCCAAAAACTTGAAACCACGTGCAGCCGTCGATGAGGGCAGCTTCTTCAATTGCTGGCGGAATACTGCCCTTAAAATATCCCCTTAGTAAGAGCACGGCATAAGGGATTGAAAAACCCACATAGGCCAAAATTAAGCCTGTGCGAGTATTGAGTAAACCCAAATCCTCAATTAAAAAGTAAATGGGAAATACTCTCGTGATAGGTGGAATAAGCTGGGTAAATAGAATAGTTGACAAGATGAAAATAGCACCGGGAAAGCGAAACCGTGCTAGCACATAGGCAGCCGCAGTTGCAACAAAACTTGCGATGATGGCTGTTGCCAATGACACATAGAGCGAGTTACCCATATAGCGCCAAATAGGTAAAAGCACGCTGACATCTCGGTAGGCTTGAATGTTAAATGACCTTGGAAACCAAATAGGTGGGTTGGCACGAATTTCGAAATTGGTTTGAAATGAGCTTTTAATCATCCAGTAAATAGGAAGTAAAATAAACACAACTAAAATGATAATCAGCAGGACAAACCCGCAGATTTTGAGGAACTTGACTAGATCAAAAGATGTTGAGGAGCTTTGAGCTACGCGCACACTCATGCTTGATCCTTAACTTGATTCACAATGTAGTAGGCAGCCAAGGGAGCAGTGAGCACAATGATGAGTGTACTTATTGCCGATGCCAAGTCAAAACGAAAAAATACAAACGCTTGTTGATACGAAAGAATGGACAAAATGTTGGTTAACCCTTGTGGCCCACCTTTAGTCATCACATAGTTAATGTCAAAATGACCTAATCCACCCAAGGTGAGTAAGACAAGCAAAATACTGAGCACTGGGCGCAACAGAGGAAGTGTGATGAGAAAAAAGCGCTGGAGTTGCCCGGCACCGTCAATTTTGGCGGCTTCGTAAATATCTTTAGGTAAACTTTGCAAGCCCGCGAGTAGAAACAACGATACAAAGGGCAGCCCGCCCCAAACACGCACGGCAGACACAGAAAACATAGGGATGCTCATGAAGGCAAAGGTGCGGGTATCAGTCAAGAATTTTATGTTTGTATTAATTAAGTTTAGCTCACGTAAAACATGATTAATGGGGCTGCGATCTGTTTGAAACATCCAAAGCCAAATCATCGAAGCGACGACCGGAGGCACAAACCAAGGAATCATGGCAATCATCCGTACAACACCGCGTCCCCTATACTCTGCATTTAAAAGTTGCGAGACAACTAACCCCAAGCTTGTCACAACTGTGACGGCAATTATGGTGAACACAATGGTGTTAATGAGCGCCTGTATAAATTGTGGGTTTTGGAAGGCCTCGCGGTAATTTTGCAACCCTACAAAAGGTGTACCTTCGTTGACAACGCGCAGCAGATCGTATTGCAGCAAGCTGATGCGGAAAGTGTCTAAGACAGGATAGATACCTAAAAATAGAGACATGATAAACGCAGGTCCCACCATGATGTAACAAAAAAGATTTTTTCCCTTCAAAGTAGAAGCCTTTCGTAGAATTTTACGGACAATAGCTAAGAGTTTGTCGTTAAACAGATCAAATATTTAGGGCCACACTCACGCATTGCGTAAATCTAAAAATGCTTTAAGAATGAGTAATGCTAATATCAAAATTTGAAAGCGGTAGCCGTCACAAATGTTGATGCTAGAGATGAGTATCTCGAGGGTTTTTAGACGACATCTACCTAAAAGTTCTATTAACAAGGGCTCGAGTACATGACACTCGAGCCCTTATCTTCACAACCACATCCCCTAAACTTTGTCTAACTCAGCTTGCATACGGCTTTGGGCGTTAGCAATTTCATCGTCAATATTGTTGCGGCGAATAATTGTATTAAACATGAGGTCATAAACGATGCCGCCGGGATCCCCTGCACTGATGGTTGCCCACGCAGGTGAAGGGTGTTGTGAGGTGTGACCAAACTCGAGGGTTTCAACAATTTTGAGTTTCCAAGGGCGGTCTTGCCAAAAGTCTGAGGCCATGACGTTTTTGTTAGGACTGACCCCGGAGGTGTACTCGGTAATGGTTTGCATGTTTTCATCGCGGCTTAAAAATTGCAGCCAAGCTAGAGACTCTTCAACTTTTTCGGTGCCATACAAGAGTCCCCAGTAGCCAGCACCGCTATATGCTGCGCGGTTGTCGGGTCCTACTGCTGGAATTTCTAATTCCCAAAGGTCGTCAATTTCAGGAAACTCAACTTCAAAACGTCGCACGTTGTTGTCAGGTATAGAGCCTGACATGGCTAAGCTCCCGGCCACAAAGTCGTCTAGTGGGCTCGAGCTAACTTCCATAAAGTTAGGGTCAACAGCGCCATAAACCCAGACAAGATCGTGCATCCAACTCAGCGTTGTGCGCATAGCTTCATTGTCAATTGTGGCAGTTTGACCATCTTCACTCATAAATTCGCCGCCAGCTTGCCAGTAGTAGGGCATAAGTTGCTGCACAGCATTGGAAGAAAAGCCAAAGTTGAAGCCCCAGCGGGTTACGTTGTTGCCATCGCGTATGGTGAGGGCTTGGGCATACTCAGTGATTTCTTCCCAAGTTTCTGGGGCGCGGTCAAAACCAGCCTCAGCTAAGTGATCTGTGCGGACAATTTGCGGGCGAATATCCCCACGCCATGGAATACCGTAAAAATCACCGTTCCAGGTGACATCAGTAAGCGCACTGGCAAAAAAGCGTTCTTCTAGGTTTGGAAAATATTCATCTTTATACTGGGTGATGGGCATAGGGCCATTTTGTCCAGCACCGATACCTGCGTTGGAGTGGAGCCAGTACATGTCGCCCACATCTGGGTGAGCGCCCCCTTGAGCGGTGAGGAGCCAAGTTTGCCCAGCGTTGGCCCAGTTGATAATTTCAGCACGTGCGCTGATACCTGTTTCATCTGTAAAGGTCTCAGCGAGGCCGTCAATTAAACGTTTCCAAGCAATCGTGTCGCCATAAGGTTGACTCCAGAACTCAACCCCAGCACCTTGGGCGCGGGCAGTTGTGAACTGCGATCCTAGGGCTAAGCCGCCAAGGGTTGCAGCTGAGCCTTGTAAAAACTTTCTTCTCGAGAAGGGTTGGCTGACGGCGTTACGGATGTGTTTAGGCATGATGTGCCTCCTTAAAGTGTGTCCGACATGTATTGACGAAGAAGTTGGTCAGTCGTGCTTCTGTGTCAGAAGATGGTGTGTTTAACGAGCATCTTTACTTACGAGTCTTGTATTGGGCGATGTTCTACATCTGCTGTCTCTACTGATACGGCAGCGGCTTTGTGTCTCATAGCAGTGATAGTAGTACGGATGTGCTCGAGCATCTCTTGTTCAGCTAGGTCAGCATCACCTTGATCAAGAGCATCTAAAATGCGCATGTGCTCGTCAAAGGTTTCTGCAGGTGCTCTTAACAGCCCTTGAGCAAATGACAAGCTCATAACTTGGTACGAATCAAGCAGTTGTTGCAAAAACGGATTGGGCGCTAGCGTGGCAATGTACGTGTGAAACTCAATATCAGCTTGGCGGTAGGCTGACTGGTCTTCGGGGCTAATGTCCTCCATGGCGGCTGTTAATAAAGAACGTAAATAAGCTGTATGTTTGCGCTCAACCGTGTTGACGGCTAAGCGACACGACAATGCCTCTAAAACTGCTCTTACTTCAAAAATATCTGCAATTTCTTTGACATCAAAGCGTGTTACAAAGGCTTCACCACGCGGCGAAAATTCAATTAACCTTTCGTGTTCAAGATTGGCAAGAGCGCGTCTTAAAGGTGTTCGGCTTATGCCAAGTTGGGCAGCTAGTTCCACCTGTAATAATTGATCGCCTGGTTTAAATACGCCTTGATGAATCATCTTGCGTAATTCCTGATAGGCATAATCTTCTAGCGACACAGACGTAGGCCGTGTGTTTTGAG
>JBCCBI010000407.1:0-5093 GCA_039034155.1 Deinococcota bacterium | reverse complement strand
TACCGAAGGATGTGAAGCGCGGCCTGCATGCCATATCTGGGCAAAAATACGCCCTCCTGCTTGATGAACTGCTTCCGTGACATTACGCCAACCTGCAACATGGTCGTCCGTGAAAAGCCCAGGTCTATTGGGAGAATCACGACTGGTTAAAGAAATATCGGTTGCTTCAGTGATAATAAGCCCTGCTTCTGCCCGTTGCGCGTAGTAGCGCGCCATACGCTCGTGTGGTACACCATTCAAATGAGCGCGATTGCGAGTCATTGGTGCCATGAGCACGCGATTAGGCAGTGTCAATGAACCAAGATCAAAGGAACTAAACAAAGTAGGCATAAAAACTCCTATGGCGCATAGGTGAGATTTAAAAGGTTACCCGTGCGTTGAGTAGAGTGGTGACCTGCTATATTGTTGAAAACAGGAATACAATGTCACCACTGTTGACAGTGTAAACAGTGGTGACATATGGTGTCAAATGTATCTCTAGTATCTGGGTTGCTTTTAAGGATTAAGGACTATGCGTAAACAGAGCTATCATCATGGTCATTTGCAAGAGGCGCTTGTTAATATTGCGCTCAAGAGCCTCGAGCACCAACGAGCAAGCGAGATTAGTCTGCGTAAACTAGCAGTTAAGCTCGAGGTCGATCACACGGCGGTATACAGGCATTTCAAAAATCGTGACGCACTCCTAGCTGCCATGATTGAAGTGGGTTATCAAAAGCTCATTGAAATGATGGCAGAAGCCTGGCAGACGGACGCGCCTTGGCGTGAACGTATCAAGCAGGTGGTCAAAGCCTATGCTGAATACGCTAGAACAAACCCCAACCTTTTTGAAATTATGTTTGGTGGCGCGTTGGACGAGTCACAGTACCCAGCTTTGCAACAACTTTCTATGCAAAGCACAAACATGTTTGTTACTTATGTCAAGCAAGCACAGACAGACGGCATGTTTACCGGCGATGAACCCAGCAAGGTTGCACTTAATATTTGTATGTTGTGTCACGGCTTAGCACAAATGGTAGTAGGCAATCAATTTAAGGGGTCTTTTGCTAAAGTTGATGAGGATTTGGACAGGCTAGCTGAGGGGGTTGTGACGGGCATGAATCTGGAGTGATGGGTCAAGACGGACAATATGAAACGGGCGTCAAGTCTGCAATTTCCTTCAAACTCTTCCTTGGCTCGAGCTGGTAAGGTTTCTAAGGCTTCAGACTATGAGCTGCAATTGACGTACATTTAGGGTGCATTTACAAGCTCTGCTGCCCAGTCCAACGTTGTCAAGTTAGCGCGTTGCCCAAACAAGTCCTCGAGTCGTAAGTGTAGTTGCTTCAACTGCCTCAAAATCACTTAGCACATGCCCAAGTGACGAATAAAAAACCTTCCCCTCACCCCAACGCCGCTTCCAGACCACTGGCATCACAGTTCCCTCGAGCCAGGCCATGCGGCTACCATCAAACGTAGTCGTGGCCAGCACCTCATTACCAGGGTCAACATGCATGTAGTACTGCTCGCTATGCATGGCAAAATCGCTCAGGCCGTCCACAATCGGATCATCTGGCTGAGTGATGTTAACTGTGTAATTAATTAGGTCGCCGGGATGCGCAACCCACTGACCACCGACCATAAATTGATAGTTGGGATTGGCCCGAAAACTATCTCCCATGCCGCCATGCCAACCCGCAAAGCCAGTCCCTGCGTGAACTGCGGCCAGCAAGTTTTGCTCACGTTGGTCAGTTATTTCGCTCATGGTCCAGGTTTGGCAGATGAGGTCGTAGCGTTTGAGGCTGTCAAGGTCGTCGTAAGGTTCAAGTGAATCTACAATGGTGATGTCGTAGTTGTGCTCTTGTAACTTTTTGGCAAAGTGGGTTGCACAAGCTTCAGGTTCATGACCTTCCCAACCTCCCCACGTGAACAGGGCGCGTTTCATCGAGATAGTCCTTGGGTGTTTATGGCACGGATGCATAGATCAGCAAGATGTTGAGTACGTGAACTGCTTTGGAGGTGGGTCATAGCTGTATTCTAAGCCCTGGTACAATCTAAAACACAAATGGGCTCAAAACATACTTATGTTTGAGATAAATGACCGCAATCACTAGGATGATTTTGCTGCCTGTGATTTTATATTATTATGATGTCATATTATTTAGTCTTGTTTTGAGTTGACCAAATGCTACTTGTTAAAGTTTCAAGTCACTACCCTCGCCAAATTCTACAGTTTAAGAGTCATTGATTCTCGGACATCACGTTTATTTAAACCTGTAGCCGTTGACACACTTGCAAGTTTATGCGTAGAATTGGTTCAACCATTTAATGGCTACAAGATTATTCGGTTTGGTAAAGCTAATACATAATCTGTCTAACACATAGTTTGTATAGCGTGCCAAAGGTTTATCGTCATAGCTTGTCAAAAAGGAGAAAGGTCGTCGTCACCTCAGTCACACCTCAGTCACGAGCAGAGGAAGCTGCCTCGAGCCTCCTAGCTTATTTAGCAAGTAGCAAGTTAACAGTTGGCCAGCGCCTTCCCGCTGAACGCGTTTTGGCTGAGCAACTTGGGGTTAGCCGGGGCATCTTGCGTGAGTCACTGACGCATCTGGCAACGCTTGGCATTGTGGAGTCACGGGTAGGTAGCGGCACGTTTTTGTGCAAGCGCCCCTCTAGTAATGAACAGCATGTTGTCATGACACTGGACGCCCAGCGGGACACCTTAGTGCGCTATTTGGAACTGCGCCGCGCCCTTGAAACTGAGGTTGTTGCGTTACTCGCCCAGCGTGCTACAGCCGCTGACATTGCCTATTTTGAAGAGCTAGTAAATGCTGTCGAAGTAGAGCATTACACGAAAGGCACAGCACACGAAAGCGATAAGCGGTTTCACTTGGCATTGTATGAACGGGTGGATAACCCGCTATTTTTACAGATTTTGATGCCACTTTGGAATGTACTCGAGCACCTCTGGAACAGCCCTTTGGGAAATACCGAGGTGGGTCAAGGGACGTTGCCCCTTCACCGTCAGCTGGTTAACTGCTTACGAGCAGGTGATGTAAACGGGGCAAGGGCCTCCGTCACCGCCATGCTAGACAGCGTCGAACAAGATTTGCGCACCACTGACTTAGCAGCTCAAGGTCACTTGAAGCGAGCAGTACCCTCAACCAACGTATCTGACCTATTTATTCAAGGAGGTGATAGCGAAGCAGCTTGACATTAAGCCCGATACACTTCCAACTCGACCATCTAATTCTGATGATTTAGTAACGACATCTCTACTTGTGAAAGGACATTATGAGGTTGAACCACCTAAACTTAAACCTTTTGAACTTTGTACTCTTGCTGATGCTGGGGTCTTTAGGACTCGCCCAAAACACGACTATCTATGGCACCGAACTCCCTGCTGACGCAGCACCTTATGACCAGCAAGTGCTACGCGTGGGCTGTGATAATACTGCCACGGGTGTCACCTGTGATTTTGCCGTGAGTGTGTACCAACGTCATTGCGTAAGCGCTGGCGATATCATCAGCAATCAATTCCAAGATACCTTGGTAGATTTAAACAGTGATTTTGACGTGATTCCGGGCAGTGCAGAAAGTTGGAGCGTGTCCGAAGATGGCCGCACTTGGACGTTTAACTTGCGTGAAGGCCTCATGTGGAGTGACGGCACGCCGCTAACTGCTTACGATTATGAAGCAACCTTCCGTTTTAGTGCCAACCCTGAAAACGGTTGGGATTTTGCCTGGTTTTACTCGTTTTTAGGCCCTGGTGGTATTGAAAACTGGAGTGAGGTTGTCGACGGTACCCTGCCACCCGAAGAACTTGGCGTGCGTGCCGTGGACGATTTAACACTCACCGTCACCACGGTGGAGGCGTTTCCGCCACTACCCAATGTCATGAACTTTTCGTTTGTGATGCAAAAGCAAGCGCTCGAGGAACACGGACCTTTCTACAACAACGACCCCGAAACCTCGGTGTCCTCCGGACCTTACATGCTCGCTGAGTTTGATCCCGGCAACCGCATCGTGCTGGAAGCTAACCCTATGTACACCGGCTACCGCCCACCTAGGTTGCAGCGTATCGAAGCCATCTTCATGTCACCAGCGACCTTTTTTGCAGCGTTTGAAAACGATGAAATTAATGTTGTGTCATATCAAATGCTCACGCCAGCAGATTTTGCGCTCATTGAGCGTGATCCTGTACTGAGTGATAACTATTTGCGTCATTACGGTGATTTCCGTACGGATTACTTGCTGTTTGACACCACCCAAGCACCCTTTGACAACCTAGATGTGCGCACGGCCTTTGCCAAAGCTATTAACCGTGAAGCCATTGTGGCCGGTGTATTTACCGAGATTAAAGCCATGCCCGCCCATTCCATGCTTATGCCTGGCTTTCCCGGTGCCGACGTTGAGGGCAACCTCACCAACTACCAAGCTTACGACTGTGGTGAGGCGCAAGCCCATCTAGCAGATGCTGGCTACCCCGGTGGTGAGGGGTTCCCTGCCCAAGAAATGTGGTTACGCGGCGAAGCACCGGCCATGGCAGCGGTTTATCAAGCAGTGGCCGCCTCAATTTCACAGTGTTTAGATATTGACATTGCAGTGTCCAACAAAGACAGCAAAGTTTATATGGACGCGCTTAATGCTGAACCCACCGAGCTTATGCTAGGTGCAGTGTCATACGGGATGGACTTTTTGGACCAAGCCAACTTGCTGGGTATTTGGGTGTCAACCGGACGTCATACTTGGTTGAATGAAGTCTATGACGACCTCGTATCGCAAGCAAGCACCACCATTGGTGACAACGCGTTGCGCAATGAGCTGTTTGCCCAAGCTGAAGAAGTCTTGGTCAGTGATGTTGGTGGCGCGTTTATTGCTCACCGCTGGCAAGGCGACTTGTTTAAGCCTGAGATTCAAGGTGATTTCCGCTTGCCTGATGCTACTGGCATCAACGGCATTCACTGGGGGAACAGTTGGGTCTACAGCGATATGTATATCTCTGAGCCTGAATAGGACTTAGCTGATCGCGATCGGGCTGAAGCGCTTGCTCTCGAAGCTGAACTTGCCAACACTCGCCGCAAAGATCTCCAAGCTAATGTCTTACGTCAAGCCACAGC
>JBCCBI010000406.1:0-5096 GCA_039034155.1 Deinococcota bacterium | reverse complement strand
CCGAGGGCATGATGGGATCGCGCATGTACGATATTGTGCGGGTGGGTGAAGCTCAACTCATCGGCGAAATTATTCGTCTAGATGGCGATACTGCCTTTGTACAGGTTTATGAAGATACTGGCGGACTCACTGTTGGTGAGCCTGTTGTGTCCACGGTGCTACCTCTTGCTGTAGAGCTTGGGCCAGGTATGCTCAACGGTATTTTTGATGGCATCCAGCGTCCACTCGACAAAATCCAAGAAGTGTCTGGTACCTACATTGACCGTGGCATTACCGTTAACTCACTTTCACGCGAAGCTAAGTGGAAGTTTACGCCACAAGTCAAAGCTGGCGATACCGTCACAGGTGGGCAAGTTCTGGGTACCGTGCCCGAGTTTTCGTTCACCCACAAAATTTTGGTTCCCCCAGATAAAGGCGGCACCATCAAGGACATGAAACCTGCGGGTGAATACACGCTGGAAGACACCATCGCCACCTTAGATGATGGCACTGAACTTAAGCTCTATCACCCTTGGCCAGTACGCCAAGCGCGCCCGGTTATCAAAAAACTCGACCCAGTGACGCCCTTCCTTACCGGTATGCGCATTCTAGATGTACTGTTCCCCTTAACGATGGGCGGCACAGCAGCCATTCCAGGACCATTTGGCTCAGGTAAAACCGTGACCCAGCAGTCTATTGCGAAGTTTGGGAATGCCGATATTGTGGTGTACGTGGGTTGTGGCGAGCGCGGTAACGAAATGACCGACGTGCTTGTGGAGTTCCCAGAACTTGAAGATCCTCAAACAGGTAATCCGCTTATGCACCGCACGGTACTTATTGCCAACACCTCTAACATGCCGGTGGCAGCACGGGAAGCATCAATTTATACTGGTATTACGCTTGCAGAGTACTTCCGCGATCAAGGTTACTCGGTATCGATTATGGCGGATTCCACTAGCCGCTGGGCAGAAGCTCTTCGGGAAATTGCCTCCCGCCTCGAGGAAATGCCTGCTGAGGAAGGTTATCCGCCTTACTTGGCATCTCGTCTGGCTGCGTTTTATGAGCGTGGTGGGCGCGTCACCACCCTTGCTGAAGAAGAAGGTGCTGTGTCTATTATTGGCGCGGTATCACCAGCAGGTGGGGATTTTTCAGAGCCTGTAACCCAGTCAACGTTGCGTATTACTGGCTGCTTCTGGGCGCTAGACGCATCACTTGCGCGTCGCCGCCACTTCCCAGCCATTAACTGGGCGCGGTCGTACTCGCTCTTTACCGGCATTTTGGAAGACTGGTACCGCGACAACGTTGCTGAGGACTATACCGAGTACCGCGAAAAAGCTGTCAACTTGTTGCAACGTGAAGCTGACCTCCAAGAAGTTGTGCAGTTGGTTGGACCGGACGCCTTGCAAGATCAAGAGCGCTTAGTGATTGAGGTTGGCCGCATCCTCCGGCAAGATTTCTTGCAACAAAACGGCTTTGACCCAGTTGATGCGTCTTGCTCCATGGAAAAAGCTTACGGGATGTTGCAAATGATTATCAAACTCAATGACAGTGCCACCAAAGCACTTTCTGCTGGCGCAACTGTTGACGATCTGCTTGGCGATCCTGTTATGGAAAAAGTCAACCGCGCACGCTACGTGCCCGAAGATGAGTTTGAAGCCTATAAAACCAGCGTCCTACGCGAACTTGACAGTGCGTTTGCCGTGACGGCGTAAGGAGAGATCGTGGCTAAGAAACTACTCAGTAAAGAATACAGTGAAGTCAGCTATGTCTCTGGGCCGCTGCTATTTTTGCAAAACGCACCTGACCTTTCCTACAACGCCATCGTGCGGATTCAGGACGGTCAAGGTCGAATGCGCGGCGGTCAGGTCATTGAGGTTTCTGACGAAGTTACTGTCCTGCAAGTGTTCGAAGAACCTTCTGGTATTGACTTGTCATCTACAACGGTAAGCTTAGTTGAAGATGTCGCGCGTTTGGGTGTATCCAAGGACATGATTGGACGGCGCTTCAACGGCAGTGGGCAACCTATTGACGGCCTGCCCGCGGTGGTTGCTGACCAGCGCCTGCCTATTGGTGGCGCGCCTATTAACCCAGTGTCTCGCCGTAAGCCAGAAGAGTTTATTCAAACTGGTATTTCCACTATTGATAGCCTCATCACCCTAGTGCGCGGTCAAAAGTTACCTATCTTTTCAGGTTCAGGTCTTCCCGCTAACGAACTAGCTGCCCAAATTGCCCGTCAGTCCAAAGTGCTTGGTGAGGGATCTGAATTTGCGGTAGTCTTTGCGGCAATGGGTGTAACCCAGCGTGAGGTTACCTTTTTCACTCAAGAATTTGAGCGCACGGGCGCACTAGCACGTTCTGTACTCTTTTTGAATAAGGCTGATGACCCTGCGGTAGAGCGTTTGCTTACCCCGCGCATGGCCCTCACCGCTGCTGAATACTTGGCGTTTGAACAGGGCTACCACGTGTTGGTGATTCTTACGGACATGACCAACTACTGTGAGGCGCTACGCGAAATTGGTGGTGCCCGCGAAGAAATTCCTGGTCGCCGTGGCTATCCTGGTTATATGTATACAGATTTGGCATCTATCTACGAACGTGCTGGTGTGGTGGAAGGTCGTGACGGCTCAGTCACCCAAATTCCTATTTTATCCATGCCAGATGACGACGTGACCCACCCCATTCCCGACCTCACCGGTTACATTACCGAGGGGCAAATTTACCTTGCACGTAACTTGCACACACAAGGTACATATCCACCCATTAACCCCGGTCCAAGCTTGAGCCGCTTGATGAACAACGGCATTGGTGACGGTAAAACTCGTAAAGATCACAAAAACGTAGCTGACCAGCTCCAAGCAGCTTATGCTAACGGGCTTGACTTGCGCCGTTTGGTAGCAATTACGGGTGAAGATGCGTTAAGTGAAAACGACAAACTCTACCTCAAATTTGCAGATGAGTTTGAAAAGCGGTTCATCAACCAAGGTAGTGAAGACCGCAGTATTGACGACTCGCTAGATTTGGCGTGGGGCATTTTGTCACTCTTGCCGAAGAGCGAACTTACCCGCTTGAGTCGGGACCAAATTGATAAATACTACGGTGCAAAAATGGACGAGTTGTGGGGTGCAGGTAGGGCTGCTAGCTAATTATGGCTGAGCAAATTGCGCCAACCCGTTCAAATTTGTTGCAGCGCCGCGACCAGCTTAAACTGGCAATTCGCGGGTCTGACCTACTTAAGCGCAAACGTGATGCGCTCATTGCGGAGTTTTTTAGCTTGGTTAAGGAATCACTCGCAGCTAGGGAAGCACTCACGGCCTCGAGCCAAGAAGCCTACTTCAGCTTGTTCCTTGCCAAAGCTTGGGACGGTCCCGAAGCAGTTGAAAGTCTGAGCTTAGCTGAAAGTGGCTCGCTCGAGGTGGACATCACGGTGCAAAACTTGTTTGGGGTAAAAGTCCCCCAAGTTGAAGCACCTGAATTTAGCAGCCAGCTTCCCTTTTCACCCATCGGCGCTGGGGCGCGCACACTAGACAGTGCCACCCAGTTTCGCAAGTTGACCGAAGCACTTATTAAGGTGGCTGCCACCGAAACACGCCTTCGCAAGGTTGGTGAAGAAATTAAAAAAACTAGCCGCCGTGTGAACGCCCTTGAGCAAATTGTGATTCCTGGTGTGAACGCGCAAATTCGTAGCATCCGTGACGTACTTGACCAGCGTGCGCTGGAAGAAGTTACCGTGCTTAAGCGGATTAAAGCGAAGCTAGAAGCACGTGAGAATGAGAAAAAAGAGCAAGTTGCTTAGATAACAACCTATTTCAATTATAAAAAGCCTCTAATAACATCTAGAGGCTTTTTGCTTATGTTCCTATTGCACTTATAAGATATAATAATACTATGTTAATACGTTTAAAGATTTTGACTACTGGTGCTCAAAAAGATTTTATGATTTTATGAAACGACTTATTGACCTTTCCCATAAGGAGGCACGTACCCACTTTCTAAAAGAAAGTAGCTATTTCAACGGTGATATGCCAAGCTACATTAGTTTTGAACCCATCTTGAATGGAGTTGCATCCGTACTAGGTAGCGATAGGTTTTACACAGGTTTCAAATGTAATAATCCTGCTGAGATTCAGGATGTGAGTTATAATTTTATTACAAACAAAGATGGAAAACTTGCATGGCGACCGCTAGAACTTATGCATCCAGCTATATATGTCTCCTTAGTAAATGTCATATGTAAGAAATCAAACTGGCAGGTTATCAAGGATAGATTTCAAGAATTTGAAGACGGTGTAGTTGACTGCTGTAGTGCACCCGTGATGTCTGTAGATCATCAAACAGATACAGCAACACAAATAAAGAACTGGTGGCAAAGTGTTGAACAACGCTCACTAATGTATTCCTTGGAGTTTAGCCATCTACTTCATACCGATGTGACTGACTGTTATGGATCACTGTACACACACAGTATTTCTTGGGCAATACATGGACAACCTGAAGCTAAAAAGAAGAAACGAGAGAAGTCTCTACTTGGTAATAAGATCGATTCACACATCCAAGCAGGACGTTACGGTCAAACTAATGGCATTTCGCAAGGTTCAGTACTTATGGATTTTGTGGCAGAAATTGTGCTCGGTTATGTCGATCAGTTGATCAACGACGAGCTCAAAGCCAACAATGACGTTCGCATACTTAGATATAGAGACGACTACCGAATCTTTTCAAATAGTGACGAACGTGGAGAACAAGTTCTCAAGATTGTAAGCGACAAATTACGTTTCGTTGGGATGAAATTAGGAGTCTCAAAAACAGTTTCTTACAAAAATGCTGTCGCAGGTTCTATGAAACAAGATAAACTAGCCGGAATTGATCTTCAAGATTTAGGAGAAGCAAATGCTAAGACCATTCAAAAGCAACTCTTAAGGCTTCATAGTTTTGGTCAGCGGTTTCCTAACAGTGGAGCGCTTAGAAGATTAGTATCCGAATTTCATACTAATATCTCCAAGCAGATTGAACCACCAGATGACTTGGATGTACAGGTTGCCATTGCAACTGATATTGCATTTGTTTCACCAGTAACCTTTCCAGTCATGGCTGGAATTTTAAGTCATCTGATTTCACTT
>JBCCBI010000405.1:0-5101 GCA_039034155.1 Deinococcota bacterium | reverse complement strand
GTGTTGCCCTTTGAGACGACAGCTTTCGCATACTCATAACGGGCATACGCTGTGAATAGGAAAAACCTCACATGCGAACGACAGCATAGCTAGCTTGAACCTGAGATTGATGACAAAACTTGTAGGCGTCAATCGCCTTTAAAACACCAACATTGACAGATTTTTTTGATGATATCCCTTGCCCCGATTTAGATGTTCCTGAGTTGCTTATTGAGGCTAATGCAGATGATTTCTATCGCGCATTAGGACTTAGCTCAACAAGCGTTGTAGGGCGTCTACTAAAGTCTTGGGTGCGCCAGATGGCAACTGCTTTCAGTAAGCAGCTCATCCACTTTGACAAGCAGATAGCGTGCGTGGATTTGCAGGCTGCTGCGTATGAGTTACTTAATCATTACAGCAACCCTGCTACTGACTTTGCTCGAGGCAGTCAGCACATCCCTCATCAAGGCCCGCTCATCATCGCCGCCAATCACCCCGGCCTCGCTGACGCACTTGCGCTACTCGCCAGTATTCCCAGAGACGACCTCATTATTGTGGCAGCGCAGCGTCCGTTACTGATGGCGTTACCTAACCTAGCAGGCAAGCTTGTCTACGTTGCTGAAGGGTCGCGGCAAGATGCGTTGTTGAGGCAGCTTGTGCGGCATTTGCGAGCAGGTGGGTGTGTCTTATTATTTCCAGCAGGTGGGATTGAACCTGACCCAGCTCGAGACCACGACGCCGCAAAAGCCAGCTTAAGCACCTGGTCGCGAAGTCCTGAACTGCTCTTAAAACTTGTGCCAGACGCTGTGATGGTTGTCGGTATTGTGCGCGAAGTGGTACATCCCAAGCTCGTCAACCATCCGCTGACCTACCTGAACCCACGTGATAGGGCATGGTTAGCGGCGTGTTTGCAAGTTTTGCTAAGGCGCTATCACACCTTACCTGTGGAGGTGAGGTACAGAATAAAAGAGAATGATGTAGACGTTGCTAAAGTTGCCAAGCAACTAATATAGGTTTTTAAGGTAAATAAGCGCTATGTTTGAGGCATTTTCTCTTTCAAGTAATTAACAAAGGACGTACAAGAAAGCAGAAAATATTTAGCGTCAGCAGCGGTAATGTTGGGCTCATTCATCATTGCATGTCGGATGCCATCTTCATCACTTGTATATCCATAAAGTTTTGCAAACCCTTCTTTGAGGGCTTTGTGTAAACCACTTGCATCGTCTATTACTTTGAGAGCCTTGCTCAGACTTGCCTTTGGCTCACTGGTAATTGTACGCACCATACTTTCAACAGCAGATATAGACTCTTTGATTGAATTGCGATAATCAGGCGCTTCTCTATCAGTGTATAATTCGAGAGCACGTTTAAGATGCTTTGACACACCGACAAATTGCCCATCTTGTAAAGCTTCTTGAAGCATTTCCACTTCGTTTTTTTCATAAATGTTAGTTAGTTGACCGTTGATAAGTCTATATCCGCTTGCTTCTCTTTGCAATATATTATTAAAGTCTTCAGCGAGGTAATCAAAAACCACACTGGATGCGATGAACTCAACAACATCACAAACCTCGTACCACGGCTTGTTGAGAATACAATATTTCAGTTCACTTAGAAGTTGCTCAAACCCTTTGCCACTTTCAACTTCATCATAAGGTACACGAAGATAATCGACGAAAAATTCTTTTTCAAATCTATGACAGTTTTCGGTGTCATAAGGTATTCTTGCTTTTATGTTTAAAAGCATTAAATTCCATAATGAAACCCTCAATTTTTTATCCATCGACTCAATTTGGATAATGGATGTTTTGAATCCATGACGTTCACTGAATTTACTCATCTTAGCCCTTCGCATACGAGGTGATCATCAAATTGATGTTGACATTCTGTGTGAGAAACGTTTTTTGTGATAAGTGTATTATACCATTTTAGGAGATACTTTTGCCTTGGCATCCTAGTTATTTAGAACAAGTCCTCAAACCCGATTATGGATTCGCCTGTAAACATTTAAGTTGTTATTTTTTAGATGCCATGTGCGCCCATGTGGCAACCGTGAAGCAATTGCCCAGCGTACAAATGCATAGAGCGCGTATTGAGACCCTCGAGGCTGCCCTGCGCGATCTTTATGACAACTCACCTGCCTACGATCCAGACATTCCAGATTTGTACTTCCACTTCAATCACATTTTAGAAGACAAACTCGGTCAAGATACAGTAAGCTTTTTGCGACTGGGACTAAGCCGCAACGACCTCGACATGACCGTGTATAAGATGTACAACCGCAAGTTGCTGCTCGAGCTAGTCAGTAACCTTGGCAAGTTGCGTCGTGCGCTCGTTAAGCACGCCAAAGCCCACCTTGATACGGTGCTGATTGCCTACACCCATCACCAACCAGGGCAACCAACCAGCTTGGCACACTACCTGTTAGCGGTGGAGGCAGCTTTGGGACGTGATTGTGAGCGCGCCCTGCAAGCGTTTGCGCGGCTTAATACCTGTCCACTAGGTGCAGCAGCACTAGCTGGTAGTAGCCACCCGCTCGAGCGTAGCCACAGCGCCAAACTGCTGGGTTTTGACACACCTGTTGCCAATACCTACGATGCCGTTGCCTCAGCGGATTGGCAAACCGACCTTGCCCACGTATCGCAAAGTGCGGCACTTACGCTATCGAGGTTTGTCTGTGATTTACTCGGTTGGGCAACGCAGCACTTATTTCACGTGCCAGACGGGTTAGTGCAAGGCTCAAGCATCATGCCACAAAAACGCAATCCGGTGGCGCTCGAGCACGCCCGTACGCACTTTTCCCGAGCTCTTGGTGCAGCGCAGTCCATTTTTTACGCCCAGCACAATATTCCTTTTGGCGACCTCAACGACTTTGGGCCAGATATTCAAGGTTCCCTGCGCAATCTCTTCAAACAACTTGGTGGCGGTCTAGCCTTACTGGTAGCAAGTTTAGAAGGTGGCAAGTTCAATGAAGTGGCCCTTGCTGAATTGGCAGCTCAAAGCGATACCACTGCCACTGAGCTTGCAGACGTACTCACCCGTGACTTTGACGTGAGCTTTCAACAGGGGCATCAACTTGCTGCAGCGCTCGTTATGCATCAGCAAGCACGTGAGCAAGCTCTCCAAGCTGCAACGCCTGAGGACTTGGCCGCTATTGGTGGACCGCAACTTGCGGTAAATACCCTCCAAGATGCCCTATCACCACAAGCCTTTATCAGCAGGCGTAACGGCTTTGGAGGACCTGCCCGCAGTTCACTAAAACCTCAGGTGATGCATGCAGAACACCAGCTTAACGTCCATTTAGGTACACTACAAAAACATCACCACAAGCTTGAAGACGCCAGCCAGCGCTTACGAGCAAGAAAGGAAGCTGCATGAAGCACCGTTTAGCCGTTTTATTAGTCGTAGTTTGGGGAGTTGTGACCAGTGCATTTGCACAAGATGTCACTATCACCTACTGGCAGTACCAATTTGATGAACGCGTTGAAGCCATGGCCCAGCTTATTGAGATGTTTGAAGCTGAAAACCCAGATATCGAGGTTGTTCAAGAAACCTTCCCTTACGCTGATTACGAAGCCCAAGTTGGTGCGTCTTTGCCCGCTGGCGTAGGCCCCGACGTTGTGCAGCTTTTCTACGGCTGGCTTGGTGCTTGGGAGCGAGCCGGTTATGTAGAGCCTCTACCTGCAGAATATTTTGATGCTGCTGATATCGATGCCAACTTTGTGCCTATGGCCCAAGCTGCTAAGCGTGGTGACGTTTACTACGGGTTGCCTACAGCCGTACGCAGCTTAGCGATTTTCTATAACAAAGACATGTTTGCTGAGGCTGGTATCGACGGCCCGCCCACAACTTGGCAAGAGTTTATTGAAGCTGGTCAAGCCCTTACCCAACAGCGCGGTCCACGCTACGAGCGCATTGGTTATGGGATTGCCCCTGGCGGTCAAGACCATCACCTCGTGCGGGAAATTTTGACCCGTCAATTTGGCGGTCAACCCTACAGTGACGACGGCACCGATGTTATGTACGACGAGCAAGCTGGTATCGACGCGCTTAACTTTTATTCGTCTTGGGTCATGGAACACGGCGTAGGTAGCATGGACTTTCCTGGTCAAGAAAACAACGCTTACCGCGATGGTTTTCGCGCCCAGCAAACGGTTGCTATGATTATTGATGGTTCATTTGCCATTAATGCCGTACGCAACACCGCTGAGTTTGACTGGGGTGTCGCTGAAATACCCGTGCTCGAGGAAGGTGGCGTGCAAGCTAACTTTGGTTCATTTTGGATGAACGGACTTACCTCTAACGCGTTTGCAGATGAAGCAACGCTTGAGGCCTCAGCTAAGTTCTTAGAATTTGTAACCTCACCAGACGCCATGCGTTTGTGGCTAGATATTGTTGGCGAACTACCTGCTCGAGCCGAGCTTATTGCCGATCCTGAACTTGCTGAAGACGAGGTCTTTGGGCCGTTTATTAGCAGCCTCGCCTACGCCGAAGCCACCCGCTTTGTTGACGAGTCTGCCCAGCGCCAACTTATTATCGACGCTGTTAATGAAGTACTCTTACAAGACATGCCTGTTGAAGAGGTTATTAGCGCTACAGCAGAAGAAGATCAAGCTTTACTCGACGAATTTACCCAGTAAACCTTACAGACCTTTGTGTGGGGTGAAATATCCCCACACATTTCCCTTTGTAATTAAGTTGATGTATACAGACATCCGCCTAGGTCAAGATGACCAACATAAAGGTAGATGTCTTGCTTTTATTTTGGTGTTGTAAATCATATTGCCTAATTAGTGTCACTAATTGCTGTCCAAGACGCCCTATGTAGCCCATTCAGTATAGTTATAGTAGCAGGAAAATTTTATACTCGAGTCCCCTGGTGCTGAGAAATTGTCCTTAATACTGCTGTTAAATATTGTAATCATGCACTGTCCATCTATCATATATTGGTAAAGTATTATCATTTCGCGGGAGGTTATACACATGCAGTCACGCTTATCACGTACGAGTCAGCAATCCTCTAGACGTAGCTTCCATGTGTCACTCACCACCCGTGAAGCTATTTGGGCATACATCTTTTTAACAGTACCCCTTATCTTTTTTGTCTTTTTGCGTATTTGGC
>JBCCBI010000404.1:0-5101 GCA_039034155.1 Deinococcota bacterium | reverse complement strand
ACTGTTGCGAGTACGTCCAGCTTACAGGGTGCAGGTGCTAGCATAGGGCATGGCTGTGTTTTGGAAAAAACAACCCCCCAAACATAATGACGCTGAGGCGAGTAACGCGCAGCCCGTAGCTGTCTCCGCATTAGAGCAGGCTGAGGCAGCAACGACCAGCACATCACCGCACCGCTGGCGTTTTGGCTGGTTCAAACGGTCTTCTAAAACCTCAGCTAGCACCTCTACGAATACATTAAGCCAAGATCAGACAGGTGCTGAGATAGCATCAACCCCAGCTCAAACCCCAGCTCAAACGCCTCCTAAATGGCAAGTTTGGCGGCGTTCAAAGCGAGTTTCAGAGGATGTATCTGATGACGTGTCTCTAGCGTCTGCCGAAGATAAAGATGATGTATCACCCAAAAGACACTGGTGGCGGCGCAAGCGGCCTCGGCCAGTAACACCCGATGAGCTAGATGTTTATGCTGCTGCAGAATATCAAGCTGATGTATACGATGCTAATGCGTATGTTGAACCAGAGATTCCGGTGGGCGCGCGTCCACTGAATCCGGATGGTAGCTTGCCACCTGATCTTAAAGCGAAGTTTGAAGCGCACGACGCCCCCAGAGATACCCAACGTGTGTTTAATCGGTTTTTGCAGCGGGTTGAGACAAAATCACCTGAAGAACTCGAGCAAACCGCAGCCGAGGTTGACGGCAAACTTGGCCGCATGAACCGGGGCAGCCTGGCTAAGGTCTGGCAAAAAGTTGAAACGCTCGCGCGGGTTGTCCGCGACCCAAAATCTCACTGGCCTAGTAAACTTATGGCGCTGGCGTCGCTGGTGTATGTGGTTTCACCTGTAGACGCTATCCCTGACATTTTGCCTGCCCTAGGACTTGCTGATGATGTTGCTGTCGTTATCACCGTCGTTGGCTATTTGGCGCAGGCGGTAGATTATGCTAAGAAAGTCCCGAAAGAACTCGAGCAACAAACGGACCGCGAAATCCAAAAACACATCCATAAGAATCGCATCAGCCTTGTTTATGCTGCTGCCGCAGCAGTGTTAGTGTTTTTAGCAGCTTGGGCAATTAATACGTTCGCAAGCTAAGCAAACATGAGGATGACCCTTGTTCCACTCTTTATCTTTCGGTCCATGCTGGTGGTGATTACCTTATACGGGTTTTACGACACGGTTAAGTACATTTGGACGATGAAACAGCGAATTTATGACCCGCTATCGCCAGCGGCTAAACGGTTAGTTTGGAAGGTTGCGAGAGGTAACAAAGCGACTCGAGCCAAAGCAAGGCAGTTGCTCGAGCAACTCCTTGGCATGGGTTTGCGCAGGTACTGGACACTCCTCATCCCGAATATTTTGCTGCTCATGCTGTTACTCAGCATCAACGTTT
Organism: Deinococcota bacterium; assembly: GCA_039034155.1. Taxonomy (GTDB): domain Bacteria; phylum Deinococcota; class Deinococci; order Deinococcales; family Trueperaceae; genus JBCCBI01. The sequence goes on along the minus strand of JBCCBI010000404.1, from coordinate 3,716 downwards.
TATCGTTCACCATGTTTCGGTCACCCAGCAGTTTGGTTGGTGCGCCTTAGCCATCACATCAATTAGGTATGCTTGGCTATCAAGACGATGAGCTGACGAAATCTTCCTCTTTTGCTTGCCAACGTTACCTAGTGACTATCTTCAATAACTCCACAAGAATCTATCCACAACACTTGAAAGGATGCCGCCAATGCCCGACTTAAGTGCTGTATTCACCCACATTGATACTCACGAAACACAGTTCATTGACCGTCTGCTTGACTACCTCAAAATGCCCAGTATTAGCGCGCAGAACATCGGCGTGGAGGAAGTTGCTAAGTACCTGCAGACCATGCTCACCAAGTTGGGGTTTGAAGCAGAGCTTGCACCCACTGCTGGCCATCCCGTTGTGCTTGGCAAACGCCACGTACGTGATGACGCGCTTACGGTGATGCTCTACGGTCACTATGACGTGCAACCACCTGACCCACTCGAGCTCTGGGACTCACCCCCATTTGACCCCACCATTCGCAACGGGCGCGTCTATGCACGTGGCGCTGGCGACAACAAAGGGCAACACTTTGCGCAACTTTTGGCGCTCGAGTCCCTCCTTGCTATCAACAAAGAGCTTCCTTGCAATGTCATCATGGTGTTAGAAGGCGAAGAAGAAGTGGGTAGCCCACATCTAGCTGACTTCGTCCGCGAACACAAAGATAACCTCAAGGCTGATTTAGTCATTACCTGTGACGGCCCCGTGCACGACAGTGGCCGACCAGCTATCAAGCTTGGTGCGCGCGGGGTGATGTCATTTGACCTACGTGCCAAAGGTGCCAAGCGCGACCTGCACTCAGGTAATTTTGGCGGGGTTGCGCCCAATCCTATTTGGACGCTTACCCACTTGCTTGCCAGCATGAAAAACGCGCAGGGGCAGATTACAATTGATGGTTTTTATGATGATGTGCTTGCGCCCACAGCACTCGAGCAAGAGGCCCTTGCCAACCTTCCATTAGACCTTGATGCAGTCAAACAAAACTTAGAACTAGATCATTTGGACGCACCAGTGGAGCGTGGCTACTACGAACGGCTTATGTTCTATCCAACGCTCACCATCAACGGCATTCATGGCGGCTATACCGATGAGGGCAGTAAAACGGTGCTTCCCTGTAAGGCCTTGGCCAAGTGTGATATTCGCTTGGTGGAAGCTATGCAGGTTGATGACGTTTTCCAGAAGCTTGCTGACCACGTTGCCAAGCACGCGCCCGATGTTGAGATTATCCGCCGGGGTGCCATGGAACCATCTAAAACCCCGCTCGAGTCACCCTACACACAGGTCATTAGTGATGCTATTGAAGCTGCTCAAGGTGAAACGCCCCTTCTAATTCCCTCCGCGGGCGGTAGCTTACCCAACTATGCATTTACCCAAATTTTAGGCATTCCTGCGTTTGTAGTACCGTACGCCAACCCAGACGAAGCCAACCACGCACCTAACGAAAACCTCGAGCTGAGCCGGTTCATTAAAGGCATCAAAACGGGCGCAGCCATGTTAGGCCATCTTGCTGATAGCAGCACTGCAACTACCTAACTGCCTCAAGTTACAGCAGTCATCCAAGTCCTTCAAGATGTTTTAAATATGTGTTGCAAACACCAGCACCTGCCCGTTTACATCACGAATGGCAAACTCACGCATGCCCCAAGGTTTATCTTCGGGAGCAGCAGTAACGTTGGCACCACGCGCTAGATAGTCTTTGTAAAGGCTGTCTAGACTGGTGTCTACGCGAATGTGCAGGTAGCTCGAGGGCGTAACGTCTCGCTCGGGTGGCACAGCAGTGAGTTGAATTGCAACCCCACTCGCCGTCCAATCCGCCCGGGAAACCCCAGCGTGGTCAGCTGGCTCACCATAAATAAAGTCAATGTTAAAGCCCAGCATGTCGCGGTAAAATTCAGCGGTTTTTAGGACGTCATGCACCATCAGCACAGGTTCAACGCCGTAAAAGCTAGTTGCTGAGGTAGTTTCCGCTTCATCACCTGCGGATGCTTGCTGTGCCCGCCACTCAGACGCAAGCAGCCCGTAAATCAACTTAAAGTGATGGCGTGTTTCATGGCCATACTTATGTGGCATACGCCCTTTAAGCTGAAAGCCGAGTTTATCTGCTACCCGTAACGATGCAGCATTATTTTGGTCAATCCACAACTCGAGCCTATCGTAGCCAAGTTCGTCAAAGCCGTAAGGTAACACTGCCCCACACGCTTCTGGCGCGTAGCCCTGTCCCCAAACATTTGGATGCATAAAATAGCCCATCCCCGGAAAGCGCGTTCCACCCAAAAAGTTCACGTAGCCGATGGTTTTGCCTGTAGGTTGTAACTTAACTGACCAGCAATGTGCATCTGGATGCGCTGTTTCTTGCTCGAGCCAGCGTGTTGTATCCGCCAGCGTTTGGTGCGGCAAACTCGGCATAAAACGCATAGCTCTTAGGTCGCTGAGTATTTCAAACAACGCAGGAATATCTTCACTGTTTACAGGTTGCAAGTTGAGGCGGTCAGTTTGGAGCGTATTGGGCATGTTAACTTAGAGTAGCAAATTTGTACGGACCAATAACATTATTGATGAGGTTAGATCATGGCTCATTACAACAGACTTGTCATACTTACAGCACTTGACGAAGTAGCTACCAACTTCGAGCGTCTTTTGAATACAGAATCCCTTACCTCTGTTACAACTGGCACGTACAGAGAGCGTCAAAAACTCACTTCAGCGGAAGCGCGTAACATATTCACAGAGATTCTTGAAGGTATTGCTGATTACAACGAGCTTTCACAAAAATCTCGGAAAGAGCTTCGCGAAAGTTGGGCCAGCATCGAAATTGATCTTAAGTGGCATTTTGAAGGTCTGGCAAAACGCTTCCAAAATACGTCACATTATTCAAATGATGAGCCAGCAATCGGATTTTACTGGTGGGACGATTGGCCTGTGTTAGTCAACAATCACCAGTACCTTCCATGGGAAATTTATCTTGAAACGCCAAAAGTAGGTGTATTTAACAAACCTGAGTACGTTTTTCAACAAATTGCCGCCACAGAAGAATTTTTTAGGATATGGCGGCCACTTTACGCATTCGATTACCATGACGCAGGTGATATGTTTCCCAAAGAACAGCCTTACAAACCAGCAGAATATGAAGCATGGCTAGCCGAATATGACTGGTTCTTGCGTGAGCCTTGGCGGCGTCACACTGAAACAATGGTGTTTGGCCCTGAGTTAGTAGCACGGTACAACCTGAAAGACATGGCCTGGGAAGATACAGATGTTTGCTACACCAAGTGGATTACTGATGATATCTTATGGATAGCTTCTGACCAAGGCTTTAGAAGTGATTTTGGTCAGCACGGTTACATGAATCACGAACGAGCAAAATTACTGTATGGGTCAAGTTTAGAATGGGATATTGAAGCTGCTTGTCAAATATTTGATTATGAACCTAAAGACAATGTTGACTACGACGAATGGGACATCTATCAGGACGCTCTTAAAAATTTTAATGCTGTTCAAGAAAAGCATGACCAGGCGCTTAGAGACATTTTGCCATACAGTCCTGATCCTAGATTTATCTAGAATTGAAATACAAAGGTATACTTAGCCATGTCTGACCAACCCAGCGCCATCACCATGACCAACATCACCAAGCGGTTTCCGTTGGTCCAATGCGTTGCCCATCGCGGAGTACAGCGGCCTTTTGTTT
>JBCCBI010000403.1:0-5108 GCA_039034155.1 Deinococcota bacterium | reverse complement strand
GTGTTCGAGCCACGTGCTCGCCTGCGGGCCCTCGGAGACTCGCGACGTGGTGGCCGCCCACTGGAACTCCCATCCGGATGTCGTGCGCATTCGAATGCTACGCATGGATATAGCCTAAGGCCGTCTGAGGTTGCTAGGTGTTAGGTACACGCGGCTTCTAAGGCATTTTGACAAATACTGGGTAGGTTTCCGAAGGGGAAAAGCCAAGCGATTCAAAAATATGAATCAGTTTGGGATCAGCTTCGCTGAGTACCGTTTCAATACGCCCTAAAGGGCTTCTGGTGGCAAGTTCTTGCATACTAGTAAGCAACAACCGGCGCAACATTTGCGTGGAGTCACGGTATTGGGCAAGCACCCCTACAGCCGTAATGTAGTAGCTGCCATCAATGCCTTCTAAGTACACACCCTCACGGTGATGAAGCCCAAAAAACGCATAACCAACAGGGTCCTGGTCGAGTGTTTCGCGGGCAATAAACCACAAGTCCGGTGTAAATTTACCGCGCTGGCGCTTAAAGTAGGCCCAAAGTTTGTCACTGGGCTTGGTCTGCTCGGCGGCTTCGTAAACCTCTGAAAAGAGATCATCTACCTCGAGCGTCCATGCTTCAAGCACAACCGGCATCCCTAAAGGCGGCAAGTCAGCTAGGTCAAAGGTGAGTTTATGGGCTTGCTCGAGCTGAAACGCTAGCGGCGTAAAGGCAAGCTCTAGCTCACTCACTTGATTAGCTGAGACGGTAAACAAGGGGCAATGGGCAGCTTCGTGTGGGTGTGTCTCGAGGACATAACGTAATAGGGTCGTTAGATCTGTGGCTACGTCTGCATACCAAAAGTTACTAAGGTAGAGGTTTTGATCGTCATCATTGGCATCTGGAGCAAGCACATAAATACCCGCTAAGGGGCGTTTATCACCACCATCTGCAAACAGTACAAAGCACTTATCTGCTTCATGGTCAATATCGCGCAAGCGCGTAAACCCTCGGTGCGCCAAACCACGTGGATAGTCATGCCCCAAAAAGCTGTAGTGGGCACCAATAAACCACTCGAGCTCATCCGGCGCAAGTGAGCGTATATTTTGTTTAGCCAATCTTCTCACCTGCTTGTTTGTCTGAGTAATTTTTGAGACTGTGACTTACCTCAACCCAACCGTCAACACGCATATACCAGTTTACATGGTCAGCAACGTTAGGCAGTATGTTAACTCGCGGGTGATTGAATGAAGATGTACTTAGTTATCGAATATTATTTATAGTTGCAACAAATTTACCCTCAACCTTAGCGACATTAATATTTGTCTTGAAAGGTCTTTACGCCCCCTAAAACCGTAGCTCAACCAGCTAGACACATGCTCGCTGACACGTTAGTATGCAACTCGCGTCGCTTACAATTTTGTAGCTCAGACACTCTTGATAACTTGGCAAGACTGTTATAAAGCATGTTCTGCACGTATTTTTTGTAGCTGCACATAATAGATGTGCGACGCAAACATCTACTTTAAAGGAGACTTTATGCACCACTCACGCTTTTTGCGTTACTTCACTTGCCTAGTCATGATGCTCGCCGCTCTTGGCTTTGCCCAAGTCATTGAACCTGCGGTTGCCCCATTAGATCCACCCGAGGCTGTGAGCGTCGCCTACGTGCCCATTATGAAATTTGCACCCATGTACGTGGCGGCAGAGCGCGGCATTTTTGAGGCTTATGGGTTAGATGTTGACATTAACCGGGTTAGCTCTGGAACCGAGGCTATTGCTTTTTTAAGCGAAGGACGCATTGATGTTGGCGGCATTGCCATTGTTACCTCACTTTGGAACGGCTGGAACGAAGGTTTAGATATTCGCGTGTTTGCACCGGGTGGGCTCGAGCCCCTCGCTAACAGCCCCACCAAGTTTTTGCTCCGAGCAGACCTTGCTGATACCATCACCAGCGTTGCCGATCTAGCTGGGCGCACCGTGTCACTAGCCGGTGGTCCTGGTAGTGGCGGTGAATACTTAGCTTCTAAAGCGCTAGAACTGGGCGACTTAACCATTCGCGATGTCAACATCGTGCAAATTGGTAACCCCGACATGCCTGCCGCCTTTGAAAATGGTTCTATTGATGCTGGCCTGTTAGGCGCACCTTATGCAGATGTCGCCATTGACGCTGGCACGGCTGTACCGCTTGCAGAAGACCTTGTACCAGGGCTTATGACGGTTGCCTTTGTAGGCTCTGGAACGTTTATTAATGACCGCCCAGACGTTGCCCTGAGGTTTAGTTTAGCGCTCATGGAGGCTGCCCGCCTCATGCAGGGTGAGGACTACTTGTCAGCTGACAACATGGCTGCTTACTTGGGCTACGTCAATGCTGACGAAAGCGCCATTCGCAGTGGTACACCCATTGTCTACGACCCCAATCAGATTATTCCCGCTGACGGTCTCGCTGATGTTGAACGCGTTCACCGTGAAAACGGCCGCACTCTTTACGAAGAGCCTATCAATCTAGATAATGTCATCGACACGTCGTTTGTGGACCAAGCTCGCGAGTTGCTCGGAGACTATAGCGAGTAAGCCCCTCAACATCTTGATACTCAAAAGTCCAAAGCTAAAAAGTCCAACACCGTGAGGTTGGGCTTTTTCTTTTGGCAGCCCTATCAAAAGTTAGGGATATTGGCTTACCTCGGCTAGTTGTTATCCCCCAAATGGTGGGGTTAGGCTACACAAAGTAGGTTACAGATTTAGTCTGAAAGGGTAAAGCCATTGCATCACGCTAACTTGTGCTCACATCAACTTTTTCTTGACTCCGGTGTGTGGCAAGTAGCAGGGTATTACCTTGACCGTAGCAAACACAAATACGATGTCATGGGGAGTTTTACAGTTAGCTGTCTTGATGCTGTACTCACGACCCAGAGTTGTCTTACGTTGAGTGAACAAGGCGGCAAAAGGTACACTAATAACCGCATTATTGAGCCATTTTTACCCAACCAAAATGCAACCAAGTGGCGCTCGAGCCACTCACTTATGGGTGCAATTCAAGGCTCATTTACCTTCGTAGACGATGCTATTTTGTCCAGCTTTAGGTCAGCCAACCAGTATTACGTGGGCAGTGAGTGTTTAATTAACGTCTTTGAGGGTGAATACTCGAGCCGTGGTGCCGTGCTCGCTGCTGGCAAGCGGTTAGTATCTTGGCGTATTGACCTGACTCGAGAGCGCTAAACTTCTTACACATCTAACGCTACTACCTATCAATGTAATGGTAATCTCGTTTTAAGCGAGGTTAGCTATTTTGTTGCTATCTATTCACTAATTGTACCTAATTCAAAGCGTTAAAAGTTATGTTGAAATTTTTATCAGCAATAGTTGACATCTAAGCAAAAACTCATCACATCGCTAAATACTGTCTTTGCAGCAACCAATTGATCTTGCGTTGAACAAAAGCTATAAGCTAGCTCTACCATTTACGTCATTTATATGTGTAAATTCCTCTACATATGTAAATTCCTCATATATGTAGCAACACTACAACCCAGTGATACGTGCGTGTTGGCTGATGAAATCTCCCCTCCCCCTGTCACCTCTTCGCCTTGCTTGACGCATGCTATTACCTGTCAGATAGCTGTGTAACAGCATCTTGTAAAACTGCTAGTAAATTCTAAATCCAAGTTTCATCACATCTTCCGCTTACCGAAAGGTTTTACTTTGAGTCAGCAGTTGCTCATCTTTTTTAGTATGTTTAGCGCCTACATGGGCTTTTCACTTATTGACCCAGTTTTTCCACAACTTGCTAGACAACTTGGTATGAACGAAACGCAAACCGGGCTTGTCATCACGGGTGCAGCGCTCATGTTTGCATCTACTAGCCCTTTTTGGAGTAAGCGCAGTGAACGTGTGGGACGCAAAAACACCATCATGGTAGGACTTACAGGTATGTCCGCTGGATTTTTGCTGTTTGCCACTGTGTTACGCCTAGGCCTAGCCGGTGTTATTGAACAACCGTGGATTTTTCCAGCGCTTGTGCTGTCCCGCGTGTTTGTAGGTGGTACGTTTTCGGCTGTGGCAGTGTCGTCACAGGCGTATATTGCTGATACAACCAGCGGCAAAAATCGCACTGCTGGCTTAGCCCTTATTGGTGCTGCTAACGGCACTGGGCTCATCATTGGTCCTGGCATTAGTGGTTTGTTGGCTAGATTTGGGCTGCTTATACCCATTTATTTTGGCGGCATTTTCCCACTGGTTATTTTGCTGTGTGTTTATCTTTTCCTAAACAAAGTTGACAATATCCACAGCCGCACCGTGCGTGAGCGCTTATCCGTCTGGGACGCACGCTTGTGGCCGTTCCTCATTATTGGCTTTGCCCAAGTCATCATGATTACTGGGCTTAGGGTGAGTTCTGCGTTTTATTTCCAGGACAGGCTTTTGCTAGATGACGTTCAAACCGCGTCGTGGGTGGGGGGCGCACTTATGTGTGCAGGCTTAGCCACCCTCACCATGCAACTCGGGGTGATTCGGCGCTTGCGCTTACCACCGCTCAGACTACTGCGCATGGGCTTACCCCTTTCGTGTAGTGGACTCTTTTTGCTGCTATTTGCAACCAACTTTTGGATGATTGGGCTGGCATTTTTGCTGGTCGGTGCGGGTTTTGGCTTAGCCACACCTGGGTTTGTTGCAGCCGTCACGCTATCTGTCACCCCAGCCGAGCAAGATGCAGTTGCTGGGCTTACTACCCTTTCGCAAGGTAGCGGGGGAATTTTTGGACCCGTGATTGCAGGGGCGCTGTATCAACTGGATATGCTACTTCCCTATGGGTTTAGCATGTTACTCATGGGCGGGCTTGCTCTATTTGTATGGCTCAGCCCACGTGTTCGCCACGTTGCTGCTGTGCCCTAACTTATGTGTGTATTGATGCCATATATAGTTACCCTTGTCGTGAGCCACTCAGTTTGGATAATATAACTCGTGGATGCTGTTGATTACCTCATTTAAGTACCTCCTATCTGGAAACCGCAGTTTTCAGATAGCGTTTAGCGGTTAAGGATGGGCGCTGCTGAGTTTGATACTTAGTGTGTTAGGACTTACGCACGAGGTAAGGAAATGAAACGATAGGGAATGGATTACAGCAACCACCGTTTGGCATACTGCGAG
>JBCCBI010000402.1:0-5192 GCA_039034155.1 Deinococcota bacterium | reverse complement strand
CGCAGTATGCCAAACGGTGGTTGCTGTAATCCATTCCCTATCGTTTCATTTCCTTACCTCGTGCGTAAGTCCTAAGCCTCTACTCTACCCGTTAAATTCGCAAAAAAGAAAGCTAGGGCGTTGACCCTAGCTTTTTTCTGTTTATGTACCTTGTCGTTTTGTACTCTGCTTAAGCAGGTGCACCAATATGCTGGTCGAGCTTGGTTGCGTAGTTCTGCTTGGGTTGTGCACCGACAATGTTTTCAACGGGTTCGCCGTCTTTAAATAACATCACCGTAGGGATGCTCATAACACGAAAGTTCATTGCAGTTTGCTGGTTGTCATCTACATTGAGCTTACCGACTTTGACTTTACCTTGGTAGTCGGTTGCAAGTTCTTCAATAACAGGTCCAACCATACGACAAGGGCCGCACCAAGGTGCCCAAAAGTCAACGAGGACTAAGCCTTCTTGGGTTTCGGTTTGAAAGTTAGCGTCGGTAAATTCAACTGTGTTTTCTGCCATGATGGCCTCCTTACAAGTTCGTTTACTAATATCTAATCTAGGCGAGTGTGCCTAAGAATGATGTCTTGCATTGTACGTTACGCGTCTTTATACCCCAGCGGGGTATCAGATACAACAAAAAATGTCCTGTAGGTTAGGTTTTATGCCTAGCTGATTACAACATCAATAAGTTAATGAAACTAGGAAGGAGAGAAAAATTAGCGTTCAAACTTAACCAGCGGTGATGCTATGTGACGTTGATGTGGTCAACGTCGTTTACAGAGTGTTTGGTAGCATGACCTAAACTTGGGGTACATCAATTTAGCGCGTGATTGCTGTGTGTGGTCAACCTTTGCTATGAATCTGTGCCTTGCCAAAAGACCAAACCGTCTGCCATATCGCCTCGTATGAATCTAGGCGGTGTCATTTGCAGTGCGCGGTAGCCACCTTTGACGGCAGCGCGTAACAAGGCAAGAGGACTTGCGTGTGTGCCTTGTTGCTGCTGAGCGATGTGAACGAGGCGCTCGAGCCCAACCTCACCTGCCTGTTCCTGAACTACCTGCCCCCGAACTACTTGACCACTACCAAACGCAACCTCCACACCCTGCGCCATAAATTTTTTCCATGGGAAGCGTGCACCCTTAGTCAAATACGCCTGAGGACAATAGATAACCGTACACGCGTGCTTGCGGAGGTGGGTGGTGACGGCCTCGAGCACATTATCGTCATCAGTACCAATATCAACAGATAAATGAACACTGGGTTTTACGGTGAGAAGTGTTTGTATTGCTGAGTCATCTAAATAGTCAGCTAGGTTAGTAGCTTGCTGCAAGTTGAGTTGTAATGGCGTTTGAGTTTGCATCAAATAATGACAAAGCCTCTGGGTGTCTGCTATTTTCAGATGAGATTGTGTTAAACAAAGTCCTAGTTGAAGCTGGTTGTTTGCAAGTTGCCGCAGGGTGTTAAGTGTTTGAGCAAGGTTCATGAGCCAAGCTGAGTTGTCATCCTCTTTAGGGAGGTGAGGTGCTTGCCAGTAGATGATGCCTTCGTGTTGAGGGTCTGCTAGCAGCTTGCGCACAACCTTGGTGTCATCACTTACAAGGCCGTAGCAGCAGGGGTGCTCGAGCCCATTAACATACTCTTTAACAGCATCAATCCCCAAACCGCACAAATCAACGTAAGCATTAGCCGGCACTGGCAAAATCGCAAAGCCAACCTGCTCCTGCTTCGCCTCTGGAAAGGCCTCAGCTGCTTCAGCCGCACTGGTGACAGCCACAATATGGCGCTGGGTATTACTGGTTTGGATGACCACAGCGCCGTTAGCTCTGGCAGTGCCCAAGCCGTTATAAACAACGGGAGCGGTATAACACGTGCGTGTAAGTAAGCTCACGCCTAAGCTTCAAAGCTGCTTGTACCGTCGGTGACATCTTCTAGAGCGGCTTCGTCAAGCACGGAGGGCGCAATCAAAATAGGTACACCTGTGCGCACGGCAAGCGCCATAGCATCACTAGGGCGGGCGTCAATATCCAGTTCAATGCCACGATTTTCTAAAATGAGGTGGGCGTAAAAGGTGCCGTCAACTAAGTCGGTAATTTCGATGCGTTTCACACTGGCACCAAGTAGCTCAAAGGTGGAGAGCATTAAATCGTGGGTCATGGGGCGTTCGTTAGTGTCCCCAAGTTTGCCAGCAGCAATGGACATGGCTTCCAAAGGACCCACCACGATGGGCAAAATATCGTCCTCATCGGTCTTGAGCAGCACTAGAAACTGGTTGCCCTCGCCGGCTACTGCAATGTTCTCGAGGGTCGCGTTAATCATGTTCTCAGTTTACCGCCCTAAGCATAGGTATGCGGGTGTTGTATGAGTGTATTCCCACTTGATTTTCAAGGAACAGGTTGCCAATCTAAGGAAGTGTAATGAATCCCGCTTGAACAAAGTGTTGATCGAAGCTAAGTGCTTGAGTGATGCCATATTTGCTCATAACGACAAAAGAAATACAGTCAGTAAGAGAGTACAGCTTGTCATCGTGGTACTGAAAGTATTGCCAACCTTCGTAAAAAAGTTCGGGATTTATATGAATTAAGGTAACTGCTGGACTGCTAAGAAGACGATGACCAACTACTTTGGCTCGAGTATGGAAGCCTCGACTGTTGAGAAATATAACAACCTCATCAAAGATATAGGATGTTGTAATAATGGTGGGTGTATTGGCAATCAGTTTTCGCCAATGGTTACGTGCTGCTTGATGATGTTGGTCTCGAGCAAATTCCAGTGCCAACATATAGCTGGCATCTAAAAAGACTGACCTAACTTAGTTAAATAGGCATCGTGATTGACAGACGCATCCGTAATGTCATCTTGTAGAGGGTCACTACCAAGCCCCCAAATGGGGTCTTCACCAACAGGGACAACAATGATAACGTTGCCCTCTTGATGAATTTCAACGGTCTCAATATCTTTGAGCAGTGCTTTAGGGATGACAAGTCCCTCATCACCGACAGTTACTTTCATAGCAAACAGTCTAAATGAATTTGTGGGATGAGTCAGTAGTACTCGCAAAACGGTTTGTACTCGTTCGGAGTGTCTATAGCTAGAGGTTTGTTAGACTAACCTCATGTACGAAGCCGTGGTCGGTCTCGAGATTCACCTTGCCCTCGACACTGAAAGTAAAATTTTTAGCGCCGCCAAAGCAGATTCGTTTGGTGAGGCTCCCAACGTCAACATCGATCCTATCTCGTTAGGTTTACCCGGCACATTGCCCGTGGTGAACGAACGCGTGATTGACAAAGCCATAATGTTTAGTTTGGCAGTGAACTGTGAGGTGCCAGACACCATGCAGTTTCACCGCAAACACTACTTTTACCCCGATTTGCCTAAAAATTACCAAATAAGCCAATACGACCGCCCGGTTGGGGAGCACGGTTTTCTGATCCTTGATGACGGCAAACGCATCGGCATTACGCGTTGCCATATTGAAGAGGATGCCGGTAAGTCCGTCCACCCAACCTATGCCGATTACAGTTTGGTTGACCTCAACCGCACAGGTGTACCGCTGATTGAAATGGTTACCGAGCCAGACATTCGCACGGGCGACGAAGCGCGCGAGTTTTTGACTAAAGTGCGCGCGATTGCCCAAGCACTGGGTGTGTCTCGTGCGAATCCGGAAGAAGGCAAAATGCGCGCGGACGTGAACATTTCCGTGCACCTACCGAACCAACCTTTTGGCACCAAGGTGGAAGTTAAAAACCTCAACTCGTTTCAAAGTGTGGAGCGGGCTATTGAGTTTGAGCAAAAACGGCAAACCCGCTTAATTGAGGCTGGTGGCGCGGTGCAGCAAAGCACCTTGGGCTGGGATGAAGGCGGGCAAAAAACCTACCTTATGCGGGTTAAAGAAGGCGAAGCGGACTACCGCTACTTTCCTGAGCCGGACATGCCGCCGATCGTGATTAGCCAAGCGTGGCTTGATAAGGTTCGCAGTGAAACCCCTGAATTACCCGATGCCAAATTAGGGCGCTACCTCGCTCTTGGCGTTCGTGACGATGACGCTAAACTCATCGCCTACAACGTGGATGTGGCAACTGTGTTTGATGCTGCTGCAATCGCCTATCCAAATAACCCCCAAGCCCTTGCCAACTGGCTCAACAGTGAAATTCAAGGCTGGCTCAACAGTGAAGGGCAAAGTTGGCAGGAAAGTAGTTTGCAGCCTCAACATCTAGCTAGTTTGGTCAAAATGATTGATGCTGGCGTGATTTCTGGTAAAACGGCCAAAGACATTCTGCCAGATGTCATGACCGGACGCGACCCCGAGCAACTAGTGGAAGAACGCGGCCTCAAACAAATGACCGACACCAGCGCCATTGCGAAGATTGTTGATGAAATCATCAACGCCAACCCCAAAATTGTCGCCAATGTTGCTGAAAATCCCAAAGCTATCAACGCGCTGCTAGGGCAGGTGATGAAGGCAAGTAAGGGCAAAGCCAAGCCAGATGTGGTGCGGGCGCTGCTACAGGAAAAGCTTAATGTTGTGGATGCTGTTTAAGTGTCCATTTAGCATTAGGCTGCGTAAACCGGCTACTAGAAGCTATATTGGGGTGACAAATCTATGACGCCACCAACCCAACCTACCAAGCGTGTGCGTTTTGCAGCACTGACGGTTGTTTTATTGTTTATCGCCGTGCTTGGACTCAATTACGGGCGGCGTTGGCTGCAGCAACGCTTAGCAGTTCAGTGGAGCGAGCATAACCAGCAACGCATCCAAGACCTCTATGAAAGGGTCTTGAATGATACCAAGTCCAAGTCGGGTGCCATCATGAGTACTTTGGCTGCAGATGGCGTGGTTGTGGATTTGAGTAATGCGTTCTATCTATTGAATGATGATGACCGTACTAGAGTGATTGAAACCATCACTATCTTGGTTAATGGTGGATATATCTTAGGATTCAACTTTGTTAATGGTGATCTTATGGATGCTACCTTAGCAGGGGTTGATGAAACCGCAGAGGGCATTGAAGAAGTTTATGTTGTAGGACTTACGCTAGCTAGCGAAGAAGGGATATAGTTAAAGCCATCATAGGATCGCAACCATGCGCCAGGCTCTGGGGATGTCCGCGCCCGCGCTCGCACGCCGCGCGGGCTTCACCAAGGCGGCAATCTATCAAGCCGAGCGCAAGGAGCGCGAGGGCGGTGTTACAATCAAACACATGGAGAAACT
>JBCCBI010000401.1:0-5198 GCA_039034155.1 Deinococcota bacterium | reverse complement strand
CAGCGTCTAAATTTGTTGTGATAGAGCCATCAACCTCTTGGCTACCTCATATATGTAGCAGTTTCAGGATAAATTAATCCCACACTAAGTGGGTTTGTTTCGACTCGCCTAGCTCGCATCTGGAGTTGCTCCAGCAACCCCAGATGGAAATGCTAATAGAACATATTAAGGAGACATTTGAACATGGGTGTTTTAAGTTTCACCATAGGGTTTTTTGCAATTCAAGTTGCCGTACTATTTGTTACCGATAAATTTGTCATCCCTAGGTTACCAGGGTTTATTCAAGATTCTGTTTTTATACTAAGAATTATTGGATATGTAACACTTTTTATTGCTGTTTGGTGCTTTATAGCTTGGGGATATGGGCATACAGTCGTTATCTTAGATAACAACGACCCTTTTTTGAATCCACTACGCTGGATTTGGTGGGTGCTAGCTGCACTTATTTTTGGCATTGCCCAAGCATTTTTAGCCGAGGAAAGGGTTGCCATTTCCAAGCGAAACCTCAAAAGGGCTGCATAACTAACATGGATAGCATCGGGATGCTCGAGCAAGAACGGACTCTCATTACCAACCTTATCAAGAACATATCTGCAGATGATTTGCTAGTCATCCCGAAAGGTTTTTCAAATAACATCCTCTGGAATTTAGGACATGTTGTTGTGACGCAGCAGCTTTTGAGTTACGGCTTGTCCGGCCTGCCACTGCACGTCTCTGATGAGCTGGTGAGTCAGTGTCGGCGTGGCACATCGCCTAACGACTGGGCATCACCGCCAGATGTTGAGATGTTGCTCGAGCAGCTCGTTAACTTGCCCAAAACCTTGCGCGAAGACTACCAAGCTGGTCGTTTTGACACATTTCAGCCTTATACAACAAGTACTGGCCTTCGCTTTGAAACGATTGAGGATGCTATGACGTTTAATCACTTTCACGAAGGCTTGCACGCGGGTGCCATGCGGGCGCTCAAAAAGGCACTTGCTGGGACTTAACCCAAATCCTGCTAAACTAGCTCTAAGTACCTCCAAGTTGAAACGTAACACTTATCTAACTCAGCAGCGCCCATCCTTAACCGCTAACCGCTATCTGAAAACTGCGGTTTCCAGATAGGAGATACTTATGCCAGACAAACCAGCCTTGCACGGCTCGAGGCTCACCTTGCGTCCCCTAGCTTCAGGTGATGCCCGGGCGCTGTTTACGGTCTTAAACGAGCAAGAAATTATGCGCCTTACCGGCACCGAAGAAAGCTTTGCCTATGAACAGGTTGAAGTCTACTGCGCGCGTATGGCGATCGCTGAAAACCGGGCAGACTATGCAATTACCCTGCGCGCCCAAACTGGCGATCACGCAGAAACCTTTTTAGGTGAGGCCATTCTCAACGACATCAATTGGCGTAACCACAGCGCCCACTACCGTATTGCACTGTCGGAAAAATACGTTGACCATGGCTACGGCACAGAAGCAACCTATTTGATGATGCAATATGCGTTTGATGTGCTTAAGTTACACCGCATTGAGCTAGAAGTGTACGCATTTAACCCGCGTGCCTTACACGTATACGAAAAGCTTGGCTTTGTACAAGAAGGTACTCTGCGAGATGTACTCTTTATGGAAGGCAGCTATCACAGTGCGGTGGTAATGAGTTTGCTCGAGCACGAATTTGACCGCAGCTTAGCCACCAACTACGCACGCTAAACGCTAAAAATCACGCATAGCCAAGACACTGCTAAGGTCATCTTGCAAGTAGCGCAATTTGTCTTGTCCGTATACATAGCGCAAATTGGCGTCTTTGTCCAAAATTGCAATCACATCGGTGTGGCTCATGAGGCCGTTGCCCAAATCTTGATAGCCAATAAAAAAAGCGCGGGCAGCCTCAGCAACTGTTTGCGAGGTTCCTCCTAAGCCAACAAACTCCTCGTGAAACGCAGATGCATACTGGTCGATAATTTCTGGCGTGTCGTACATAGGGTCAACAGTAATCATGACCACTTGCACGTCATCAGGTGACTCGAGCGTGTCGTAAATAGAGGCTAGCCGGGCCATGGTAGCCGGGCAGACATCTGGGCAGCGTGTAAATCCAAAAAAGACCAGCGTGGTTTGACCTTGCCAGCGGTCTAGACTCACATCCCCAAGCTGGCTATTCACCAGCGCTACGTCCCCCACATAATGTGGATTATCCAGCGCTGTACCCATAATTTCTTGTTGTGGCTGATTAAAATACATGTAGCCCAGCGCAACCGTTCCCAATGACAACACAGTTAGTACAGACAGAAGTAGCCGTTTCATGGTGCCTACACTATAGACTTAAGCCTTGGTGAATTAGGTGATGTAACTCTAAATAGCCCCATTTGAAAGAATACAGCAGCGCTCACAATATCTATCAATAACGACTGGCACGCTATTTTGATAGGCGTAAAAAGCTCTGTTCACAGTGCCTTGAGCGTTTTCTCAGCAAGCTCTTAAATGTGCTTCGTAAGGTTCTGGAGCGTTGCCATAAGGCCATCTATGTTACCCTCTGTGAGGCTCTCCATAAGATTTATATAAATGTCTTTGCGAGACACTTGACACGATTTTTGGTGAAGGTTCACCTCCTCTAGGAAGGATACCCATGCGTTTACACTCTAGCCGCTTATTTACTTTAATACTCTTACTCGTAGCTATGCTAGCTCCCCTTGCGCTAGCTCAAGATGATGCTACCGAAACCCCTGCTGAGGATGTTGTCGTCATTAGCTTTGGCGACCAAACCATGAGTTTAGCTGAATTTGACGAGCGTTTTTTGCTGACTGCGCGCAACATTGCTGCCCAGCAAGGTATGGAACTCACAGACGACATGTTTGACCAGCTCATCAGCTTGCGGCCAACCTATCTTGACCAACTTGCTACTGAACTGGTGCTTCTCACCGAAGCAGACGCCCGCGGGCTTACCTTTTCAGATGAGGAAGTAGACACCCAACTGCAAACCATTATCGACGGCTTTGAAAGCCGCGAGGAATACGAGCAACTTCTCGATGAAGCTGGTTTTACCAACGAAGACCAGTTGCGCCGTCTTATACGTGAAAACGAGACCATCCGCCTCATTGTCACAGATATTGAAGCCAACCTCGAGATCAGCGAAGAAGACGTCCAAGCCTACTACGACGCCAACGAAGCCAACTTCCAACAACCTGAGCAAGCCTGCACCCGGCACATTTTGTTAGAGACTGAAGAAGACGCTAACGATGTCATCAGCGAACTTGACGGTGGTGCTGACTTTGCAGCACTGGCCGAAGAGCGCAGCACTGGCCCCAGCGGCCCGCGCGGCGGCGACCTCGGTTGCCTCACCCCTGGTCAAACCGTACCAGCCTTTAACGACGCAGCGTTTTCTGCTGAAATAGATGAGGTTGTTGGCCCGGTTGAAACGCAGTTTGGCTTCCATGTAATTCTAGTTTATGAACGCAGTGATGCAACTGTGGCACCGCTCGAGCAAGTTGAAGAAAACATCCGCCAGCAACTGCGCGGTGAGGTGCTCGACGAAGCCATTCAAAGCTTGCGTGATGACGCTGGTGTCGAAATCTTTGCTGAAAGCCTCGGTGAACTAACCTTACCCGAATCTGAAGTTATGGAAGATATGGGTGAAGGTGAGATGGAAGATACCGATGGTGAAAGTGACATGGAAGATAGTGAAGACAGCGAAGGTAGCATGGACGAGAGCACGGACATGTCAGAAGAGGGTGCTGCCGAAGAAGACAGTATGACAGATGACACTATGGAATCCTCTGATGAAGGCATGGAAGATACAACAGAAGAGTCTGATTCAACAGATGAAGATAGCGATACGGAGGGTGAATCAGAAGATGGTGATACTGAAGGTGAAAGCGATAGTCCTTAACCTCAGCTAAATAGATCAATTGACATATATCCAAAACGCGCGAGGCTTTATAAATGAGGGCTCGCGCGTCTAAGTTATTTATGGATGGGGTCAACCAAATAGCTTTAAACGCTGTTAAACGTATCGTTCACAATCGACAGCATAGGGTCAACCACAGCGGGCGCAGCTTCGTAGGAGCCTAAAAATTTAACATACGCAGCGCGGCGCATTAAGCCTGTAAGTGCAGCTTGGACTTTGGGTTCGTCGATGTGACCTTCAATGTCTACATAAAACAAATATGTCCACGGCTTGTCTCGACGTGGGCGGGACTCGAGCTTTGTCATGTTAATCCCATTTTGGGGGAATAGCTCGAGGCAGGACACCAAATCCCCTGGACGGTGCCGCGTGGCAATCACCAGGCTAGATTTTTGGCGCTCTTCTGTGCGGTCAGCTTCGCCGTAACCCAGTATAAAAAAGCGGGTAAAGTTGTGCTCAAAGTCTTCGATGTGTTCAGCGAGCATCTCGAGTCCGTAGATTTCACCAGCACGTTTGCTAGCAATCACGGCGCTACTAGCATCCCCATTTTCAGCCAAAACTTTGGCGGCACCCGCTGTGTCAAAATCGCTAATGGCTTCTAGCTCATGCCGAACAATAAAACTGCGGCACTGGGCCAGCGCTTGCGGGTGGCTGTAGACTCGTTTTATATCCGCCAGTTGCATCCCCGGTTTCACCAACAAATTGTGATGTACTCGCACAACTTGCTCACCCACCACGTGCAGTTCTGAATCTGTAAGCAGGTCATACGTTTGGTTAATCGACCCAGCCCAGCTATTTTCCACTGGTAAGCAGGCATAGTCACAATCGCCCGTAAACGCAGCACCAAACGCTGTTGTAAAGTCACTAAACCCCACAGGGTCACTGTTGGGGTCAAACTGTAAGCTGGCTTGTTCGCTAAATGCGCCGGGCAAGCCTTGATAGGCAATACGTGGGCGGTCGGGTCGTACGTTTTTCATCGCTAGTCACCATATCACGCGCACCGTTCAAAAGATGCTGTTTACGGCTGTCGAGGTTGTCTCTATGCATTTTCTGATGACATCAAATGTTGACTGAGGTAGTTGAGCTTGCATCTATGTGATGCTGTTAATAACTTGTCTGGTGGCAATCTCGCAAAGAATAGTTGTTACGCTTGATAGGTACAGGCATCAGCTAGTTGAGCCAACACCACACCAATTAAAGTCACATAAAGATACACCCATCATGTGAGACTATTCTTGCTGCTGGATAATGTTTATCGCTGACCTCGCCGCCGCAGGCTCAGGCACCCAGGTCTCGGTTCGAATGATCCTGGAGCATT
>JBCCBI010000400.1:0-5199 GCA_039034155.1 Deinococcota bacterium | reverse complement strand
TTTGCGAGCGCGGTGCTCACTCACGCACGCGTGCACCGCGAGGCTCGCCCGCATATGAAGGTGAGCGGCACTGTACAGGCTCGCGCGGTTCAGCGATATATTTTTAAGTAAGACAATTTGCGAACCTGATCGTAATGAGTGGTGAAGATCGTCATGACGAGGCTTACGCCAAGTGCGATTCATGCGGGCAGACGCTGGCTACACGTGTTTGGCAGGGTGATGTGCTCCGGTGGTGCGTTGCAAATGCATGTTTTGGATTAGAAGCCACTTGCGACACATGTTCGTCCACCTACCCCGTCAATGTGACCACAAAGGAAGATAGGGATAGGCTACGGAAGGGAAGCTTGCCCCGAACGAGAACACTTGTGGCTGCCCGCGACGCCCATGCTACTGCGTTCTGTGGTCGTGAAGATGTGGCCCAAGGAGGAAGCGTGATAGAGACGAGTACAGTTTCGGTGGTTAATGATGACGTGTTAGTTGGTGATGACATGCTAGTGCAATACGAGGAGTCGTCTGGAGACGAGGGGTTGCTGCTTCACGAAGGGAGCATGGGTGGTGAGGAGTCATTAGAGCTACCAAAATTGAGGGCAACCCGGATCACCCAGCCAGCCTTGGTGCTACGGACGTGTTTATGCAGGCATCTGTGTTGGACGTCTACGACCCAGACCGCTCACAAACTGTCTTGCGTAATAGCGGCGTAAGTAGTTGGGATGACTTTTCTGGTGCGCTCAGTAATGCGCTTAGTGGACTTAACAACGGCAGCGGCTTGCGCATTCTGACCGAAGCCACCACCTCACCTAGCTTTGAGCACAGCATTAAACGCGTGCAAGAAACTTACCCGGGGGCAATCTGGCATCAGTACAGCCCAGCCCAAAGTGGTAGCGCCAGAGCAGGTGCTAGCTTAGCCTTTGGGCAAGACCTTGTGCCACATTATGACTTTGCAAAAGCAGATGTAGTTGTGTCACTAGATGCCGACTTTTTGGGTGAAGGTCCTGGCAAACTTCCTTACACCCGCGCTTACAGTGCCCGCCGCCGCTTGCACGATGCAGCCGATGCTGACAATAAAAGCCGCGTGTACGTCTTTGAAAGCACGCCTACCCTAGTTGGGGCTACCTCGGATCACCGTATAGCCGTGCGAGCTGCTCGCATGGAAGGCTTAATACGCACTATTGCCAACCGCATTGGGCTCGAGCTACCTGCGGGCATTACGCCAGACGAAGTTCCTGAGGATGTCCTTACAGCTTTAATTGAGGATTTACTCGCCCACGAGGGCTCGAGCCTCGTCGTTGCTGGCGACAGTCAACCCGCGTCCGTTCATGCGCTTGTCTACGCCCTTAACTACGTGCTAGGAAACATCGGTGAAACCGTTCACTTTCATCCACCAGCTATAACTGAGGCTGACCAACTTGGGTCACTCAAAACACTTATTGATGACATCAACGCGGGCGGCGTGCAAACCTTACTTATTTTGGGCGGCAACCCTGCGTACAGTGCGCCGGTTGATCTTGACCTAGCTGGAGCTATTGCCAGTGTGCCGTTTAGCGCCCACTTAAACACCTACGTAGATGAAACCTCGAGCCGTACCACCTGGCACCTGCCGCAAACCCACGACCTAGAAGTTTGGGGAGACGCCAAAGCGTTTGATGGCACCATCAGCATTGGTCAGCCGCTTATTGCACCGTTTGTTGAAGGTAAAGCCGCCCTTGAAGTACTTGCCATGGCCCTAGGTGAAGGTAGTAAAACCACCTACGATATTGTTCAGGACTACTGGAAAGCTCGTGTTGATGGCAGTTTTGATAGTTTCTGGCGCGAGGTCTTGTACCAAGGAACTGTTCCAAATAGCACCCACGCAACTGTGCCAGTAAGCTTGCAAGCAAGTGCGCTGGCTGCACCCTCGAGTCCGGCACCACAGGGGCTCGAGCTGGTTTTCCGCACCGACCCAACGCTCTACGACGGTCGCTTTAATAACAATGGTTGGCTGCAAGAAACACCCAAACCGTTTACCAAACTCACCTGGGATAACGCCGCACTTATTTCACCCAAACTCGCCGAGCGCTTTGACCTTAAAAGCCGCGATGTTGTGCAGTTGCGCTTAGGTGATTTACGGGTTGACGCACCTGTTTGGGTACAACCTGGTCAAGCTGAAGAAACGGTCACCGTGCACCTAGGCTATGGGCGCGAGCGTACCGGTCACGTGGGCGAGGGGACTGGCTTTAACGCTTACGCCCTGCGTGGCAGCGACAACCCCTGGTTTGCTGAAAACTTGGAACTGCGCAAAACGCGCAAACGCCACGAGTTGGTAAGTACCCAAATGCACCAGTACATTGAACGCGACCGCCACATTGTGCGGCACGGCACTACGTCCGCACTCAAACAACACCCTGAGCACCCTCACTTTGTGCATCCCGTTGAACATCACACAAGTGATCTCTACGACGATTACGTTTACGAAGGTTACGCCTGGGGCATGGTCATTGATATGAACGTGTGCACGGGCTGTAACGCCTGCATTACCGCCTGCCAAGCTGAAAACAACATTCCTATTGTGGGTAAAGAGCAAGTTGCCCGCGGGCGGTCTATGCACTGGCTCCGGGTAGACACGTATTACTCAAACGACCTGGACAATCCTGAGATGTACCAGATGCCCGTTGCCTGCATGCACTGCGAAAAAGCACCGTGTGAGCCGGTTTGTCCGGTAGGTGCAACCATCCACGACCACGAAGGCTTAAACGTGATGGTTTATAACCGCTGTGTTGGCACCCGTTATTGCTCCAACGCCTGCCCGTACAAAGTGCGCCGCTTTAACTGGTTGCAATATGCTGAGCTAGACACCACAGCAACCTCACTCGCTATGCAAAAAAACCCCAACGTGACCGTGCGCAGCCGTGGTGTGATGGAAAAATGCACCTACTGCACCCAGCGCATTGCCGCCGCCCGCATTCAGTCTAACAACGAAAATCGCCGCATTGTCGACGGTGAAGTCGTGACCGCCTGTCAAGCTGCCTGCCCAGCTGAGGCTATTGTCTTTGGGGATTTAAGCGATGCAAACAGCCGCGTGGTTGCCACCAAAACCTCACCGCTCAACTACGGCGTGCTGACTGAATTAAACACGGTTCCGCGCACAACGTATTTGGCTCGAGTTGCCAATCCTCACCCCAGCCTCGAGTCACTCATTAGCCATGACGATCCTCATATGGAAAGTGTTGAGGGTATGACAGAAGATGCAATGCCCGAAGATGTAGGAGGACACTAGTGGCCGTACGACAAGGACGCATTCAAGAAACAACCAAGGTCATTGCTTCTGGACAAAGTTACGGTGACGTCGACGATGTTGTCATGAAGCCAGTGCTCACCCACCCGTTTAAGACACCGGTCTGGTGGTTTTTAGGGCTGGGCGGCGCACTTGCGCTATTAGCCATGTACCTCTACACCATCGTCTACTTGGTTACCACCGGGGTAGGCATCTGGGGAAATAACATCCCCGTGGCCTGGGCGTTTCCAATTATCAACTTTGTGTGGTGGATTGGGATTGGACACGCCGGCACGCTTATTTCAGCGATTTTGCTACTCTTTAGGCAAGACTGGCGCACGTCCATTAACCGATTTGCAGAAGCGATGACGCTCTTTGCAGTAGCTTGTGCCGGCCTCTACCCTATTTTCCACTTAGGTCGCCCATGGGTCTTTTACTGGTTAGCACCCTATCCCAACACGTACGGACTGTGGCCTCAGTTTCGCAGTGCGCTCGACTGGGATATTTTTGCAATTTCAACGTACGCGACAGTCTCAGCACTGTTCTGGTTTATTGGACTTGTGCCTGACCTTGCCACGTTGCGTGACAGTGCCAACAACAAGTATGTCAAATTGTTTTACGGCAGCTTAGCATTAGGCTGGCGTGGGTCAACCAAACACTGGCAACGGTATCAACGTGCTTATTTGCTCCTTGCAGCACTTTCAACGCCGCTGGTGCTCTCGGTTCACTCAACCATTGCCATGGACTTCGCCACCGCGTTTGTGCCGGGTTGGAACAACACCATTATGCCGCCTTACTTTGTGGCTGGGGCGGTGTTTGCTGGCTTTGCTATGGTGATTCTTTTAGCTATTCCACTAAGATATGCGTTTGGTCTACAAGGGCTTATTACTAAAAAGCATTTAGATAATGCTGCCAAGGTCATGCTGGCAACAGGCATGATTGTCGTCTACGGTTACGTGCTCGAGATTTTCATTGCTTGGTACAGCGGCAGTGAGTTTGAACGCTACATGGCATTTAACCGCATGTTTGGAGGCTACGGTTGGTCGTTTTGGGCGCTCATTTTTTGTAATGCCGTGGCCATTCAACCCCTCTGGTCAAAACGCGTGCGCAATAGCCAGTTTTGGTTATTTGTGATTTCAATTATTGTGTCTATTGGCATGTGGCTCGAGCGCTTTGTGATCGTCGTTGTGAGCTTAACGCGCGACTATGCAAATTCCGCATGGCACGATTACGGGTCAACCTTCTGGGACTGGTCCATGTACATTGGGTCGTTTGGCTTGTTCCTCACGCTGTTCTACCTATTCATTCGCTTACTGCCTGCTATTGCCACGTCCGAGATTAAAGAACTAGTTCATCACGACAGACATCATGGTTCGGGTAGTCACAGTTCCGGTGGTCACGGTGAGGAGGCCCACGCATGAGCGACGCAGTTATAAATCCTGCCATTTATGGCATTGTTGCTGAGTTCGACGAGCCAGAACCCATCATCGCCGCAGCTGAACAAGCCAAGCAAGCTGGTTATAAAAAGATGGAGGCTTATACACCTTTTCCAGTTGAAGGTCTCGACGAAGCTCTCGGTATGACCAATACCCGCTTGGGCTGGGTCGTGTTACTTATGGGCATCGTCGGTGGTAGCAGCGGATTTTTTATGCAGTGGTATGCCAACAATATCTTTTATCCACTTAATATTGGCGGCACCCCCTTAAACAGTTGGCCACGCTTTATTGTCATCACGTTTGAGTGCACCATTCTTTTTGCAGCGTTTACCGCAGGCTTGTTCATGCTTGGTCGTAACGGCTTACCTCAGCCTTACCACTCAATTTTCAATACCCCAAACTTTGAGCACGCAAGCCGTGACCGCTTCTTTTTGTGTATTGAAGCTGAAGACGGTAAGTTTGATGTCGCTGACACCAAAGCGTTTTTAGAGTCGCTTGATCCCAAACCCCTCA
>JBCCBI010000399.1:0-5203 GCA_039034155.1 Deinococcota bacterium | reverse complement strand
GCGCAACCGCCAATTGCGCCAATCGTTTATGTACCATTTAGGTGTGGGCATTTTAGCGTTTGTCATGCTCTACCCTAATCTGTGGCTCTTTGCGAGTTCCCTCAAAGGACCTTCTGACATTTGGACCAACATCAGTTCACTGATTCCTAGAGAACTCTTTTTTCAAAATTACCCCAATGGTTGGAAAGGTTTTGGCGGCATCACCTTTGCTACCTTTTACAGAAATTCATTTATATACGCAGGCTTTGGCACCCTTTTTGCAGTCACAGCCTCTGCCATCACCGCTTATGGATTTGCCAGAATTAACTTTGTAGGCAAACGCTTCTGGTTTGCGGTGATGCTTACAACGCTTATGTTGCCCATTCAAGTACAGATTATTCCGCAATACATTGTGTTTCAAAGGTTGGGCTGGCTCAATACCTTTTACCCACTACTTATACCTCAGCTAGGTGGGCGGGCGTTTTTTATCTTCATGATTGTGCAATTTATTCGCGGTATTCCCAGAGACCTTGATGAAGCAGCTGAAATTGACGGTTGCAGCAAAGCAGGCATCTTTTTTAGAATCATTTTGCCACAACTTAAACCGGCTCTTATTACCGCTGCTATCTTTTCGTTTTACTGGACGTGGGAGGACTTCCTAACCCCACTGATTTACCTAAATAACCCCAAACTGTACACCGTATCACTCGCATTAAGAACCTATGCTGACCCAGCCGCTGCCACCGATTGGGGTGCTATTTTTGCGATGGCGAGTTTATCGCTGGTGCCTGTATTTGCTGTTTTTGTTTTCTTCCAGCGTTACTTGGTACAAGGGATTTCGACAACAGGGTTGAAATAGACTGACATTCTGATGAAACTTAGATTATCTAAAATTCAACCGCTTGCCCGCTCGGGTGAAACAAGAGTTCGTCCATCCGCATTCTTGCTGGGCGAGTGAGCGCGTAAATAATGGCATCTGCAACGTCTTCTGGGCTTAAAGCACTTTCATCAACAGCTTGGGGATCGCTGTCCCCAAAATGCGTTGCCACCACACCAGGACGTACTTCGGTCACACGCACGCCATGTGGTTGAACTTCCATTTGCAAGGCTTGGGTGAACGCACGCTGCGCATACTTTGAAGCTGTGTAAAGGCTGCCGTTTGCAAAGGTGCGCGCACTTACATCCGACGTGACGTTGATAATTTGACCTTGGTGATGTTTAATACTTGTCAAAAATGCTTGGGTCAGTAGGAAGGTGCCTCGAACATTGACATCAAACACCCTATTCCACTCATCTAGGCTAATGTTTTCGACAGGCTTAAACACACCTACGCCAGCGTTGTTCACCAGTATGGACACATCTGAGTTAACAGCCTCAGCGAACGCTTGGATTGAGGCTGGATTGGCGACATCCAATACATGACCGTGAATGTTGTTGTTTTCTTGGGCTAACTTGCTTAAGTCATCTTCTGAACGCGCACCAGCGTAAACTGTTGCACCAAGCTGGGCAAGGCGCACGCTCACAGCGCGCCCAATGCCCCTAGTTGCACCACTGACGACGGCAGTTTTGCCCGTTAACGAGGCTGTATCCGATAGTTGAACTGAGTCTGACATTAGGCAAGTTTAACAAAATAGCTTGAATGATTTTGCTTGCCTTTTTAGATACTGTCAAAAGCTAGGGCTAGGCTCTTGATACCAATCCTCAAATAATGTGCTGATTAAGTCATAAAGGTTGTTATTTGCTTCATCCAATATATTTTGTTCAACTTGGAACCCGTGAATGACTTTGTTACGTATATTAAGTATGGATTGAAGTTGCTCTTCTTGTCCAACGAGTAGCTCTCCTTGAGAGTAAAGCTGTTTGATAAGCACGTATACTTGAGACTGCTCAAATGGTAGATCAATCGTGTTTGCTTGATGTCTTGCGAGGGATTCGAAGACTGACCACAGCAACATAAACTTCGCTCGAGGTACACTCTCCAATTCATTCGACGCTCGCCAGAGATGTCTTACCTCTTCTACGGATAGTAAATGAATATCAGTATTATCTTCTGGTCTATTACGCAAAACATCATCGCCAGTGACTAAGATAAATTGCCAACCTTTGTATTTTTTGACTAAATTGGCAATTTTACGAAGCTGATTGGTTGATGACTTGGTAGCACGCTTCTTGACTTCAATGACATACTTTTTGTCTTTTTCGGGACTAATGGCAAGCAAATCAGGTTGGTAGTTATCAAGGTCTATCTCTAAGTTACTAGGTCGAATATCTACGCTGTAACCTTGGTTCCGGTAACGCTGTGCTGTTCTTTCAATAAGCTGCATTTCTTGCCCTTTGATATCTATCATGACCAATAATCCTCCAAGTCCAAAGCTCGTCTGAGTTCAAGATAGACACATTCCTGAGCATTGTTGATACTATCTAAAAGCGTCACATAAGGCTCCTGTGTTAAATCATAGTTACCTGTTAAGGGGCGTTTGTGAGCTTCAACATCCGTTATCCACACATCATCTTTATAAACAATGCCAACAAGTGCATCTTGGATTGGTTTGATGATGTTATCCACATCTACTGAAGGCGTGCCGTCATCATAAAGGTACACTAACTTTAGGTGCATATCAATATTCTCGTGTACTTCACCAGACCAATCAGCACGTGCTATACCAGCAATATAATTTTTCCATACACGAAGGCTTGGGCGTTTTGCTTGCAAAGATACAGGGCGTTTTGGTATCAGTGTGCTAAAAATCACTACATGTTAGTTTAGCAGCTTCTCAAGGAACACTTAAATGATACCTTCTATGAGAATTATCTAGCTGTAAGATGCTGTTATCAATAGTCCTTCGTAACATGGACGTGCTTAGACGCTTGCTGATTAAGCGTACTAGCTACTTGTCCAGCAAGTTCTTCCCACTCAATGCCAGTCACCCGTCCTTGTTCAAACTGTGCTGTCACCCACGTGTGAAGCTTCAATACACGCGGGTCATCTTTGGTGAGGTCTAAACCAAGATGTTGCTTGAGTAAAAAGACCAGCCCAGCCACGCCAGAGTCTTTGGTAAGGCTGACCTCGAGCGGCCTCCCTAGCAACTTGGGTACATCAAACGGTGCATACATCCACCAAAATTTGTTGAGGCCGTCAGCGTGAATGCCAGCTCTAGTGCGGTGGGCATCTTTTCCGTAAAGCGGGTATTTGTCAGGTAGGGGTTTACTAAGGTCTGCGTAAAGGTCAGCAAGTGTGTTGAGCGCGTGAAAGTTAGGCTTATCGTCTGAAAAATAGCCCATGCCTAAAAAGTGCATGATGACGGCCTCGAGCGGTGCATTCCCAGTCCGTTCACCTTTACCCAGACAAGTTCCGTTAATGACAGCACAGCCTTCACGAATGGCGGCTAGGCAGTTGGGCACAATCATCCAGGTATCGTTGTGAGGGTGGAACTCGAGGTCCTCTGGCGTTAAGCCAAGCTTACGTAACTCTCTAAATATGCGCGGCACACTGCGGGGTAGTGCTACATCGTCGTAAGGTAAACCCAAGCCCATGGTGTCGCAAACGCGAAATTTAGGGCGTAGCTCAACTCCAAAAGGTTCAGCGAGCTTCATGACAGCCTCAATAAAAGGCAGCATGAAGTCCATGGGTGCTCGAGTAGCATCTTCTAGGTGCAAACGCGGCCGAATGCCAGCATCTAACGCCAGTTCAACCGCCGCCAAATAGTGTTCAGCAGCTTGCTTACGCCCACCGGGGTTAAATTTGTGAAAGGTGTGGTAGTCCGAAGCCGAGGCGAGCATCCCCGTTTCGTGTATGCCGAGTTGGGTTAGTAAGCGCACGTCATCTGCTTTGGCGCGAATCCAGGTGGTGGGCTCAATAGGCGCACCTGACGCGTGACGCTCGAGCGCCCCTTCTAGCGCCCGCCTATCCGAATCCCGATACACAAAAAACTCCGCTTGCCGAATCGCCCCAGAATCACCCGTAAAGTCACATAGCAATTCGTAGATGGTAATGCTCTGCTCACTGGTGAGGGGCAAGCCGCCTTGCTGACCATCACGGTGGGTCGTCTCGGTTGTCCAGACCTCAGCAGGCAAGTCAGGTTTATTTATCCAGTCGTAACGCGGAAAGCCTTCACGCGGAAATGCATCCAAAAAATATTCCGGTGCCAACACATCATCTACCATTCAATGTCCTCTCTTAAACCACATGTTGATTAATGGATATCTTGTCACTACAAACCTAATCAGCTCCAGCTGGAAACTCATGGCTGTACCAACTGTCTGTCTGGGTTGAGGTTGGAATCACATCTGCTGTGGCACGTAACGCATTCGCCAACGCTGAGTCAACCACAGTGAGGTGATAGTCAGCACTAGTGTAGTGATCTGGGGTCATAGGAATACAGTTAAAGTCATCCCCCAAGATGCTTCCCGTTCGTTCGGCAGCTTGTTGGGCATCCAAAGGAGATGGCGCAAGAACAGCCACTCGCAAGGGTTGTGCTTTCACGTCTAAAGCAACCTGTGTCGTGATGGTTTTGAGAACGTCACCAACATTTAAGTCATGATGTTTGATTTCCTGTGCAACGCGTGAACCAAGATGACTTAGCAATACATGTTCAAGAGGCTGTGGCGGCGTATCTGCAACCCTAGTACCTGCCCGCCGGTTTTGGACGAGGTAGCCCTCTTGTTCTAGTGCGCGGTAGGCAGCGGCGATGGTGTTGTAGTTTAGATTTAATGAGCTAGCTAGTTCTTTAACTGTGGGGAGTTGTTGGGTTGGCTCGAGTTGTTCGGCTTCTATTAGGTGCCTTATTTGAGATTTAATCTGCTCTCCAATTGAAATAAGACTATTCATCGAAAGGTTTAAGTGCATAGCTTCATATTAACTATTTTACTAGTTAATAATGGCTAGCGTGAGACATAACATTAATGGTGTGACGTTTGTGGATTCGAGCATTCTTAATTGCTAAGTTGTGAGTCAAAGTTTCAGCTCTACATTATGCTACAGGGGCTCCTCAAACATCTACATCACTACGCTTTGCCCATCAGATAGTGATTTTTCTGATGTGTTGTATGATTTTTATATATACAAAGTTGAGGTTTCTATGAGTGTAAAACTTGTTTCAACTGCGAGCCCTCCGCAGTGGAGTCATTTGTCGCCGGTCGCAAGGCTCTAATTGATGTTACGGTCATGCTCTTGGCGTCGATTCTCATGCGCCCAAAGACGGGCGGCTCCAGGACGACCTCGCTC
>JBCCBI010000398.1:0-5204 GCA_039034155.1 Deinococcota bacterium | reverse complement strand
CCGACCTATGCCATCGCCGATCCCACATACGGGCCGGTTGGCAAGGATGTGATGCTCTCCCCCCGTTTTGAGAGGGATTCCAGCGTCCCATAAAGTTTGTCTTCTTCGTTGTGCGCGGGAATAATCACACTAACGGAAGGCGTTTCTGGATTGTTAGGGTGCTTGCGCAACCTGAACATACCGACCACCACCATCAGCATTAAGCCGATGTAGGGTATGACCAATAAATACAACAAACCTATAAACCATGCCACAGTTATCACCACCTTGTTGAGTTGCGGCAACCTGCTGACCTGCTTATGTCTATCAGTTCATTCAGCGTGGTTTGCCTATTTTGGGTTGTGCACCTGATACGTGCCGGATGTGCTTATTTTACTAAAACTTAAATGTATGAGGAATTTTATGCTAGCTTGTGTTCATTTACTTTGAACTTGAAAATTTAAAGGTAATGTCATTGAGTATGTAAAAAGGGCCTCAAAATGATGACCTCAAAGTAGCTTCCAGCGCTGTACCATAGCATGTTTATCGTGTGTGTGGCTACTAGCGACCTACGTTGTTGACACCTGAGAGACAGACTTGACTGGCGTACTGACTTACGCAATTGAATTGTGGCTAATTTACAAACGTCTCAAGCCTAAAAAATGTAACGCGATACACTAATTATAACGTATTTAGACATGTTGGTTTGCTAGTGAAAGTACACCTGCTGTCAGAGCGCATTCAGTGTATCTAATTTATGTGGGTGACACAAGCACGCTGGTCTACGGTAATTTTTAGGGATAGATGTATTGCCAACAAGTACAAATGTATATGAGTGATCTGTGCATGAGGTATCAATTTACAAACACGTTCAGATTGCTATCGTGAGATGATTTCTTGTGTGGGGTGAATGACATTGATGGTGCCTAGTCTGATTAAAAACGTGAATCACATAATTTCCACGATTTTACTTGTGATGGTAGTTCATATGTCTAATATGGGTGTAGCGTCCGGTGTGATGAGTTACCGAGCACAGATTCGGCTGGAAGATGTGATGATTCAAAGCCAATCTGCAGGTAATACTGATTTTCGTGAGCACAAAGACCAAGGCTTTATTGGTGCTGAGGGTGGCTTCATTTATATAGAAGATGACAATGGTGAGAGGATTGCGTCTGCTAGAGTAGAGCCTGGTTTTTTGAAAGAACAAGTTGTTGTTACCTTAGCGGAAGAAGCCTATGAAGCACCTCCAGATCGTTATGACTACCTCAAAGAATACGACGACGAAGTTGTAACCCAAATAGGTCCACAAGTCTGGGTCAGCTTTCCTTCTTCGGCTATCAATTTAGCCTCAGAAGCTGAACTTAGAGTTCTTGTAAAACCCTACGATAACCTTTATGACGGCAGACAACGCAATCTCTACGAAAGCCAATTTTTTCTAGGAGACGGTCGCGTCTACTTCGACAGATACGTTTACCGTGTTGAAATAACACCAACAAGCTTAAGAGGAACAAGTGTCATCATTTCTGGAGACTTGCATACCTTTCCTCCCTTTACTGACAACTTACCTGAAACATACCAGTTAATAGTTCAGCCACTTTCTGTCACGAGACCTTAAAGGAAGGCTAGGCTCTACCTAACTGACTTACTCTGCCTACGATTAAGGCATTTGCTTAATTGTTAGCCTGATTGCCTGTATTGCGTGCATACTCGAGCCCAAGGAGGACGACATGAGTTTATCTCATCAAACGATGGTTCGCGTAGCCAAAGAAAAACAGCTTGAATATTTACGGGAAGCAGAACTTCATCAGATTCGGCGGGAGGCGCGTCAGCCTTGGCGTCACCGTTTAGCAGATGTTCTCGTAAACCTGGCAAGTAAGTTAAACCCTAGCTACCTCAGTCTTAAATACGTGAGTCTCAAAAATATTAGCAGCAACCATGATACGCAATTACACGAGGTTCTCAGAGTATCTGGCACAATGAATATGTCCGAGGTGTACACAGAAGACCCTCTCTGCTGCTAGACCCTTTCTGTTACTAAAGGAACGCGCGTGACAAACATCTATTTTTCAACCCAAGATTTAGTGCAGACGCGGTTTGCGTTTAGTGCGCTGTGGGAAACGGTGGCCAGCTACCGGATTTTGCATAAACCGGCTTTGGCACCCTTGCACCTACCGTGGATACGCGAGACGCAAGCAGCACTTGAAGATCTAGATATGCGGTTACTAGATGCGCTAATTTTACACAGTAAGGGTGCCTATCCTGATTTTTTAACGCCGCCACCAACAACACCCATACCTAATTTACGCAGCGAGCTCGAGCATCTTGTCCAAGTTGACCCGCGTATTGTTCAGCAAGATATTGACAATGTCATCAGCTACTCAGACAGTCAAGATCCTGTAATAGATGAATGGCTCGAGCAGCTTGCACCCTTTCAAAAGCACCCGCAAAGAGCTTTAGAGGAACTCGCAGAAACACTTTGGACGTATTGGCAGCGGACCCTGGAACCTCATTGGCCACGTATTCAAGCCTTGCTCGAGGCAGACATTATGTACCGTGCTAAAGCCTTTGCTCTGTACGGGCCAAGCAAAGTATTTCGCGACCTACACGTGAATGTTGGCTATAGTGACCAACGCATGGAATTAAAAGAGTATTGCCACCTTGGTGATGTTGATTTAACTGGGCGCGGGATGCTCCTTATTCCGTCTGTGTTTATGAGCCGCTCGGTCATGCTGGACCCACCATGGCAAGAAACCATGCAGTACGGAGCAAGAGGAACGTTCGGCTTGTGGTGCCCAGAGCCAGTTCCCACTAGTGACGCGCTCAACAAACTGCTAGGAGAAACGCGGGCTAAGTTGCTTAAACACCTTGTTACGCCAGCAACCACGGCCCACATGGCTGCGTTGTTTCGGGTGAGCCCGAGTGCAATTTCGCAGCATTTAAGTTGGTTGCGAGACGCAGGCTTAGTCACAACGCAACGCAACGGTAAGCATGTTTATTACAAGATAAGCTCAGCAGCAGAGCAAATCCTGACTGCGTATAACGAGCTTGATGGGGTGTTAGCTCGAGCCGTCTAAGCATCAGTCTAATGAAGCTGACTCGAGCAACTTGAACTCTGGTACAGACAACCGCACCATATGCGGCATCGTTAGCGCCCGCCAGAATGTAAAACTATCTATGGGGTTATGTTTCGCCACAAACAACGACATCACCGTGCCATGACTGACGATGGCTAGCTTGTCGTGTGGATGTGTCTCGAGCACCTGCTGAACGCCTTTCTCAAAACGTACAGCAGCTTGATTCGCTGTTTCTTGTCCAAAGACCAACACATTAGGATTATCAAAAAACCTGTGTAGCGTATTGAAAAAAACATCTGGCGCAACATACGGAAAGCCTTCGCGTGCGTGCTCATGCAAGTTGTCAGCTTGGCTTACCGGAATCCCCAATTGCTCGGCCATAACGCGCCCGGTTTCGGTGGCTTTAAATTCATTGCTGGTGACGATGCGTTGTAACTCATCCTCCCTAAGCTCATTGGCGAGCTGCGCACAAGCATCGTAAGCACTCGCTGTAAGCTGCCACTCATGTGAGGAGACATTGGGGTCTTGGCGAGTTTCAGCGTGGCGAATCAAGATGAGTTGCATAAAGACCATCCTCAAAATGATGCCGCGCCTTGATAGAATTGCTCGAGGCGCGGCATAGTAATTAGCAACGTGTGGTGAGTTGTAATTAGCTCAAGAAAGTCATCTCAAAACTCGCTATCTCAAGACTCTCTGTAAATCTCGCAGCAC
This sequence comes from Deinococcota bacterium, assembly GCA_039034155.1. GTDB lineage: Bacteria > Deinococcota > Deinococci > Deinococcales > Trueperaceae > JBCCBI01. The sequence goes on along the minus strand of JBCCBI010000398.1, from coordinate 1,440 downwards.
GGCATCAGGACGTGCGTCAATACCATGTGATCGGAACGATTTACACAACGAGATAACATCGCGTTCTAAAAGCGACTTGGCAGCCTTGTTGTCACTCATGTTGACCACTTGAGGAAAGTCAATCACATACACTTGACCATCCCACCACAGTAAATTGTAGGTGCTGTAATCGCCGTGAATTTTGCCGAGTTTGAGCATCTTTGTCAAGATGTCAAGGCTTTCTTGCCAAGCACGCTGGGCTTCTTCCTCAGTTAAGCGTACATCCGCGAGACGAGGTGCGGGACCGTCGTCATCACCTAGATATTCCATAAGCACAACACGTCCAGCGCGCACATATTCGTCTGTTCCCGGGCCGATAAGTGGCTTGGGTACAGGTAAACCAGCATCATAAAATTCCCATAGCTGCATATATTCATGGAAAATCCACAGCGTTTGGTTGATGTCGGCACCGCTGCGCCGTTTTTCATACTCAGCGTGTTTGTACTGGGCGTTGGTAAAGCGCCTACCTTGACGGTAGATGTTATCGTCCTTAAACTTGCGTACGTCACGGTCTAGATATACTTTAGCAGCAACTAACCCAAGCTTGCCTTTGGCTAAATAGACAGTGGCTTCTTTGCCACTTTTGAGCTCGAGCAAGACCTCATCTATAAACCCTTGCTCTTGCAGCGTTTGTAAGGTTGTGTCGGGGCTGTCAGGTTGTGTTTGACCTTCTTGCTTGAGTTTGTCTAAGCACAATTTGCCACGTGGTTTGCGTGCTTTTTTGCGTTTGTCGTATTTCTCGAAGCTGTCATTGGCCATGTCCTCGAGGTCGTAGAGGTCATAATCATCAGAATTTTGCTGCGTCAACGTTTCCTCCAAAGATGTGCTTTGTTAAGCACACAAAAGGGCGTTGAGCACCAGCGGGGAAGCTGTTTGAGATAAGAATTCAGCATATCAACATGGGGTACTAACTCCGCATGAGGGAACCCGAAGGCTGGTGCTCGAGTCTAAAATTTCTGGCTACAGTCATGGTTGTAACAATCATTGTCATAAGCGCACCACCTCCTCTAAGTGGTTCATGGTGATTATGGGCGGTGGGGGGAGGTTTGTCAAGCATGGTTGAGATTGTGACGGGTTGAACTGATAAACGACCTCAGAAGGCATCGTGCAAATAAGTGCCTTCTGAGGTCGTTGATGGTTGTCTCGAGGGTTTGCTTAGGTTATTTAATGCTTAGGGGACTCGAGCCACAAACTGTAAAGTCAAAATTTCGTTGACGTTGTATTGTGTTCTTACAGGAACTGCTGTTGTCTCGTCGTACACCACACGCACATGAGTAACACCTGCCCCAGCACAAGTAGCTGTATTAAATGTGATGCCATCTGTAGAACACTGCAAGTCACTTCGATTCAGCATCCAAAGAGCTGGTAGCTTCGTCCAGAATAAGTATGGAAGGGTCTTTT
>JBCCBI010000397.1:0-5212 GCA_039034155.1 Deinococcota bacterium | reverse complement strand
GCAACTTCGTCACCCATCAGCAGCATCGGCACACCTTGGCTCATTAAAAGCATCACCATAGCGTTTTTCATTTGCCGGTTGCGCAGTGCAAGCACGTCTGGGTCGTCGGTATCACCTTCTATGCCGCAATTCCAACTGAGGTTGTCGTTGCTGCCGTCGCGGTTGTCTTCGCCATTTGCCCAGTTGTGTTTATCGTTGTAAGACACTAAATCGTGTAGGGTGAACCCATCATGACAAGTGATGAAGTTAATGGACGCTGTAGCCCCCCGCTGACCGTACAAGTTGGGTGAGCCCATAAGTGCTTGCGCCATCTCACCTGCTTGACCTTCGTCACCTTTTAAAAATTTGCGGGCAGTGTCACGGTATTTGCCGTTCCACTCTGCCCAGCGCCCATAAGACGGAAAACTACCCACTTGGTAGAGGCCGCCAGCGTCCCAGGCCTCAGCGATGAGTTTGCACTTGGCTAAGATTGGGTCGTGAGCGAGACTCTCGAGCAAAGGCGGATTGGATAGTGGCGCGCCCCACGGGTCACGCCCCAAGATAGCGGCAAGATCAAACCGAAAGCCGTCAATGTGGTATTCCGCTGCCCAGTAGCGCAAACAGTCAATCACCATGTCGCGCACGACCGGGTTGTTACAGTTCAGCGTATTACCTGTCCCACTAAAATTGTAGTAGTAACCTTCTGGCGTCAGCATGTAGTAAATCTGATTGTCAAGGCCTTTAAAGGAGATGGTGGGCCCGTGCTCGTTGCCTTCAGCAGTGTGGTTAAAGACAACATCTAGCAGAATTTCTATGCCGTTTTTATGGAGATCTTTAATCAGCGCTTTAAGCTCGTCAACTTGCATGCCTAGCTTGCCCGTGGCTGCATAGCCTGCTTTAGGTGCAAAAAAACCCACGGTGCTATAGCCCCAATAGTTCATAAGCATTTCGCCTGTTTCAGGGTTTTCGCGGCTGTGCTCAAACTCGTCAAATTCGTAGATAGGCAGTAGCTCGAGGCAGTTAATACCTAACTCTTTTAAGTACGGAATCTTTTCCCGCAGCGACGCAAAGGTGCCTGGGTGTTTCACACCAGAAGATGGGTGCTTAGTAAGTCCGCGCGCGTGGGCTTCATAAATCACAAGGTCTTCGGGGGGAAGCTCGAGCGGCCTATCACCTTCCCAGTCAAAATCATCAAACGCGAGTCTTGCTCGGTGTGGGTAGGCTGCGTTCCAATCCGGTTGCGTCCCCCACACATCCCGCCCACCAATGACTTTGGCGTAAGGGTCCATAAGTACCTTATTTACATCAAAGCGGTGACCAGCATCTGGGTCAAAGGGGCCATCCATCCGGTAGCCGTATTCAATCGTTTCCGGATCTAAATCAAAGACAATCATGGCGTAGGTATTGCCAATGCGAAACTCCTCGGGGAAAGGAATTTCTACCATGGGTTTAGGAGCACCTTTTTCAAAAAGCACTAAACTGCACGACCACGCATGGCGCGAAAAAATTGAAAAGTTGACACCACCTGAAACAACGTTGGCACCAAATGGCAGGGGATGCCCGGTACGCAACTTATAGCCTTCGTGCGTGTGGGTTGGATAATAATCAATACGAAAACTCACGATGCTCCTTTGAGCTTGCGCACGCCTTCAGGTACATCACTACAAATGGTGAAGAAGTCCAAAAAGCCTGTTGCTGACATGACATCTTGAATATCTTCAGAGAGTCCTGCCAGGGCGATACTACCGTCTTGACTGGCAGCTTGGCGGTAAAGCAATAACATGACCCTAAGCCCAGCACTGGACATATAGCTGACACCAGACATGTCTAACAGGAGTGTGCTGTTAGCCTCAATCATAGGTACAAGTTGTTGTTGAACATCTGGCGCAGTTTTGCCATCAATATCGCCACTTAAGGTGGCGACGACAACATCCTCAACGGTTTCTGTGGTGATGGTCATGAGCCTACTCCTGAGCGACCGGGGTGAGCGTCACTTTAACGGTCACGCGCATATCCCGCTCGGGCAAGCTCACCGTGAGGGCGTCAGCATCACAGTTAGTGTAAGGTTTGTCGTCAATCCAGACCTGAGTCAGTTTGACGCTACCCGGCGGTAAAATATCGGGCGAAACTCACAAGATGCCATCTGGAAACCCGTTAGGGAGCGGCTTAAAGTAAAAGGTCATAGGCTGTTTGGTGATAAGCAAGTTGGTGTAGGTGGCTGCCAAATAACACAACTCAAACGAGTGATAGCCGCTCATAGAGTGACTTCCTTTGAGGCGTTCCGTACCCTCGAGGTAGGCAATACCACTCGCAAGCACATTAAAGAACACTGCACCATCATCATGATCCAAAAAGAACGCGTTATAAAATGCCGCTGATTCGCGGGCGATGCGTTGGTAAATATCATCCCCTAAAACGCCATGCAAAATCAGGTAGGCTAAAATACCCTGCTCTTGTTGCCACCACGCTTTGCGGTCGTGAAACGCGTAGTGATGTTTGCCGTAGTTAGCTACCCGCTCCACGACGTCGTACCAGCCGCCGCGTTGTTCATCGCTGCCAACTTTGGGCATTAGTTCAGCAATTTTGCGCGCAAAGGCTTCATATTCCGGTTTGGGGTTGCGCCCGTACATGCGCATGAGGTTCCAGGCAATTTTGAGGTTGTGACCCACCACCGCGCGGTTTTGTTGCCACATGTGGGTGCTGTCGGCTGACCAGTCTTCAAAGAATTTTTCTTGCACAAAGGGCGCATTGTCATAGTCTTGGAAGTACTCAGTGATGGTGTCGAAGGTGTACTCGAGCATCTTCTCATACCGTTCTTCACCCGTTGCTAGCCACAAATTGATGAGATAAGCAGGCGCGTGATCGCCCACCGAGTTCCAGTTTTTCTTACCTTTGTTTTCACCTAAGGCGTCACTGCGTGGGTCCAAGGTAATGGGGTCCAGGTGCGAAAAGTAGCCACCTTTGTCCTTATCTAAAAAGAACCTGTCGAACAAATCCACAGTTAGTTCCGCGTCATGCAAAATGCGTGGATCGCCACTCGCGCGGTAGGTTTGCACGGGTCCAGCTAGCGCGTAAATTTGCTCGTAAGCAGGAATGGCATCATAATCGTCGCCAAATTCAGAGGCAAAGACTTTCGTCTCGCGCCGTCCGTGTACATCAATGCCGTGGTAGTAATAAATAATATTTTCGTCTAGGTCATAAAAGCGCATGTGCTCGCGCAGGTACTCCGTGCCTTTTTCAGCAGCTTCCAAAAACCAGTCGTTACCAGTCAGCATATAAGCGCTGGCAAAGCCGTAAACCAAGCGGCTAATGGTATCCGTCTCTTGGCGGTAGTTATCAGTCGCCCGTTCGCCAGTTAGAGAAATGGTTGTGCGGTAGTTGGCGTAGTCAATCTCGCCATTTGCATCGACGACATCTCCAAATTGGGCGCGTAAATAGAACTCACCCAGTTCCTCAATTTGCCGCACCCACCAGTCCGGGCGTTCAAAGGTGTATTCGTTAACCTTGCGGCCTACAAAGACTAAAAACTGCGCTTCAAACACAAAGCCGTCCTCAACCGGATAGTAGACGCCGTAACTGTAAAGGTAGCGCCCCGGCACAAGTAAATCGTGAATAAGCCCGGTGCAGTCGTAATAAGGATCCCCTAAGTTACGCACCATGCGGGCGTAGGTATTGTCTTTTAAGGTGACGGTATACCTATCACTACCGCTCGTTTCGACCTCAAACGTACGTGTTTCTTTATCAAACGAGGTTACGTACCCCGCAATTGTGTCCGAAAAGGTAAAGTTGATGTTATCTAATGCATTAACCATAAACATGCTCCTGTGAAGGTGCTGGTGGGGTTTGAATTTAGTCTTATAGAATTAGGCTTAGGTTGTCACTATCAATCAATCACGAGCATCAATATGAGTTGCTCAGTACTCTGTCACGATGTGCTCGAGGCATCTCTAAAGATGAAATCAACCTCTATAACTTCTCAAACTGATGCCTTAAATCCATCCTTTGTAACTAACACTTGATGCTATTAAGTTAAGACTCATCGTGACCATGAGGCATCTTCTAAGCAAGGCATCAACCCTGATAATTAAGATTCAACGAGTGCGGGATCATCTTTATAACCTTGACTAATCTCCACAATGTTGCCGTCGGGATCGCGTATCCAAACCGTTTTCCAACCTTCAATAAAGTCGTCAAAGGTAGCTGGACCTAAGGTGATGTCGGGGTCATCCAACTTAGCGAGCACCGCGTCCACATCATCAACTTGAAACGCTAAATGGCGAATCACACCGGCTTGCGATGGTCCGTCATTTTCGTGCGCAGGACCATTACTGTCTGCAGCGAAGAGTTCTAAGTAAACCTCCCCCAGTTTGAGGAAGATTATTTGAGCGTCACCAGGGTTCTCGCCAATTTCAAAGACGCGGGCACGCTTAAAGCCAAATGTCTTGGTGTAAAACGCTTCGGTGACAGCCATATCTTTGCAGTTGAGACCAATGTGTGAAAAGGCAACCTTCATGCTGCGTCTCCGGCCAAAATGTCAATGATTTTGCGAGCGAATAAGTGACACACGCCGCCTTCGCGCCCAGTCACCAAGTCACCATCCACCACCACATCTTCATTCACGTAGTTAATACCCATGTTTTGCGCGTCGCCGTAGAGGTTGTTATGAACCACTGCCTTGCGCCCTTTGACCACGTGAGAAATCGGCGAGGCTAGCCACATACCGTGGCAAATAATGCCTTTGAGAATGCTCGGTTCAGAAAAAGCACGTTCTAATAATGTTGCTGCAGGCGCAAGCTCGTTCACCGGGTCAGGGCTATAACGAAGCCTGTCCGACACCATGCCAGACGGCACAATTAGCGCATCAAAGCTGCGCAGATCATCATCACTTAAACCTTCAAAACTGCTGTCACAATAAAAGGGCGCGCGAAACTCGTGACCATTAAAGGTGAGGGCGTCTTGTCCCCAGAGGCGGCTCATAAACACGAGTTCTGCACCTTCTTCAGGGAAACGGCGCTGGTAGTAGAAGATTTCTGGCTCGTAAAAGTCACTTTCGATGAGCACGCCAATTTTTTTGCCGGTGAGTCTCATAGATTTACGCTCACGGCTAATCTCAGCATGAAAGATAATCTTCGCATCATCTGCATTATTCCCAACTCGGCACAGGGTAGCCCATTTGCGCCACCAAACTTAACAGGTCATCAACTGCCCAACGTTCAACCATTTTGCCGTTTTC
>JBCCBI010000396.1:0-5236 GCA_039034155.1 Deinococcota bacterium | reverse complement strand
GGGAAATAAGTTTCCGGTAGTGGCTGAAGTAGAAAATATTGGCTATCCTGGACGTACCGTGAATGTGTATTTGAGCCAAAACGGGCAGGTAATCGAACGAAAAAGCATTACTTTCAAAGAAGACGGGGAGCTCCAACAGGTTACTTTTTTGGCAGAAGACAAGTAAGTCATCAGTATCTATATTACTTATAAGGGTATTGAGTTGTTCTTCAATTTGCTCTGGCTCCGCAAAACGCGTGAAATAAAAGCGCGTTTCAAGGGGTATCTCTTCACCAGCAACAAACCGGCGCTCACCTACAGTGCCAATTGCTTCAGTAAGTCCCACAACAATAATGTCATTGGGCAGCAGTTGGTAATCTAAGCCATTTAGACTGAGTACTAAGTTCCAAACCTGGCGAAAGGGTTTGGGATCAACAATCTCGTAGTTAACGAGGTCATCGGGCACATCTTCCAAAACAGGCGTGAGTCCCACAGAGTTAGCAATCGCTGTGATGATGGCACCTAGCGACTCGCCGCCCAGTGCTGTGGTTAGGGTGATGGGTGTATCAAAACGAGAATCGTTGGGTAACGCAGTAAGTCGTTGTGCGTTTGCCAAACTAGCGCCCAAGCAGCAGATGAGCACGGCGGTTAAGGTCAGTCTTTTGAGAGTCATCATCTTGCCATTAGCATAGGTTGAGGCGCTACCCATGACCATCAAAATTTTCACCTCTATAGAGCTAAAAAGGGCTGTCTCTGAGCAAAAAAAGCGCAAGTGAAAGAACTCACTCGCGCTAGGGGCAGAAAGTGTGGTAAATCTTAAAAGCTTAGGGGCTTAACGGGAGGGTCAGTGACTCTTCACCTTGGGTGAGGATAGCTTGCTCAGCGGAGACATCTGTCAAGATGACGGTGCTGTTGGGGAGGGCGCGACCACGTACCACGCTAAACGAACCTTGGCTCGAGCGAAACACACCTACATTCACCGGACCTTGGACAGCCCCTGTAAAAGAAATGCCATTACTGCGCACAAAGCCCGCAAGGCTGCTAGTTCCTGCAACTGGCGAAATGCCTAGGGCAGTGCCACCGGACCTCGAGTTTGCAAAGGTAAGCGGTTCGGGTACAGGCGCTTGAGCCAAGGGTTCTTGAATACCAGTTGTAGGTGCTGTTGTAGGTACGCGCACCGTTGGCGTAGGCGGCGCACTTAACCGCGGTAGAGGCGCAGGCGTGCTGGTGGGCACGCGCAAGGCAACGACACCGGGTAAACGACCAGCACTAGGTTGCTGCACTGAGCGGCGCAAGACATCTGGCGCGCCGGGTAGCGTACCACCGGGCAGGGTGCGGGGCAACTGACTCACTTGCGGTTCTGGTGCGGGTGGGGTGATTGCTACTGGTGTCGGTGGTGTTGGCAGGAATTCTGGTGGGATGGTGCCATCACTCTCCGCAAAGTTAATGGGCGGGATGCCCACGACAGGTTCACCGTTTAAGGCAGCTTGCTCGAGGGCAGCGGCTTCTTCAGCAGCTAGGCGGGCAGCTTCTTCAGCTTCTTCAGCGACGCGCACAGCTTCAACTCGAGAAGTTAGATCTTCTTGGGTAATCACTGAACGGTCAACAATAGTGGGCGCTTCGGTATCAGTAGCAGTACCTGTCAAAAATGAAAACTGCTGGTCAGTACCAATGGGATTACCCTCTAAATCCGTTGCCGTTTCAGCAATCGTAATGACATAAGTCTGCTCTGCAGCAAGCGGGTTAATAGGATCACAAGCTAGCGTTGACCCATCATCAAAGAAATTAAAGTCACACGCAATCGGCGGACTCGCGCTGAATGCCGCTGCGGTTGTACCTTCTTGCATGGGCTCCGAAAAGGTGACGATGATATTACTGTCAACCTCTACAGGTCTACCTTGTTCAGGTACCGAGACAGACGCAAACGCCGCAAAGGGATTAATTGTAGCTCCATCAATGCCTTCAAGTAAGCGGGCAATAGTCTGAGCATCCGTTTCTGGTGTGATGCCATCTTCAAGCTCCTGCACAGCAACTTCACCGGTGAGTCCAGTTGGTAAGTTAGGAACAGTGATGACCTCAACATCTCTAGCAACAGTGACCGGAATGGTCGCGGGCACATCGCCCGAAGGGGCAACAGGCGCTACTTGGGGTGCTGCGTCTAAGTTGTTAGCTGCTGAGGGTGCTGCTTGCGATGTTGCAGGTGAGGGGCTAGGACTAGAACTAGGTGCCTGCGCTAGCGGTTCGTCGTTTTGTTGGCTTACTGCTGTAGAGGTTGACCCCGGAAAGCCGAACTGAGCAAAAAAGTTAACCCATACATAGGCACTAACCGCGACAGACAAGACCGCAAACAAGATACGAGCCTCTCTGGATATCATAGTGTCTCACTTTCTCCGGGGTCATCGCCGGTGTACACAAATACGCGGAACGTATAATTTGCACTAATTTCAGGGTCACCTGCGTTGAGATCGTTATCAAGTGATAAATCAACAGCTTCAATTTGGGTAAATCGTTGCAGATTTTCTAAAAGCTGTAAGAATGCTACTGTCTCCGTGTAGGTACCTGTCGTCGTAAAATCAAAGGTGAGTTCCTGAACGTTGTCGATATCACCTTCATCAACTGAGGGTGAGGTGTATTCACTAAAAGTAACGCCGGTAGCTTCTGCGTTACTCCGCAATGATGAGAAAAGAATAGCTAGATCACGCTCATTGGGGATTTCAGAAAGAAATCTGCGCCTATCAACCTCGAGCCGGGCTACAGTCTCACGTAATGCTGGTAGGTTGCGCTGAGCAGCTTCACCGCGCGCCACTTCGGTCTCGAGGCGAGCAATTTCGTCTTCTAGTACAGCAATTCTATCTAGCGTAGGTTGGTAAATGAAATACCACCAAGCTACCCCTGCAAGCACTGTGAGAATAATGGCAATAATGGCCCAGTCACGCTGTTTGAGATTACGCAGACTATTGAGCATTGGCGGTGTCCTCATTTATTGCATTTTCGACAATAGTGCCAACAGTTAGATCAAAGTTAAATGGAGCATTGGGATCAATTTGATCAACGGTAACCTGTTGATTGGGCTCTTGCGTAGCACCTTCAAATTCAAAGTCATAGACGTCCGTACTTTCTAAAATACGTAAGTAAGTTAGTAGCACGTCTGAATTTCGAGCACGTCCGCTAACTCTAGCAACCATATTAGCTGTAAACGCATCAAATTCTTCTTCTTGTTTGGTCATCGATAATGTATCAAAGATCACACCAGGCTCCAGGGTGTTCACACTCGGCGGCAAGGTCTCGAGCAAGCTAAACAATTCCCTTGACCACACAACTCGCCCTTGGCGCACACTTTGATCCACAGCAATAAGCTCGTTGAGGGCTTGCTGGCGCGCTTGTAACTCTTGTTGCTCTTCAATAAACGGCTGCAACCGCGCAAGGTCAATCTCGAGGCCGTCGCGGGTATCGGTAAGGGCACGTTCGTTATTATTGGCAGCAATTTGAATCACAGCAATCACCACAAGGGTGATAAGCGGAATAGCGACATAAAGCAATTTCCAAATACCAGACTCTTGGCGGCGTTGTAAATTCTTAGGGAGTAGATTGACATTAATCAAGGTTAACCCCCCGCATCGCTAAGCCTAAAGGCACGCCAAATTCACCGCTCATGCTCTGCAGGTAAGCAAGGTCAAACTTGTCGCGGTCAACGTTGAGCGAGGCCCACGGATCAGCCACTTCAACCCGAAATTCCAGCGTGTCGCTAATAGCCTCAGCTAAACCGGGGAGCTTAGCACCGCCACCGGTAAGCACCATACGGCCAATTTCCACATCGCCTGCTTGAACTCGGAAAAACTCTAAGCTACGTCGAATTTCGGTTGTCAAATCTACAAGCACAGGGCGCAAGGCTTCATAAACTTTACCGGGGCTGTACTGCTCACGGCGGGCATCAAAGTTGAGGAGTTCTTCTTCATCGTCAACTTCATCAGGAATTACCGCCGTGCCGTAGTCCAGCTTGACGCTTTCAGCAGTGTCAAAATCTAAGCCAAACGCACGCTGAATGGCTGAGGTAAAATCATCCCCAGAGACACCGATGTTGCGGTTCATCAGCAAGCGGTCATTGCGCAAGAGCGTAATAGAGGTATTAGCCGCAGCAATTTCTAAGATAACGTTGACATCTTCATCGTCTTGATAGGATTGCCCTGTTAAAGAGGTGCGGCTGATAGCATCTCCAAGAAGCCCAGCACGCAACGAACGCATAAGGGCAAACGACTTAATGTCAATGACGACAGGCTCGAGCCCAGCACCTTTAAGATATTCCATCTGCTGAGTGACCAAATCAAGCCGAGCAGCGGCAATCACAACCTCGAGCTGACCACCTTCATCGTCGATATCATCTGGGTTGTCTAAGACGTAATAGTCGAGCGTGACTTCATCAATAGGAAACGGAATATAGCGTTCGGCTTCCCACTTGATGGCTTCGTCTAGCTCTTTTTCGTTCATTTTTGGAATTTGAATATTACGAACAATTGCAAGTCGGTTACTCACCGCCGTGACCACAAAACGCTTGCTGATTTCAGCTTCTTTGTAGAGCGCTTTGATTTCTTCGGCTAGCCCGTCAGGATCGACAACTTGGTCTTCTTGCACCAAGCCGGGTGGCATTGGGCGCATACCAAATGACACTAAACCAGGCGGATTACCTGGCCGAAGCTCTACTACTTTAATAGCGCTTGTGCCAATCTCGAGCCCGACAGCCTCAATCTTAGGGTTGAGTAAGCGTGACAGCGAACCTGTGAGTAGTGTCATAGCGCCCCCTCTCGTTCATGAGACAACATTAGCACGCAAAGATAAGCCTGGCAGGATAAATTTCGTACTCTAGGCTGTCCTTGAGGCTTCTCTGAGACGAGGTCTATAGAAAGATAAGAAAACTTAGCTCGAGGCTGTCATCGGCACACGTTAAGTGAACCTTCATACAAATCTAGGCATTACACACTTGAGCTCAGACTCATCTTAGCAGTGCGGACATAAACGTTTTGAGTACATTAACGAAGATTTTGCTTCAGACAAATTTAGATGCCAGTTGTGCAATTATTAAAATAGCAGTTACATAAGAACCTATTACAGCCTGATGATAAGTTCCTCAGGGCATCGTCAGTAGAGAAGGGGTGAAGGGGAGATTCCATCAGCTATTACATATGTATCACTAACTTATGCAATTGCTAAAGTAGTCGCATTTATTTTTATGTTATATAGTTTTGTTATTTTATTTTATATT
>JBCCBI010000395.1:0-5250 GCA_039034155.1 Deinococcota bacterium | reverse complement strand
TTTTTTGGATTTAAATGTAATCTATTCGACCACATTCAAAATTGGAGGGAGATAATGCAGCTTACATCTTACTTAAGTCAGCCTAGTGTTCAATCAAATTATTCTGCCAGAGGTATAGTGTTTAATAACTTTAATATCTTTCTATCTAAAAAGATGTTTGGTAATTTGAAACAGGCAAATCTGCGACTTATTTTATTGCTTTTTTTGGGTTTGTCTTTAGCGGCTTATGCTCAAAATACATCTGACCTGCCCAAGAGCATTGTCTTTACACAAGTAGGGATTGGTCCAGAAGGCATTGAATATGACGATGCTAGCGAGCGCTTTTTGGTGGGATCAATTCATACAGGTAGTGTCTACGCTGTGACAGACGATGGTGAGGTTACTGAACTAATTCAAGATGGTTGGCTCGAGGGAAGTTTAGGTCTCCACATTGATCAAAGTAACAATCGTCTTTTGGTTGCCAACATTGCCGAGGAGCTCGTTAGACAAGAAACACCGACAGAATTTCAATCGGGTTTAGGGATATATGATTTGGCAACAGGGCAGGTATTACATCAAGTTGACCTGAGCAGAATTGCAAATAACCCTGTTAATGGTGCTAATGACGTAACGGTTGACGCGGATGGAAACGCCTATGTTACAGATTTCTTGGACTCCGTTATTTACAAAGTTACGCCTGCAGGAGAAGCATCTGTACTTATTGAAAGCGATTTACTGATGGCAGGGGGGTTTGGTAGCAACGGTATTGACTACCATCCTGATGGCTTTCTGATTGTCGCTGTGAGTTTTGCTGCAACTTTTGTCAAAGTGCCTTTAGACACTCCAAGTGCATTAAGTCTTGTTGACCTTGATAGGCCCCTGCTGGCTGACGGTTTGATTTTTCAGGGTAACGATCTCATTGCAACTGCTCGCACTCCTGACCCCAACGCGCAAACACCTCAAGAAATGCCAGGTGTCGTTGCTCGTATTGTGAGTGATGATAATTGGCAGACAGCGCGTGTTGTGGAGAGCATAGCTGGGTTTGATGCTGCGACGACCTCAGCGGTTCGGGACGACGCAATTTATGCTATCAACGCTTATCTCAACGAACCTGAGCGTGCATCTTATGAAATTATTCGGGTTGACTTTAGTCATGCTCAAGAGTAATCAACGAGATCGCGTCATGCACAAAAATCTGTATGGAGTCCACTATGCATAATAAGACAATCCTAATCACGGGTGGCACAAGTGGTATCGGTAGAGAAACAGCTATTGGCCTAGCAAAACTTGGCGCGCGTGTGATTGTCACAGGGCGTGACCCTCATCGGGGGGAGCGTGCAATCAAGATCATTCAACAGGAAAGCCATAATCACAATATTCACTTACTCCTCGCAGATCTTTCAACCCAAGCAGAGGTTCGTGGCTTAGCAGAAAAGTTCCAAGCAAGTTTCGATAGACTCGATGTGCTAATAAATAATCTTGGACTCCTAGAAGGTCAGTTGGGCATGACAAGTGAAGGGGTTGAAGCAGATTTTGCTGTTAATGTTGTCACCCCCTTTTTACTTACCCACTTGCTTTTAGATAGCCTCAAAAAAAGCGACTTTGCCCGAGTCATCAACGTAACAGGTGGCATGCCTGGTGCTCAACTTGACCTTGATAATTTACAAGCTGAAAAAGGGTTCCAAGCTCTTAAACATTACACCAACACTAAAGTAGCCATGATGGCGATGAGTCTTACGTTTGCTGAGACTTTAGAAGGGACGGACATTGTCTTAAACGTCTGTTACCCTGGCGGCGCAAGTACAAATATGACACGTGCCATGACACCGTCATACCTACCTTGGTTTATGCGGCCGTTTTTTCCGCTATTCAAGTTAATGGCTCGAGATGACGCAGGCAAAAGCGCTGCCAAAGCAGCCCGTTCAAGTATATATCTGGCTTCTAGTGCGAAAATCGCAGGCGTAACAGGTAAGTATTTCAACACAAACAGTAAACAAATGGACTGGCCTAAAGACATCCTTGACCCAAACGCACAGCGCGTAGTGTGGCACCTGTGTGAAGACCTCACAGGGATGGAGCACGACAGCACGTTTGTACCTTCAAAATCTAATGTCTCAGTAGCGCGTGCTATTTGAAAGGAAACACAAGTGAAACAGACTTTAAGTTTATTTATAAGCTGCGCCGTTCTAGGTTTAACCTTTGGAAGTGCCCAGCAGCCTGCTTTAACGTTTCCCGATGATGCTCCGCTTGCACTGGCACCGAGCGAAGTCATCGCTATATTCGAGCCAGGTACTTTTTTAGAAAGTGTGGTGGTAGACGGTGCGAATAACCTCTACGCTACCCTAATACGAATGGACGGTGGCACGGGCGAGATTTGGCGCAAGACGGCGACTGGTGAAACAGGGACTTTTGCTGAGATTGGCGCCAACACCTTGGCATTGCATCCTGACGGTACGCTGTACGCCACTGTGCAGCGTGGGGACTTTGATTTGAATGATTTTAGTTCGCTCACGTATGAGTTGGTACGTCTGAGTGAGGCTGGCTCGAGCGATGTTGTCGCTACATTTCCCAATCCTTCTGTACCTAACGGCATTACGTTCGACGAGGCAGGTATTCTCTACGCCGCTGACTCCGGTTTCGGCAAGGTCTGGCGAATAGACGTTGGTACAGGTGAGGTAGAAAGCTGGCTCGAGTCTGACCTATTAGCTCCTCAAGGGCCGCAGGGCATTCCTGGTGCAAACGGACTTAAGTTCTTTGGCCCTGACCTCTTTGTTGTTAATTCTTCATCAGGTGACTTTGTCCGCGTACCTGTGAACGAAGATGGTTCGGCAAGTGAGCCTGAGGTGGTGACAAGCGGCGTAACAGGTGACGATTTCGCGTTTGACCCAGACGGTAATGCGTTCATTACAACACATCCTTTTAACACCGTGCTCAAGGTTGCTCCAGACGGTAGCAAAACAGTTGTGGGCAATGCCGAAAATGGAATTATTGGACCTACCGCTGCTGCTTTTGGTGTAGCAGGAGACGAAACGGGGCTTTATGTGGTGACTGACGGTGGCTTGTTTTTACAAATGGCACCACCTGAATTGGGTACTTTATTGCCACAGGACCAAGGTTTACCCAGCGTGGTGCGACTCGAGCTAGCTACTAGTTATGAGTGAGGCCGTTACGGTTAAGAACGTTTACAAGCAGTTCGGTAAGGTTCACGCTCTGAATGGTGCCAATTTGAACGTGCCCACAGGTGAAGTGTTGAGCTTATTGGGACCAAACGGGGCAGGTAAAACAACCTTAATTCGTATCCTCACGACCCTTTTGCACCCTGATCAAGGCGAAGTACGTGTCCTCGGGCTTGACCCAGTGCAGGAGGCTGAGCGCTTGCGGCCCCTTATTGGTTTGGCTGGTCAGTACGCTGCAGTGGATGAGAATTTGACCGGGCGGGAGAATCTTGAGATGGTAGCGCGTCTTTACCACTTGTCGTGGCGCGAAGTAAAACGGCGCACTACTGAGATTTTAGAGCGTTTATCACTTTCTGACGCAGCTAATCGCATCTTAAAAACGTATTCTGGGGGCATGCGCCGTCGCTTGGATTTAGGTGCATCCCTCGTAGGCAGTCCAAAGATTTTATTTATGGACGAGCCCACGACTGGGCTCGATCCGCGTACACGTCAAGACCTGTGGGACATTATTGAAGACCTTGTAGCAGGTGGTACCACACTGCTCCTCACGACCCAGTATCTAGAAGAAGCAGACCGTCTAGCCAAACGCATTGCGGTGATTGATCACGGTGCTGTGATAGCACAGGGTACCTCTGACGAACTTAAACGCCGCTTCGCCAGTGATGTACTCGAGCTAAAGCTAATGCCCCAAGACCTTGCTCGAGCTGTCCAGACACTAGAGGGTGTGAGTGATGGTGACCACAAATGTGAATCACAAGAAGGCAAACTGAGCTTGCCAGTTTCTGAAGGAACACAGAGTTTGCTTACAGCCGTGAGGCGTCTAGATGAGGCAAATATTACAGTAAAAGATGTAAGTCTGCGTCGCCCTACTCTGGATGACGTATTTTTGGCATTAACAAACAAAGGCACACCTAAGGTCGTATTGACCCAGGAGACAGCGTGAGTAACCCCTCTCTAGAACGTAAAGCAACCCATAAAAACCTTCTTATGCAGCTTGCTTGGGTAATAAGTGATATAGGTGTGCTTACCAAACGCAACTTGTTACGCTATGTGCGGTTACCCCAACTGCTTATTTTCTCCACGTTGCAACCGGTGCTATTTGTACTGCTTTTAGCCTTTGTGTTTGGCGGGGCTATTGATACGTCGGGCGTAAATTACGTCAATTATCTCATTCCAGGGATTCTTGTCCAGACAGTACTTATTGGTGCGAGTCAAACAACGGTTGGCTTAGCTGAAGACTTATCTAAAGGTGTTATTGACCGATTTCGCTCTTTGCCTATGGCGCGGAGTGCAGTACTAGCTGGTCGTACGCTAGCTGACAGTACCCGCAACTTGTTTGTAGTGCTGTTGGTGGTTGGTGTGGGTACGCTTATTGGCTTTCGTTTTCAGGGTGGTTTACTGGCTGCAATAGGTGCTGTCTTGTTAGTGGTGCTTTTCGGCTATGCATTCTCATGGATAAGCGCCTATATTGGCTTACTTGTCAAGGATCCAGAGGCAGCTAGCGTGGCGGGTAATGTATGGGTATTCCCGCTGATCTTTGCCTCAAGCGTATTTGTACCTACCGAAACCATGCCTGATTGGCTTCAAACATTTGCTAATGTTCAGCCCATATCACTTACGGCTGATGCTGTACGCTATCTTACTTCGGGTGGCCTCGCACCAGGTGTGGACCCTGCCGCCGTATGGCAGACGATAGGGTGGATGCTGGGTATTTTGCTGGTATTTGTACCTCTAGCCGTTCGGCAGTATCGGCGTAATGCATGAGCACTCTCACTTGGTTCAAAATTCTTCGCCCTAAACAGGAAAGTAAAGGTTCTTTAAGCTATTTCGTAGATGATTTGTTGGAAGAGCTATTGCAAAAAGTTGTGCTGGGCAATCCTCCAAGATAAGTTGGTCATGCTTGCTGGGTCTTAACTTAAGATAGGTGGCGAAAATTTTTTATGTTTAAATGTGGTCTTTGAGATTACATTAGAAAGGATAGACAATGAAAATTGTACAAATGAACTCCACTGGAGCGCCGAACGTATTACAGCTACTAGAGGTGAGTGAACCAATACCTGCCGAGGGTGAGGTATTGGTAGAGGTTGCCTACGCG
>JBCCBI010000394.1:0-5261 GCA_039034155.1 Deinococcota bacterium | reverse complement strand
GTTTTTTTATTGCTTATCTTCTCAAACAGGATAGGATGAATCTGACAGTATGACCTTCAAGACAATAACCGACTTTAGTTATGTTGATATTTAATAGCTGAGTTGACTATTAACCTTGCTTGTAGCAGCCTGCAACGATAACCGCGCAAACTTTATAGATACAAAACTGCCCAGATGATGGCATCACTTTTTAAGACACACAGCTAGATTTATGACGGCTGAGGAGATTACCATGCGAGACCAAGCATTAACAGATATTGCCAGTGCAGATAGCTTACAAACCCTGCAAGATGTGCGCGTGGCGTATTTAGGCAAAAAAGGTGCGTTAACCCAGCAACTTAAAACCTTGGGCGGGCTGCCCCCCGAAGAACGGCGCAGTGCCGGACAAGCGATTAACGCCCTCAAAAGTGAACTGACCGAGGCCATTAACGCCCGCAAACACGCACTCGAGCAAGCCGCACTAGACGCGGCTCTCGAAGACGAACGGGTCGATGTCACCCTGCCTGGCGTAGGATATTCCGTCGGCGGGTTACACCTCATTACAACAATTACCAACCGACTTATCGACATTTTTACCAGCATGGGTTACGACGTGGGCAGTGGGCCGGAGTTAGAAGACGAGTTTCACAACTTTGACGCGCTCAATACGCCCGACCATCACCCCGCGCGCGACTTGCAAGATACCTTTTGGACTACTGACGGGCGCGTGCTACGAACCCACACGAGTCCTATGCAAGTGCGCTATATGGAAACCCATAAGCCGCCTTTCAAGGTCATTGTGCCCGGTAAAGTTTTCCGCAACGAAGCAGTAGATACAACACATGAGGCCATGTTTCACCAGCTCGAGGCCCTTGTCGTCGGCGAGCGCATCACCATGGGTGACCTCAAAGGGGCCATCACCCAAATGGCGACCCAGCTTTTTGGCAAAAATACCAAAACGATGCTCAAACCGTCGTTTTTCCCCTTTGTGGAACCGGGGGGTGAGTTTGCCATCTGGTGGACGAACCCTAAAACTGGCCGCGAGGAGTGGCTCGAGCTAGGCGGTTGCGGCATGGTTCACCCGAACGTCTTTAAGGCTGTGGGATACGAGAATTACACTGGCTTTGCGTTTGGCTTTGGGATTGACCGCTTGGCCCTAGTGAGCTACAACATCCCCGACATTCGCTACCTTTACAACAGCGACATGCGCGTGCTGCGCCAGTTTGGGAGGCTGTAAATGCGCGTCCCCTTCAGTTGGTTAGAAGAATTTTTGCCCGAGTTGCAAGCAGGGCTACTTGACCGTTTCATGGCGGCGGATAAGCCAGATACAACGACCTTGGCCTTTCAACCTATTAGTGAGCTAAGTCAGCTTTTGAACGGGATTGGGCTCGAGGTTGACATTATCGATGTATTGCCCGGCGCGCCCAGCGGTGTAGTTGTGGCCCGTGTTGACGAAGTACACCCCATAGAAGGCAGTGACCACCTCCTCAAAACCCAGGTAAGTACAGCAAGCAGTCAACACACCGTTGTCACCGGCGCACCCAATACCAAAGCAGGGATGCTCACAGCCTTAGCTGTACCTGGCACGCACCTACCTGCCATGAACATTATTGTAGACGCCCGCGAGATGATGGGCGTGCCCAGTGAAGGTGTGCTGTGCAGTCCCAAAGAACTTGGCCTTTATGACTACGCAGGTGGGCTTATTGAATTCGGAGACGACCTTAACCCAGGTGATGCTCTTGATGAACTGTGGCCTATCGAAACCGTGATCGAACTTGAAATTACCCCCAACCGCGCAGACGCGTTTAGCCTGTTGGGCGTGGCTAGGGACATTGCAGCTAAGTTAGGTATCGCCCTACATCATCCTGCTGAGGGGATTTCTTTAGCAGACACTAGCGTGGAGACTGGCTACACTGTTCGCGTAGATGATCCTGAGACTTGCCCTCGTTTTACCCTGGCTGTTATTGAGGGTGTCAAGGTTGCGCCCAGTCCTCTGTGGCTCCAGCGCAAGTTGGCGGCGATGGGCCTGCGTCCTCGCAACAACATTGTGGATATTACCAACTATGTGACCTTTGAACTTGGGCATCCTTCCCATGCGTTTGATGGTGACGCACTGGTGGACAAAACGTTGGTTGTACGTAACGCTAGTAAAGGTGAACAGCTTCGTACGCTTAATGATGACGAACTAACCCTCAGTAATCATGATGTTGTCATCAGTATGCCAACCTCAGCTGGCAGTCAGGATACTGAGGCAATTAGTCTGGCAGGAGTGATCGGTGGCTTAAATGATAGCGTTACCGACGGCACCCGTAACGTGGCGCTCGAGCTGGCCCACTGGAATCCTGTGACCATCCGCAAAACAGCTAAGCGCTACGGTATTTCAACCGATGCTCATTACCGCTTTGAGCGCGGGGTTGATCCTAATTTGCCACCTACAGCCTCAGCTCGAGCCGCGCAGCTCATTGCTGAACTAGCAGGTGGCACACGTCACCCAGGATTCGTTGATGTAGGTGGCCCCAAACCTTTGCAGAAGGTAAGCTTTCGGCCTGAACGCGTTAAGTTTTTAATGGATTTAGAGGTTCCTGAAGCCGACCAAAAACGCTACTTGACTGCCCTCGGGTGCACAGTTGATGATAGCGCTATGCCGTGGCAAGTGACCGCTCCAAGTTGGCGCTTTGATATTGCCCTCGAAGAAGATCTTATTGAAGAAGTAAGCCGCATGCAAGGCTATGACGGCATTCCCGATACCATCCCGCAAATGAGCTTTGTGCCACCCGAGCACGACGTCACCCACCGTACACTGCGCGGCCGACTAGCTGCGATGGGTTTCCAAGAAACCATCACTTATGCGTTTACAGGACCTAGTGAACTGGCGGCTGCCCGCGCACCGGAAGCTACTGTGGTACTTAGCCACCCGCAAGGTGTGGAACGAAGCGTGTTACGCACGGCGCTTTATCCAGGCTTATTAGCAGCAGCTAAAAACAATCAGCGCGAAGACGGTCTCGCTCTATTTGAAGTGGGGCGCGTGTTCGCTGAGCATGAACGTGAATGCCTTACGTTACTCATCCAAGGAACTTGGGTTACAGGATCGTGGTTAGCGCCTACACCTGTTGACTTTTATGTGTTCAAGGGATTACTGGAAGCTTTTGCAGAACTTTCCGGCAGCGAGATTGTGCTCGAGCCGGCCTCAGCAGACTCCGCACCACATCTACACCCAGGGGTTTCTGCACGCGTTTACTGGCAACAACAAGACGGCGAACTACGTGACGTTGGCTACATGGGGCGTGTTCACCCGCGTGTTGCGGCTGCGTTTGACTTGCCTGAAACTTATCTAGCAGAATTACAACTACCTCTGAACAAGCTCACCACAAACTTTACAGACGTTGCCCGGCAACCTTACGCTGAACGCGATCTAGCCGTAGTTGTACCCACTGACGTAAGCTACGCGAGCCTGTCCCACACGGTAGAACAAGCTGCTGGCGACAAACTCACATCTTTAATGCCATTTGACGTTTATACAGGCAGTAACATCACCGAGGGTCACAAGAGCCTAGCCTTACGGCTTCGCTTTCGTGATGACACTCGAGCCCTACGCGATGACGAAGTTGATGGCTTCATGGCAAATATCATGACAGCCGTACGTCACGCGGGGTATGATATTCGCAGTTAAATGTGGCTTGACGCGCTTTTTTTACTCATCATGATTGTGGTCACTGCCCTCGCTGCCCAGCGCAATGTGACAGGCTTGGTTGTGGGGGTAGGTAGCCTTATTGTTTACAAACCCTTAATGTTACTTGCAAACAGAAACTTAGGTGCAAGCTTAATTGCTGGCTTGGTTCTTGCTGCTGGGCTTGGATTTGGTGGACGTTTTCTAGCGCACCTTATCAAATTAAAACCGTTAACTGGTAGTTTGCTGGGCGCACTCGGTGGTGTTTGTGTATCGCTTTTATTGGTTGTTAGTTTGAGCGTGTCCTTACCCATTCGGCGGGACATTAATAATAATGTTGTCTACCCTCCTAACGGCTGGTCACCTACGCTAGAATTAACCATGTCGCGCTCGAGGATCATGCAACTTGGCCGCAACGTCCTGCTTTACCCTTTGTTTCGACCAGATGAATTTTCCAATGCTGAACGGCCCATCTTAAACGCTATGCATCAGTATTTTATTTCTGGCGAACCTTGGACTCAGACGCCTCAATAGCGTAAGTGCAACTAGCTAGATGTATACCTTACTTGCGTTTGAATGTCTCAAAGCCAATCTCCAACATGTCAGCTAGCTTGCTTGCAAGCTCCGTCTGACGCGTAACACTTGCGTTATGAGCTCGTCTACACGCTTTCATGGCACATTTATTTTTCCAGAAACAGCTATCCATCACTACGGCACGTTGCATGTTAACAACGGGCGCATTGTTTCATTTGAGGCAAAAGATGCGTCTTTACCTACACCTAAGGTGCAAGCATCTTCTAATGATATTTTTTTAGAGGGTTATGTGACGCCCGGCCTCACAGACGCCCATGTGCACCTTTGTATGGATGGTAGCGCGCGTCCTGAAAGCTGTTTGCAACAAGGGATGGTTCACTTAGTTGCTACGGGCTTACATAGCCTCAAACGCCAGCTTGCAGCAGGTATTACCACTGTACGTGACCTCGGTAGCCCGCATAACCTTGCTATCGACCTTGCAACTGCAGTTAATAATGGCGTCGTCCGCGGACCTAACATTGTGTCCTGTGGCCACAACATCACCATGACAGGCGGCCATGGACATAATTTTGGGCGCGAAGCTGATGGTGTAGACGGTGTGCGCTGGGCAGCTCGAGAAGAGCTTAAACAAGGCGCGCAGGTGCTTAAGTTTATGGCTACCGGGGGTGTTATTACCAAGGGCGTTCAAGCTGGCGCAGAAGCGTACACCGAAGCAGAAATGCGCGCTGGTAGCCACGAAGCTCATAAAAAGGGCAAACACACTGCCGCCCATGCCCAAGGATTAACCGGCATTTTGAACGCGCTGCGCGCAGGTATCGACACCATTGAGCACGGCGCATTTGACCACTGGAATGATGAATCTTTAGACCTTTTGCGGACGCGCTTTTTGGTGCCAACACTAGCTGCTCCCGAAGGCATTGTGACAGGCGGTAGCGAGATTCCTGAGTGGATCGTTGCCAAAACAAGCCCCATTGTCGATGCTCACCGTAGTAACATTCATGAAGCTTGGCAGGCTGATGTGCCCATAGTCGCAGGTAGTGATGCCGGTACGCCCATGAACCCACACGGACGACTTATTCGC
>JBCCBI010000393.1:0-5300 GCA_039034155.1 Deinococcota bacterium | reverse complement strand
GGTATTGAGACCTTGTTCTTTTAGTTGGTTGGCATATTCGACGATCAGAATGGCGTTTTTACTTGCCAGCCCGATCAACATGACTAGACCTACTTGAACATAAACATCACCGGAAGCCTCTTTAAACCAAGATAGCCATGACCGTTGTTTCGCTTGTGGCGTCTAAAACCGCGTTCCTCAAGCATTGTTTTGAAAGTTGGTCGCTTAACTGGGTGACGCTCACGAGCTTGGTCAGCCCAATCCAAATACATTGCGTACAAATCTCTCGTCAACATAAAATTATTTGGATCGTGGGCACACCACTCAGAAATAAAATCACCAAGCCTGTCGCTATCCTCTTTGTAATCTTTGATCGCTTCGTCTATCGCAGCACTTGTGGGTAGACCGGATGCAAACCACTTTCTAGCGCCATGTACTAACCAGCTAAAAATAGCTACATCTTCTTGCCGTAACTTGTCACCAAAGTTTTTGTCGCGTTCAGTGTCTAGCTCAAAATTGTGGCGATATGGAAGGATTGCAAACCGTCGCCATACTCCGGTGCCTTGTGACAAAACACGAGGTAAAAAGTTTGTAGCAGAAATGATTTTGAACTCTGGTGTAATCTCGTGAGGTTCTTTGTAAAGGAATCTACCGATGATCTTTTCGCCACCAGTAACAGACTTGACTAGGGATTCGTTTAGGTTTTCGTTCTGTTTACCCTCAGATGCCACTACAAGGCGTTTGCCACGCATTTGCGCTATATCTTGGCGTGATGTGTCGTTAGGCTTTTGCAGGAACGTGTCAAAGCTTGTACGAAGCGAATAGTCACCCATGATGTCAGCGACAGTTTCAAGCTCCGTTGACTTCCCGTTTGCGCCTTGACCGTGTGCCATGAAAAACTTCTGCTCACTGATGTCACCCGTAAGCGCGTAGCCAAACATGGCTTGCTTAAACGCAAGTAGTTCATCATCGCCTTGGTTGATTTTGTTCTGGAAATATAGCCACAGCTCTGGCACGAGTCCAGGCTCGTAGTTCACGGCTCCCATTTGTGTGAGATATAAATGCTTGTTGTGCGGTTGCGTTTCGCCAGTTCTAAGGTCTAATACGCAGTTAGGGCAATTCCACAAGTATTTGTGCGTGTCAAACACCTCAATACCTGTGAGGATTTCAAACTCTGAGCGTGCCAAGTCAATCATGCTGCTTAGCTTGGTGCGAGACTCACTTTTGCGGTAGTGATCTTGCAAGTCTTTGTTGCCGTCTGCATGTTCGTAACCGTGGCGTATAGTTTGCTTGGCAAGCTGCATCACGTGAAGCTCGGCGTTGTAGACCCACCGTTTACCGTCCCACATAAGCCACCCGTGTGTTTGGGTATACCTTATGGACTCTCCAAACATCGCTACCAACCTTTGAGCGTTGCCTAAGTCGGTGTAGGGGTAGTACGTAAGGTCGTTTGGGGTATGGTCTACTACCGTGAATACAGGCTTAGGGTTTGAATTAACGCCCGTGTACCCATCACCTGGTGATTTACCCTCACATGCTGTGGTAATCGTCATCTGTCCGTATGTTTCGCCTTCAGACGAGTGAACCTTGTCCCACTTAGGACGCATAAGACCAGATTTACGAAACGCCTCATCAATCGCGGCTACGTCGTAATTTAGCCACCAAGCTAAATAGTTACACAAAGACTGGTCAGCGGCGCTATTGTCATCCCCAAACACACCAGTGTCACCGTTGTAGAGCGTTACCGTTTTTGGCTCACGCTCAAACATCTTGCTTAGCCGCTCATCTGTGGACAGGTTCAGTGGTTGTGCTGTCACTGTGGGCTTAACTACTTGTTTGGGCGCATCTTTTTTGGCTACGTATAATTCGTGAACTGCTTCTAACTCACCCTGTCGCGCTCTGATGTTTCTAGGTGTGTCGGGTATGCGTTCACCAGTGACGGTAAAGTAGCGCCCACTGGTGTAAATCTCTACGCCTATCTTATCGTTACGTCTACCCTTCAAACCTTTGAGTGATCCTTGCACAAAGATGTGGACACCTTTACCGCTTGGAGAAAACTCAGCGTAGCTGCTAAGCCGTTTGGTGATATCCGTTGCTACGTTATTGAGCACTCCCTCGTCGTCAGCACACTTGTCTATGTCTACGCCAACAAAACCGTCGTCATCTGTAAACACATAACCCAAGCCTTCTGCAGTACCACGCTCAACCTGCTCGAGTGCAACTTCAAACGCACACCATGTACTAGGATCACTTACCTTTGCGTGTCTTGCGGGATTATCAGCGCGATACAACGGTTTGGTGGGCTTACCGTCACGTTCCTCATAGCGCCACACCACCCACTGAGGACGCTCGGTAAGCGCCCTAGGGATGTTGTTGACAACTGGCATGTTCATTAGGCAGCCAACCGTCTCAGCAGTGTGGATTTAACGGGTTTCTCTGTAGCAGTTGCGTTGGCCCACCAGCGGCTTGCTGCCATGTCTGTGAACACATAGAGGCGCTCAGCAGCACGCGAAAGTGATGTGTACCACCAGCGCTTGCTGTTGAATTTAACAGTCTCAGATTGAAATACAATTACCGTGTGCCAGCCTGAGCCCTGCGCCTTGTGGGTAGTTACCGCGTAGCCAAGGCGTAGCAAGTCGCTAGCGTCTTCTATGGGTACGTAGCGCTGTTCACCTGATTCGTTTTCGAGTACAAGGCAGCTCATAGGATCGCTATCTTTAGTTACTGCGTGGTTTTTGATGCCTGCAATGATGTAGGTTTCGCCATTAAAAATGTCCAGCGTGTAGTCATTCGACGTGACCATGACTTTGTCACCGAGGTGTACGCTGATAGTTTGCCAGTTGCCAAAATCATCACGAGCCAAACTGTAAGCGCGGTAGTCGAAACACCATTCGCCTTTTTTGGTGTCAGCCATGTTTTGCATTTCAATATTGAGGTGTTCTACTTCATCGTTTTTCCATGCGATGACTTGCCACTCGAGCGGATTAAGATCCTCAAAACAATTTAAAACCGCATTGTTTGATTCTCTATCCGCTACCACTGACCGCGCGTAAAGTTGCACGGCTTCATCGGCAAAGAAGTTGTCTATGAAAGCTGGGATCTCACCGTTATTCCGCACAGCATCACACAGCTCATAAATAGCTTGCTGATCTGCTTGACGGTAGTTCTGCGTAAGCTCTACACGTGGTATGCCAGCATCTAAAAAATCTTGAAACGGCTGACCGTAGCCGATAGGTGGCAACTGTGCAGGGTCGCCCACAAGGACTAGTTTGGCATCTGGTTTTAGTTTGCCGATGACGGCAGCCATAAGCCAGTTAGGAATCATGCTGGCTTCATCCAGCACAACTATGTCAGCTTCAATCTCGTTAATGGAACCATTAGGATGGACTGGCGTAATACCAATACCCCTGTGGATAGTTGAACATTCAACCAGCCAGTCTGGTACACCATTTTCAGCAAGAAGTTGCTTAGCGCGGTTGCTTGCTTTACCACTGAACGCCATGACGGCCATTGTCAGGTTTTGCTTGTCTGCAACTTTAGCTAAAGTTGCAAGCGTGTGGGTTTTGCCCGTACCGGCTGCACCCATGAGGGCCATGCATTTAATCCAAGGCGTTTGAGCAATTTGGATGGCTAAGGCTTGCTCGCGGTTTAGGTCACCAGGCAGATTGATAGTTTGAGCGTCTTGATGAACCTGGTCGAGCCATTCGTCATCAATTGTTTCAACAACATCACGCAAAAACTCAACCAGTTTGCACTCAGCCTTCAGCTCACGCGGTAACCACACCATGCCCTTTTCAACTGTGACGCCTTCAAACTTAAGCACGTCGTCATACAGGTCATTTTTGCTGCGTGCAGCTTCAAACTGTCGCACGTGCATCACGCCAGCTTGTTCTAAGCAGTACCTGTTGCCATATTCGTGTCTAACAGGGTCGTCACGGTCTAACTCAAACACTTCTAGCGCAAAACGATCAGCTTTCTTAAAGCCGATCCCATTTACGGCTATAGCCGCGTAGGGATTGTTTTGCAACTTGCGCCACACGCGCT
Source organism: Deinococcota bacterium (assembly GCA_039034155.1). Taxonomy (GTDB): domain Bacteria; phylum Deinococcota; class Deinococci; order Deinococcales; family Trueperaceae; genus JBCCBI01. The sequence goes on along the minus strand of JBCCBI010000393.1, from coordinate 1,277 downwards.
CTGGATTATCTGTTTCGAATGAGCGCAGCATTCGGTTATAGAGCTTCTGTCCTACGTTAGGTAGGGACAGAAGCTTGGCTTTGTAGTTGATTGCGGTGGCTGGCATTAGACGGGTAAGGCTGTCGTGCCTTCGTCGGCGGCGATAGGTTCAATATCACGTACCTTTTTAGACTTCTTTTTACGTGCGCGTGCTGTAGCACTTTCAACATTGAAGTACTGACCCTTTTCAATGATGTTGACTTGTGCCGTGCCGCCAATGAGTTCAACTTCCTCATCACCGTCGTTGATAATGATGCTTTTTACAAGCACAGGTTGCTCATCTTTGCGGTCATTGTAGTGTGGTAAATCAAGTAACCCTTCAACGCTATTGTATTGACGAGGGAATACAATTTCCCATTCAACATTGTCAGACTCAGTGTCAATCTTTTGTCCGTACAGCGCGGCTAGGCGGTTGTAGAGCTTTGAACGCTCATTAAGTGTGGGCATACCATCAGGGCCTTGGGTTAGGCGGATGAAGTTGTCGTTGTTTTGCACCATTTCTTCGTTGTCGTCTTCTAATTCCCACACGAAGTTCAGGATGACTTCTGTGCCTTCTTGTTGGTATTTGTCAGCACGCCAAGCTTCTACTTCCAATAAATCTGCTTCGTACACGCCGGGGCTTAGTGCGATATCTGGTTTATTGCTGATTGTGCCTTTCATTAATTACCTTCCAAAATTCCCCACGCATCAGCGTGGCTAAGTGTCACTAAGTCGGTGTAGATGTACTTGCGGTCAAAGCGCACAATCTGCGCGCCTAGACCTGCTAAAGTTTGCTTGAGGGTAGTTAGGTGCTTGAGGGTGAGGCGGGGCATTATGCTGGAAACTCCAGCGACCTTAGCGCGTCGTTTAGCCATTCCTCAACGGCGTTTTCTACAGCTATTTGAGTCGCGCTAAAAGTATTGTCAAAAACTTCTAATACCGTGACAAAATCGTCTTTGTCGTGAGCATCTACAATTGCGTAAGCGCACCAAAGGTCTTTACCTTCGTTGTCTATGCGCAATTTGAGCGCCCCTAAATTTACGAACCAAGACTCGCTAGTTAGCGACTCACTCGTGTCGCGTTGCCAATTTAGGCGGGGCATTATGCCACCGCCAATTCTGATTGCTCGAGTCCCAAGGCTTGTGACCACAGTTGCTTGATTTTCTCGGGGGTCTTGTATTCTTTTGTGTCACTTACACGCACGTGGTCAAAGTAGGTAGCCGCGCTGTACTTGCTCATACGGCGGCGTGAACCTTCAT
>JBCCBI010000392.1:0-5313 GCA_039034155.1 Deinococcota bacterium | reverse complement strand
CTCAAGAAAAAGTCTGCGTGATAGCTCGGCACAAGGGCTCCCAAGTGGCGTAATCCCAAGTAGCTAGCAGGGCGGAGAGTGGCCGATGCGAGGGCGTCTAGTGCCTCCCAACCTAGCGATGTGGCAAGCTCGAGGATCCGGCTCATATGCCCGCGCCGCAACCTATCTGGCATCACATCATCGGTAATGAGGATTACTCGGCTACGGTCAGGTAGGCTCATGATTGTGTTCACAACATCTACTGTGAGCGATTTTTCTTGGAGCATCACATAGAGACCTTTGCGTAATTGTTCACGCAGGCGTTCCGGCGTCATAAGTGTGTGATTGGAGCGAATACCTTGAGCAATATAGCGTGACAGGTCACGCCCTGTAAGTGAGGGCACGTGTCCCTCGAGACTCAACGACGCCCTTTTGCCAGCGTCTAATATGGCCAGCCGCTCAGTGTCACCTTCAATCACACCCTGATAGTCCATCATTTCACCAAGTGCAAGAACGTCGGGTTCGCGGGCTAGCGCAAGAACATCGGTAGAACTCAGTTGCGCGTTGGGAGTTTCAATGTGCTCAGCGGTTGCTGGGACACAGCTCGAGATTGAACTGTATACGCGCAAGCGAATGTCCTGACTAGCTTGAATCATCCAGCGGATACCCTCCGCACCAAGCACATTAGCAACCTCGTGGGGGTCTTGCAAAATAGTCGTTGTACCCCAAGGGAGGACGGCCTCAGCAAACCGTTTGGGTGTCACCAGACTGCTTTCAATGTGCATGTGACTATCAATTAAGCTTGGGCGGGCTGTTTTTCCCTGAGCATCAACGTGCTGGGTTGTAACTAGGTCAGCAGGTGCGTCACCAGCCTCAACCTCAAAAAAACGACCCTCTTTGACGCTGAACCAACCTCGATACGTTTGTTGACTAATCACATCAGCAATCATCACGTTGCTTACAACTAGGTCAACCATCTAAGCCTCCTGGGCCACGTGCAGGTCGTCAACAGCAGCCAGGGAAATATTGATGATGGTGGCTTCAACCTCTTGGTAGAGGCGTTCTTTTTCGGCTTGAGGTGGTTGTTCTGTGAGCCAGATGTTGGAATCTGTCCCTAAGATGGCCCCCACTTTAACCTTGAGCAGCGACCCCACCACAAAGATGGTGGCACATTCTTGCTCAGCCGCAACGATGCCTGCCTCAGTAAGGGTCTCATTCAAAGATTTATCACGTCTATAAAATGCATCGCGCGTGTAGACAATGCCGCTGTAGGGCGGGTTACCCAAATGTGCTGCCGATGCCTTCATGAGGGCATTGGTAATCGTTAAATCAGCAACGGCTGGAAACGGTGCTGGCATGTAGTCATGGGATGTCCCATCGCCTCGGTAAGCAGCCGTGGCAACGACCACAGAGCCAATTGGCATATCTGGTTTTCGCCCTCCTGAAGAGCCAACGCGAATAAAGTGGGTTGCTCCAATGCGGGTGAGTTCTTCCACCGCAATAGAGGCTGACGGCCCGCCAATACCGGTAGAACATACACTCACAGGCGTGCCCGCTGGGGTCTGACCTGTGTAAAGGACGTACTCGCGGTGGTTGGCAACGAGCTTAGCCTTTACAAATTTAGCGGCAATGCGCTCAGCTCGGCCGGGGTCACCGGGAATCAGCACATAAGGGGCAACGTCACCAGGGCGGCTGCGAATGTGTTTCTGTAGGTCAGGCGTTGTACTAGATTGCGGGTTAGTGGACATAAGCGATACACCTTGTTTCTGGCAAACACAGCTTGACGGCAGCACCTTCGTTTATATGGATGCGATCACTTGCTACAGACACTTCAAACTCACCTAGTGATGTAGCAACTAAGTAGGTTGTGTCTTCACCTTCAAAAGTGCGCAACAAGATACGTCCCTCAGTTGTAAAAGCCTCCTTGGGTAGTTGGTCTTGGGGTTCGTACAATTCGGCTGCGGTGGGGCGAAAGGCAACAGTCACGTCGCTACCCTTGGTCACATCCTGCCCAGTACGAGTATGCACACTACCTTGTGAGGTACTCACCCGAGCGGTGTCACCCACAATCTCTGTAACGCGGCCCCGGAAATGATTGGCAAAGCCCATAAACTGCGCCACAAATAGCGTAGCGGGTTGCTGATAGATGTCTTCAGGACTGCCGAGTTGCTCAATCTTACCTGCGTTCATCACCACAATCCGGTCAGACAATGCTAAAGCTTCCGTCTGGTCGTGGGTCACGTAAATAGAAGTGACACCTAAACGCTTTTGTAAGCGCTGCAACTGGGTGCGCAGTTCGATGCGCAATTTGGCATCTAGGTTGGAAAGAGGTTCATCCAGTAATAGGAGTTGCGGTTCAATGACAACGGCTCGAGCCATGGCCACGCGCTGCTGTTGACCACCAGATAGTTGGGCAGGTAAGCGTGTTTCAAAGCCAGTAAGTCCGACCATCTCGAGCGCCTCAGCAACCCGGCGGTGTAAGTCTGCACCGCGAACTTTTCTGAGCCGCAGGCCAAATGCCGTGTTGTCAAAGACCGATAAATGCGGGAAAAGCGCATAACTTTGAAAAACTACGCCAATATTGCGCTTGTTAGCGGGGACATCTGTATAAGTCTTACTAGCAATGTTTAAGGTGCCCCGCTGTAACTGTACGAAGCCTGCAATAGCCCGCAAGGTGGTGGTTTTGCCACAACCACTTGGCCCCAAAAACGACACCAGTTCACCTTCTTGAACCGACAGGTTCAGTTCATCTACAACAAGTGTTCCCTTTTGATAGCCAATAGCAGCATTAGTTAACTCTAAAAACGCCATCTGCTACTCCTTATGTCAGGACCTCTCAATTAAACGCCCGTGAAATACCTAAAAGCCGCTCGGTGATAAGCACAACTAGGCTCGAGAAAACAATAAGCAACGTTGACAGCGCAGCAATAGACGGATCAAAGTTGTATTCCATATATAACAGCATTTGAATAGGTAACGTCGCCGTGCCAATACCCGTGAGAAACAGCGACACGGGCACGTTATTAAACGACAAAATAAACGCCAGCACAAAACTGGTGAGGACCCCGTCGCGGATGTTAGGCATAACGACCTTAAAAAACGTTGTCAAGCGGGATGCCCCCAAACTGATGGCGGCTTGTTCTATGTCGTAGGGTAAGTTGCTGAGACTTGCTAGCGTGATGCGAACCGTGTAAGGGATAAGCAGGGTTGTGTGACCCAACACGAGACTTGGCCGCAGCGGTAAGTCCGTCACCACAATGAGGTAACGCAGTAAAGCTAGCCCGAGCACTAGTTCAGGGACAATCACCGGAAGTGTTGCCATAATTTGAATTGCCCGTTTACCCCAAAAGTTGTAACGCGCTGTCGCATAAGCAAGGGGAACACCCAAAACGAGGGCGAAGAGGGTTGAGGCAGCAGCAACTTGTACGCTCAAGTAAAAGCCGCTTGTAAAGCTAGGTTGGTCAAGGACGTTGCGAAACCAACTTAGGGTGAATCCTTGCGGTGGAAACTGCAAGGATGCGTTGACGCCGAACGAGGCGATAAAGATGATGACAAACGGTGCGAGTAGAAACACCATGAGCACCCATAAAACAAGATAAGGAACGCGGGCTTCTTTCACGTTAGGCCTCGAGCCATACGAATGACATCCCGGCTCATCTTAAACCTCTCATCCTAAAACTCGAGGCGAGCGTAGGAATCCAAGCAGCCGCTGGATAATAACCATCGCGAGCATAGTTGTTAAAAACATGACGACTGCAACCACCGTTGCACCTGACCAATCCAGCATAGTAGACGCACGTTGATGGAGGAGTGTGCTGAGTATAAGCCTACGGCTACCGCCTAAAATGGCGGGCGTGACATAAGCTGTGACACAACCTGTAAACACGAGCGTAGCCCCAATCGTTAAGCCCTCAACCGTGAGCGGCATGAGCACGCGCACAAAAATTTGTGGTTGAGATGCACCTAGACTTTGTGCAGCCGGGACAACATCACTTGGAATATTCTCAAACGCGCTGATGAGCGGTAGCATCATAAGCGGCATAAACAAGTGCAACAGGCCAACGATCATGGCCCCTTCTGTGTAAAGAAGGCGTACTGAATCTAGGCCGATGGCTGTAAGTAAATTATTGATGAGGCCAGTACGCCCAAGAATCACTAGCCACGAAAACGTACGCGCTACCGGGTTGGTCATTAGCGGCAAAATGATGAGGGCAATAAGCAGCACCCGCCAGCGCATGGTCACACGGCTGATGGCGTAAGCTGCTGGATAGCCTAGAATAATCGTCCCTAAGGTAACAATGCTGGCAATTCTGACTGTGCGCAGGTAAGCGCGTTGCGAGGCGCTGCTCGAGGCAAAGTCAGCATACGCCGCCAACGTAAACCTACCTTCAGCGTAAAAACTACTCACAAAAACCAAGCTGAGCGGCAGTACAAACGCCAGTACCAGTACCGTTGTTGCAGGTAAGACGAGGAACCACGCCCAGCGGGGCATCTTGGTGTTCACGTGGGTAGTAGTATCGAGCTAGGGCTATTGGGAGATTTCTTCGTTCCAGCGCTCAATCCAATCACTTTCAACATCTAACAAATAGTCGTAGTCGAGGAAAATTAAGTTGCTCATCTCTGTCTCGCCATAGGTTAGTTGCTCGGCGATTTCAGCATCGACTTCTATGTCTGCTCGAGTTGGTGAATCGACGATGTCCAGTGCTAAGCGCGACTGTACCTCTTGGCTAAGGCGGTGGTTGATGTACTCATAAGCGCTGTCAACATCAGGCGCGCCGCTAATAATGGACATGGTGTTTACAAAGCCAACTGAGCCTTCTTCAGGGGCGACCCAAGCAAGTGGTAATTCGGTGTCGAGTAATGACCCCCAGGCAAATCTTAAGACAGGTGCCGCCCAGACTTCACCTTGCTGAAATAGCGAGACAAGCTCAGACGAACGCGCGTAAAAGGTCACGACGTCATCGGATAATTCGGCAAGTTGCTCAAACCCTACATCTGGGTTTTCAGCGTCGCCACCCCACGCGCGGCTAGCCATCACAATGGTTGCTAAGCCCTGTGTTGTGGTGACGTTGGGCAAGCTAACGCGCCCGGCTAAATCTTCCCGCCACAAGTCCTGCCATGAGGTGATGGGTTCATCAATTAAGTCGGTGCGGTAGACAATGCCATACGAGTAAACGGTGAAGCCAATCCCATGATCCCCACCGAGAGGGTCTTGGGCCCAGTCGTACAGCGCGTCGTAGTTACTTAACCGCGAGGTATCGATGGGTTCAATGAGGCCTTCACGCATGGCCCGAATGGCAAAGGTTGGTGCTAACTCAACCACTGAAATTTCGG
>JBCCBI010000391.1:0-5377 GCA_039034155.1 Deinococcota bacterium | reverse complement strand
GGTCTTTCTCGCCGACTTCCGCGCCGATCCTGCCGCCCACCCGCGCCCAACGCCCAGCGGTAAGATCGAGCTCTACTCAGACACCGTCGCCGCGTTCGCGCTGCCAGAGTGTCCAGGCCACGCCACATGTCACAACTTGGCAGTTTATCCCTAAGTGATGGACTTACAACCACAGTGTTTGTAACCAGCGCTCGCTACACAGATCCTACAGAAGGCCCTGTCATCCTCCATTTTGCTGTACCCGCAAGCAGCCAAGGCGTCACGGTGAAACAAGATTGGCAAGCGCTAGGCATGCGTAGTGTGGGATCACAAAACATTTTTATGGAGGATGTTTTTGTGCCAGATAGTGCTATTACGTTAACGCGTAAAGCAGGTCATTGGCACCCTGTTTGGAGTGCCATGTTAGGTATTGCACTTCCCCTGACGATGTCTGTGTATGTCAGTGTTGCTGAAGCGGCGTTTGAAAAAGCCAGGGCGCAGGCTATGAACATGACACACTCAAGTGTGGCCTACTCACTAGGCGAGATGAGCAACACCCTCACCACAGCACAACTTGCCCTAGGCGACATGATTAGGCTTGCCAACAATTACCGTTTTGTACCTAGCGTTGCCCTTGCTAATAACATGCTCACTCGTAAAACGATCGTCAGCAACGCGGTCTTAGCAACAACTGAACACGCGCTCGAGCTTACTGGCGGCCTTGGGGTCTACACATTTTCCAGCTTAGAGCGTTTTGTAAGAGACAGCCGCGCTGCACAGTTTCAGCTACTACCCGAAAAACAACAACAGCTCTTTACAGGTCGTCTTGCACTTGGGCTCGAGCCAGTTGTCTAAAACACATTAACCACGACCACATCAACTACCTACGCTTCAGTTTATTGAAAGGAATGACCATGTCAGAACAACGTCGTATGAAAGTTTTAAGCACCACCCTTTTAGTCTTGGGAATCGTCTTTATCGTAGGCATTTATCCACTTTCGCTCATTTGGCCGTCGGGTTGGGCATGGCACGACCAGGGCCGTTCGGAGTATTTTGAGATGATCCTAGGCATTTATGCAACGCTGGGTGTGTTTCTCATTTGGGCGTCACGCAACCCCTTAGCGCACACAAGCCTTATCTGGTTTACGATCTGGTCAAGCATTGTTCATGCTGCCATCATGGCCGTTCAAGCTTTGGTTGTGCCGCACCATATTGGTCACCTTGTTGGTGATGTCTTGGTTTTGTCGTTAGTTGCGGTTGTACTGGCGCTGCTACTCATAAAAGCAAGCTCAGCTAAACCAGTCCAAACAGATCAGCTGAGGTTGTGATTCGCTTAGTTGTGATACATCAAGTTGTTGTCAGCAAGCACTATTTGCATCAAACTTTCTAAATTGATGTCACTTTCTTGAAGCTCAGGGACTCCATGTGATTTGAGGAGGTCTTGAGCTTCTTCTTTGGCTGTTTGACTGCTGGCGCTGTGGTTGATGACGGTATGTAACAGCTTCGTTGCCAGCACATCTTGCTCAGTTTGAAAATAGTGGGCTGCTAGGTCAACTAGAACATCTTGCAAGTAAGGTAAGGCTCTAACCTGCCGCGCTAAATTTGCCGCTTGATATAACAGGTCTGTTGCCTCAGCCGTATCTTGCCGACGCCATGCCAGTTTTGCTAAGCTCCTTAATGCTTCAACCTCGATGGTTCGCTCACCACTCTCTTTAGCCAATTTGAGGGCGTTGAGGGCATACGCTTTAGCAGTTACTAGATCATTGAGCTCAATCGTGACCATGGCTAGGCCGCTATAAATATGGTGTAGTGGCTCTTGAAACCCTAAATCCTGAGAACGTACCAAACCCTGCTGAAAGTAAGTTGAGGCTTCCTCAAATTGCTTCATGCTGTAGAGAAGATTGCCTAAGTTACTCAAATTTTTAATGTGCGATAAATGATGACCCAGTTCTTTATTAAGCGCCAAGGCTTGTACATAAAGCGCTTTGGCTTGCTCATAGTTGCCAAGCTCTAAATGCGTGAGGGCAAGGTTGTTGCTAGCTCGAGCTTTAATGCGTTTGGTTGCTTCGGTTGTAGACAGTTCGAGGGCTTGTTCTAAATACGCTTGGGTGTCCCGATAGTTACCCTGATGAATAGATGCAATCGCTTGTATGTTGAGGCTTTGAGCCATCCAGTAAACGTCACCTATTTGATGTGCTAGGTCATAAGCTTGAGCAGCACACCTGACAACATCGCTATTGTTGCCAAGACGATCATGAAAGCTAGCCTGACTTACCAGAACTTCAGCTAGAAGCAGCGTTTCTTCAGCGGAGAGCTGGTTTTCTGCCTCCTGAAAAAACTCGAGCCCCGCTGTGAAGCGGTTACTTTGTATAAAAAATTTTTCGAGAACGTCACAGTTAAATCGTAAAAGATGATACTGCTGGTGGTCTAAGGCCCAGTTCCAAGCAAGATTGATATTGGCAAGATCAGCTTCAATCAGCTGTAAGACATCGTGTTGCTTACCCGTATAAAAGTCCTGACTCCAAGTTTGCAAGCGTTCTAAAAAGTAGCTCGCGTGGCTGCTCCGCAGCGTTTGCTGCGCAGCATGCAACCCGAGTTTTTCTTGGGTGTATTGCCAAATAAGAGGGTGTCGGTGGTAACGGCCCGTTGACGCGCGGGTAAGTAGCGACTTGTCCACCAGTTTAGCTAGCATCATTAAGCTAGCCTGACTCACCTGCTGGGCAGCTTCACGCGAAAAGCCAGCTTCAAACACAGCCAAGCTTACGAGCACCTCTTGTTCTTGTGCAGTTAATAAATGCCAAGACGAATCAAAGACCGCCCGCATACTGCGTTGTCTAGCAGGAATGTCTTTGGCAGAGGACTCGAGCAAATCAAGCCCTTGCATCAGTTCTGCCTTGATCTCAGCTAAGCTCAAGACTTGGAACCAACTTGCGGCTAGCTCGAGCGCGAGGGGCATCCCTTCAACTAACTGGCAGATGTCGGTAACGTGACGAACCACATCACCCTGAAGGCTAAAGCGGGCATCCAATCGTTGAGCTGTTTGGCAAAATAGCTTAACGGCATCAAAGACTTCGGGGCTATCATCATCTTGGGACGGATAGTTGAGGCCGCTTACGTCCATGAGCCATTCACTTTGCAAGTTAAGGCGCGCCCTCGAGGTTGCTAAAATACGTACCCCCGGCGCTGCTGCTAGCAAGTCACTTAAAATACTTAAGTCTGCACCGACGTGATCGACACTAAGCTGCTCTAAATTATCCAGCACTAAAAGCACGTCTTTGTCAGCAAGATACGCTTTCAGGTTATCCATTAAGTTAGATGCTGAGATAAGTGCGGGGTTGAGGGCATCTGCAATTGCGTAAAGCATCTGTTCTATAGTTGTTGTATCTGCTAAGGCGACAAAAATAGCCCCGTTTTCATAGCTGTCTTGCTGGGTTTCTGCAGCAGCAAGTGCAAGACGCGTTTTGCCAAAGCCACCTGGTGCTAGGAGCGTCAGTAAACGGCAGGCTGGATTTGTAAGTTGCTCGGCAATGCGTGTTTGTTCAGCCTGACGACCAATAAACGGGGTTAGCTGGACGGGTAAAGATATTTTTTGGGTAACAGCTACCACTTCGGATGCAGAGCCAGGCACTGCACTGGGTGTGGTTATGTTCTGGTTACTATCTGGCTCGAGCTTCACGGCCTCAATAAGCTCGAGCGTCTCGTCTTCAGGGACAGCGTCCATATCTTTAGCTAGCAGCCCACTAAATGTCTCAAATGCTGCTAGTGCGCGGCGTTTTTGCCCACTTAACCGCAAATACTCAAGCTGTTGCCGCAGCAACGTCTCATTAAACGGGTCAGCTTGTCTAAGTGACCCCAACACCTCAGCCGCGTGGTGATAGTTGTGCTCAGCAGCTAGTGCACTAATAGCCTCGAGTGCAAATGTCTCGTGTTGCTTACGTATATTGTCTCGCTCGAGTTCTAACCAGTGGTTAAATTCAGATACGTCATCTAGCTGAACGCCAGCTAACAGCTCACCTGAATAGCACGCTAGCGCGTCATCTAGCTGACCTGCTTCAACGTGCGCGCGGTAGGTTTGCAGATCTGTGTCTACCCGCCAGCGCAGGCGTGTGCGTTCAATCTCGAGGGTTTCTGTGTAGTCAAGAGGTTTAAGCCTAGTCAGTAAGTTTCTGAGGTTGCGTTTAGCGGTGGCCTCTACTTCGTCTGGCCAGAACAAAAACGCCGCCTCATCACGTTGGACCCAAGCAGATTTAAACGCCAGCACATATAACAGTGCTGCAGGTAAGCCCACGGGTAGCTCGAGCGTTTCCCCATGCCAAGTAATAGCCGGTTTCCCTAGCAATTTAACAGTGCAAGACACAACCTTAGTTTAACAACTGCTCCGAGACACCATCAGCCAAAGTCCAATAAACCAAAGCCCAATAAGACGGGGATAAGGCGATCATAAAATGGGTGGTTTTCTATCCTCAGAGTGTGCATACAGGTTATGCAACATCACATAACATAAGGACACAACCATGAAATTACTAGATTTTTGCTTACTGCTACTTTTAGGTGCACTGTTTGCCTCCGGGTTTTTATTCATTAGGATTGCTGTACCCGTGCTTGGACCCTTTTTCTTGATGGATGCTCGTGTCATCTTAGCGGCACTGGTGCTTCTTAGCTGGGCACAGTTCAAGGGGGAAAAGGTGCGGTTTACTGGCAAAAAACGTCACTGGTTGGCGCTGGGAGCGTTCAATGCAGCTATTCCATTCAGCTTGCTCGCTTGGGCAGAGTTGCACATTAGTTCGTCTCTGGCCGCCATCCTCATTGCCACTATGCCATTATTTACCTCTATTATCTCAGCAGTTTGGCTTAGAGAGGCCATTAGTTTTAAGAAGGCTTGCGGGCTAGCTTTGGGGCTTTTAGGTGTGGCTATCTTGAGCGGCTTGAGTCCCGTAGAACTGAGCTTAACCCATGGCCTCGCCATTTTAGCCACGCTGGGTACATCTTTTTCGTATGCGTTTGGTGGTGTGTACATCAAAAAGTATTTCCAAGGTGTGCCTCGAGTCACCTTGACCATCGGCAACTTTACGTCAGCAGGACTTCTCTTACTGCCATTTGCACTTATGAATCCACCGAGCGTTATGCCTGACTTGACGACCATGGCTGTTGTGCTTGGCTTAGTGATTATCACCTCAGTCTTTCCTTATGTAATTATGTTCCGGCTTATTGAAACCAACGGCACCACAACCGCTGCCAGCGTTGCGTTTTTAATTCCTGCGTTTGGGGCGCTCATGGGAACTGTTTTTTTAGGTGAAACCATCAACTTAGCCATGCTGCTTGGTATGGGTGTTATTTTCTCGAGCATTGTGCTCGTCAACAACATCAACCTTGGCTTTAACCCATTAAGAGCACGTTG
>JBCCBI010000390.1:0-5390 GCA_039034155.1 Deinococcota bacterium | reverse complement strand
TTTTTGTTTTTTATTAAGTCTTGGATGTTGCATTTTTTGGGGCTGGAGCACCCTCACTTGGTTGGCTCGAGCCACGTTCTTATTGTCCTCATTTAAGGGTATCCATTTATGGTTAAAAACTATTTTGCGTTTCGCGTTTTAAAAGGCTTATTGGTTGTTTTTTTAATTAGTATTATAACTTTTATCATCATGCGACTTATGCCTGGTGACCCTGTCTATCTACTCTTGGGTGAGGGCAATGTACAAATTACTCAAGAACAAATTGATGCCATTCACGCTAAGTGGGGTCTCGACCGCCCGTATCATGAGCAGTATCTTGTCTGGGCTAGAAACCTTTTTGTGGGTGACTTTGGCGAGTCGATTATTCGTATGGGCGTACCTATACGGCAGATGATTTTTGAAGCCGTACCGGTTACAGCACTTCTAAACGTTTTTGCAATTGCTATTGCACTTATTGTATCTATTCCTTTTGGCATTTGGGCGGCACTTAAACGCAATTCTATTATTGACTATACTGCCTCAATTGGCTCAGCCTTAGGTATTGCCACACCTAACTTTTGGATGGCTCTCATTCTTATACTGATTTTTTCGGTTGAATTGCGGCTTACGCCCGTCTTCGGACTTCGTTCGTGGCGCGGTTACATTTTGCCAGTTGTGGTGCTAGCTACCGAGCAGATGGCCGTGATTACTCGGGTGATGCGCGGGGCTGTTTTAGAAGTACTTCCCCAAGACTACATTCGTACAGCACGGGGTAAAGGTTTAGCGTCACAGCGTGTTAACTGGCGGCATGTACTCTCCAACGCACTCTTACCAGTTATTACTGTTGTGGGTTTCAGAATTGCATTTTTGCTCAGTGGTACGATTGTTGTGGAAACGGTGTTTGCCTTACCCGGTATCGGGCGACTTTTCACCGATTCAGTGATTCGTTTGGATTATCAAGTGGTTCAGTCTTTAGTTGTCATCTTTGCGTTTTTAGTTGTAGTCGTCAACCTCCTTACCGACATGCTTTACGCTGTTATTGATCCACGTATTCGTATTGCCTAGTATTCCGACTTGCCTAGTATTCCGACGTTTATGTCTTTTTGATGTATCTGAATTTATTTTTACACAAAAGATTACAAGCAACGTTGCTAGGTAAACCAGTTGACGCTGCATAAGTCTTGCAAATTTTTATGCTAGAACTATACGTTCTAATTTGATGATCTCAGTCGTAGTCTAAACTCGAGCCTCTACATATCAAGCATCAGCGAGAGTGCTTATCTTTAACCTTCACTCAAGCTTCAAAAGGAGACTTTGTAATGGCGACAAGCTTGTCACAAAAACTGGATACGAGTAGCAGAAGTAAAGGGCGAAAGACAAATCGCTCGAGGGCTGTTGCCCGGTTTTTAGACAACCGCCTTGCCGTCACGGGGCTTATTATCATTGTTGCGCTTGTGCTGGTAGCAATCTTTGCCGACGTTCTAGCGCCGCATCACCCAAATAACGATGTCTTCTCTGGACGGCGTGGTGAAGCACCTTCTTGGGAACATCCTTTTGGGTTTGACCACGTTAGTAGGGATTTATTAAGTAGAGTGATTTACGGTACGCGTATTGCCCTAGTTGTGGGGATAACCTCATCAGCTATTGCAGTTGTTATTGGCGTTACTGTAGGTGCAATTGCAGGCTACTTCGGCGGTTGGATTGATGAGTTGTTATCACTTCTTATTGACACGCTGATGGCATTTCCACTCATTGCGCTATTGATTGTTCTGGCAGCCGTGCTTGGTCCAAGCTTAACGACCACTATTACGGTTATTGGTGTAACCGTCTGGGCACGCTACGCACGCGTTGTGCGAGCGGAGGTGATGAGTTTACGCGAGCGAGATTTTATAGTCGCAGCGCGTGCACTCGGTGGACAATCTAGCCAGATTGTCTGGCGACACGTTATTCCTAATGTGATGGGGTCAGTAATTGTGCTGGCGTCTCTGCAAATCGGGAGCATCATCATCTTAGAGTCAGCATTATCCTTTTTAGGTTTAGGTGTGCGCCCACCAACAGCTACTTGGGGCGGTATTTTAGCTGATGGACGTGCGTTCATTATGCGCTACCCACACATCAGTATTTTTCCTGGTGTCATGATTGTGATTACAGTACTCGCCTTTAACTTTTTAGGTGACGGTCTTCGCGATGCGCTTGACCCTCATGAGCAACCGTGAGCTAAGGCTCCACTTATTAACAAACATCAATATTGTTGATACCTACCCTTGAGCAATTCTTAATGTGCTTTCACTGAGTACACTACTTGACAGTTCAACGGTAGCGGTCTTACGTAAGCTTATAGCATGACTAATATGTGCTATTACTTACAAAATAACCTCAACCTTTATAAACGTGCTGGCACATGGTAGACCGCTATTTACGCTCCTCTAAAGACTTACTACTAGATGCTGTTAGCAAACGTTTGCCTCGTATCTCGCCGACAGCGGTTACGTTTATTGCATTTGCAGTTGGGCTTATTGCGTGTATTGCTACATGGCGAGGTTATTATCTATGGGGGCTAGGCTTTTGGCTTACTAACCGTATTCTGGATGGACTAGATGGTAGCCTTGCACGTCACTATGCTAAACAGACCGATCTTGGCGGCTATTTAGACATTATGCTAGATTTCATAATTTATGCGTTATTGCCGTTGAGTTTAGTCTTATCTCAGCCAACCCAAGTGGGATTTATTGCTCTAGCTTTACTACTGATTAGTTTTTACATTAATGCTGGGTCGTGGATGTATCTTTCAGCTATTCTCGAAAAACGCACGCATGTTCAGCAACAGCTGTCTCTAACCAGCGTTGTAATGCCGAGGGGCCTTATTGAAGGTGCGGAGACAATTGTCTTCTACTGCCTCTTTTTACTATTTCCCCAACAACTTGTCTGGCTTTTTATACTTATGGCTGCGTTAGTGCTAGTTACAGCAAGCCAGCGTGTACTTTGGGCGGCACGTACGCTCTAAGTAAGTGGGTTTTACCTAGATACACTCAAGCTCGAGCACCCCGAGAACTCAAATACCAACGTACAAGTCTTGCACTCAACTAGAAGATTACTCCCTAAACCAATCTGCAAATACCTTCATACCCTCTTCAAACGTCGTCTTAGGGTCATAGCTTAAAAGCTGTTGAGCATGGCTTACGTCTGCCCACGTCTGGGGTACATCACCAGGTTGATTGGGGTGTTTTTCGATGATCGCAGGTGTGTTTAGAACATGCTCGAGCGTCTCAATCATCTCTGTTAAGCTCACGGTTTGATTATTGCCTAAATTGATAACCTCAAACATACTGTCACCATAGTCCATCGCGGCGCGAATGCCTTGGATGGTGTCAGCTACAAAGGTGTAATCACGGCGGCTCGAGCCATCCCCATACATGTGGATGGGCTCTCCAGCAGCCATGAGCCGGGCAAACTTGTGAATCGCTAGGTCGGGGCGCTGCCCAGGTCCATAAACTGTAAAAAAGCGCAAAGCGAGAAAGCGAATGTCGTAAAGGTGGCTGTAAACGTGCCCTAACAGTTCGCCGCTTACTTTCGTACTAGCGTAAGGGCTAATCGGTTTTAGAACAGCACCATCTTCTCGCCAGGGTACATCCGGGTTGATGCCGTAGACGCTGCTCGAGGAGGCAAAGACAAACTGTTTAATGTTTCTATCTTTAGCAAATTCTAGCAAGGTCTGAGTGCCTTCTACGTTGGCTTTTTGGTAGCCAACTGGGTCAGCTAAACTCGGGCGCACACCTGCTTTAGCCGCTAAGTGGACGATGACATCATAACTAGTCTCGAGGCTCGCTAGCAACGCTGCGTCACTAATATCTCCCCGAATGAGTTGACAACGCTCACCTAAAAGTTGAGATACATTATTTTCCTTGATGCTGAGGTCATAAAATGGATCAAAGTTATCTAAAATATCAACTTGCCAAGTCCCCTCAGCTAGCAGCATACGCACCAAGTGGCTGCCAATAAACCCGGCACCACCTGTGACTAAAACGCGTTTCATCAACCCAACCTACGGACGTCATGTACTTTGATGTCAGTACTCAACGCCCAACACCTACATAGGTAAGGCCGTGACGTTCAACATCATTTGCATGAAGCCAATTGCGTGCATCTACCAGTAAGTCACCGCGCATCTTGGCTGCCATCTCTGCAAGGGGTAAAAAGTGATATTGATCCCAGTCTGTCACGACTACAAGTGCATCACAGCCTTGAGCTAAGCATTCAACTGTGGGGCAGTAAGTCACGGGTAAATCCGGATACAAACGCTGTGCATTGGGAACTGCCACGGGGTCGTGAACGCGCAACACGGTACCACGGTCATTTAAGTGCTCAATCAGCGTGAGCGCAGGTGCGTCGCGTAGGTCGTCCGTGTTGCCCTTAAACGCTAGCCCCAAAATACCAATCGTTGTGCCACGTAGCACTTTAAGGTGCTGTTGCAATTTCTCGACAATGTGTAAACGCTGCTTGTAGTTGACGTTCACAGCAGCTTCTACAATGGGCATGGTGTAGTCGTAGGTTTGCGCAGTGGTCATAATCGCTTTAGTATCTTTACCAAAACAACTACCGCCCCAGCCAATGCCTGCGTGCAAAAATTTGTTGCCAATGCGGTTATCTAGCCCAATAGCGCGGGCAACCTCGGTAATATCTGCACCGATGCGTTCAGCTAGCCCGGCAAACTCGTTCATAAAGCTGATCTTGGTCGCCAAAAAGGAGTTAGCCGCGTATTTGGTTAGCTCGGCACTGGTAGGCGTGGTGGTGATGAGCGGCGGTAAAGTGTAACGCTCAGGGCGGGGTGTTTCGGTGGGTGGGTCAAAGGTTTGCTCGAGCAGTGGCGCGTAGAGTTCGCGCAACATGCCAATAGCAGTGGGATCATCTGCCCCAATAACAACACGGTCAGGATAGAGGCTGTCGTGAACGGCGCGGCCTTCAGCTAAAAACTCTGGATTAGACGCTACCCACACGCGTGCGTCTACCTTGCGCTCAGCAAGCGTGCGTTCAATAATGCCCGTCACGTGCCGCGCACTGCCAATGGGCACGGTGGATTTATTGACCACAACTAGCGTGGCACCAGGTTGAATGCGCTCCGCCACTTCTTTGGCAGCGGCATCTACATAGCGTAAGTCAGCATCGCCATTGGCTTTGGTTGGCGTGCCTACTGCAATAATCACAACACCCTCAGTCAGTTCTGGAATGTCTTGACGGTAGCTCAGGCGCTGCTTACCTTTATCCAAAAGTTCTTCCAAGCCAGGTTCGTGAATGGTAGCTTCACCGCGTGCCAACTTGCGAATAATCTCTGGATTTTTGTCAACGCAGGTGACCTGGTGCCCAATGTAGGCTAGCGCAAGACCGGTTGTAAGCCCGACATAGCCGGTGCCGAT
>JBCCBI010000389.1:0-5392 GCA_039034155.1 Deinococcota bacterium | reverse complement strand
CTTACCTTTTTAATTCCCAGACTCTCCCCTATTAACCCTGTGAGTACAGCTCTAGGGAGGCTCACAGCCAATCAAAACATGTCCCCAGAAGCAACTATTGCACTACGCAACACCCTTATGGATCTTTATGGGCTCGAGGGCAACCTGTGGCAGCAGTACCTCGACTTCTGGCGGCGCGTTATTTCGTTTGACTTAGGTCCTTCGTTTACGGTATTTCCCACCCCTGTTATGCAACTCATTGGTAACAGCATTGGCTGGACGGTCGGCCTGCTTAGCATTTCAACCATTCTGGCGTGGTGTATTGGCCTTTTTTTGGGGACACTTTCCGGCTTTTTTCCTAACCGTTGGTGGTCACGGACGGTAGAAAATACACTAATTGTGATTTACCCCATTCCCTACTATATTGTAGCCTTTGTTTTGCTGATGGCGCTCACCTACTACTGGCCTATCTTTCCTTTGGCAGGTGGGGCGAGGGGCACACCGGGCTGGAATTGGTCGTATTTGAGTAGTTTGCTTTACTACGGCTTTTTACCTGCGTTATCGCTCATTATTGGTGGAATAGCGTTCAGGTTCATTATCTCGAAGGCGCTTACCTCAACGGAGCGCTCGAGCGACTACGTCAAATTTGCTGAGATGGCCGCCTTACCCAAACGCAAAATTTTATTTTCGTACCTCATGCGTAATACATTGCTGCCTCAAGTGACCGACCTTGGTTTGTCCTTGGGGCTTATTTTTGAAGGTGCGCTTATTACTGAGGCCGTCTATGGCTATCCCGGCTTAGGGACCTTGCTCCTCAGCGCCATCAACTCCGCCGACTTCAATTTGATTATGGGCATCACACTGCTATCTATTATCGGCATTGCCACGGCATCCCTACTCATTGACCTCAGCTATCCGCTCATCGACCCACGGGTTCGTTACAGCTAGGAGTGTCATGAAGATACTCATTGACTTGATTCGTTTCAGCCCTTCATTCCGTGTTGGCACAATGATCCTCAGTATTGTCGTTACCTTATTGGTTATGTCGTTTTTCTCTCCCTATGAAGCAGACGAACGGCGCGCTGTACCTCGCAATGAGCCACCTTCCAGAAACTATATTTTGGGTACAAACTCCCAAGGGCAAGATGTCTTTTGGATGCTCACCTTTGGCATTCGCAATAGCCTCATTGTAGCTGGGTTAGCCGTGGCTATTGGACGCGGTATTGGCGTTATTTTGGGGCTTGTGTCTGGCTATTTAGGCGGCCTTTGGGACCGCGTGCTGTCTTCAGTGGTTGATAGTTTTATCGTCATTCCCAGATTGCCGCTACTCATTCTCATTGCCGTCATGGTGCGCGGGCAGCTCACATTCATTGGCTTAGGTATTATTTTGGGCTTGCTTGATTGGGCGTTTCCATCCAAACGTTACCGCGCGCAAATTCTCAGCCTCAAAGAACGGGACTTTACCCAAACAGCCGTCTTTTCAGGCATGCGCACGTTTAAAATTGTCACCCAAGAGCATCTACCGTTCATTACGCCACTTTTGCTTGCAGATATTGTCAGTGGGTTTTTGTTTGCCCTTGGCATGGAGGTTACGCTGGCCATTTTTGGTCTTTCAGATATGGACACCCAAACCATTGGCACGATGATCTACTGGGGCAATTATTACCAAGCGCTGTTAACCAATCGCATCTGGGTGCTCGCTGCACCCATCATTGCGTCTGTGGTGGTGGTAGTTGGATTCTACTTAATCTCACTGGGTTTAACCACCTACCTTGACCCACGTACGCGCTTAGTTAGATTGCAGGCTCAATCTTGAAGGTGACAACCCCAAACGTGACAACCCAAAACATGACAACCATTGTTAGCGCTAAAGATTTGCAAGCTTATTATGTCACCAACGCGTATGGCGTCGCGCGCACGGTTAAAGCAGTTGACAATATTTCTATTGACATTCAACAAGGTGAGGTCTACGGTTTAGCGGGTGAATCCGGCTGCGGCAAATCAACCTTGCTCAAAGTTTTATTGGGGGATATTCAGCCACCTTTAACAGTGCTCGGCGGTTCTGTTCACTACCAGTTAGATGGAGAGCTTCAGGATGCCGCCACCATGACTGTAGAAGATAAGCGGGACATTCGCTGGCGGCAAGTTTCGTATATTCCACAAGGCTCCATGCACGTTTTAAATCCTGTGAGGCGCATTCAGGACACCTTTCACGACTTCATCACAACTCACAAACAAACGACTAAGCGCGAGTCTAAAGAGATGACACAAAGTTATTTGCGCGATTTGGGCTTGCCTGAAAAAGTCATGCGCTCGTACCCGCATCAGCTTTCTGGCGGCATGCGGCAACGGGTCACCATTGCCTTAGCCACCATCTTATGGCCGAAGCTTATTTTTGCAGATGAACCCACCACCGCCCTCGACGTTGTAGTGCAACGCGGTGTGATTCAGCTTTTAAGAGACATTCAACACAAAGAAAATAGCACCGTTGTGCTCATCACCCATGATTTAGGGGTTCATGCCAACTTAGCTGACCGCATTGGCGTGCTTTATGCCGGCAAATTGGTTGAGGAAGCCGCAACCAAAACCATCTTAAAATCACCACAGCACCCTTACACAAAATATCTTATTAATTCGTTACCCAGTTTTGCTGGCCACAGTGCCAAAGAAAGCATTCCGGGGCGTCCACCTGCACTCGACAAACCGCCGCAGGGTTGCCGTTTTCACCCCCGTTGTCCGTTAGCAATTAGCAAGTGTGAGCACGAAGAACCGCCGATGCTCGAGCTTGCCCCCGGACACCGTGCTGCCTGCCATCTACTTACAAGCTCATCAGCCTAAATGATACTTTTTAGCCACAAGATTTCTACGCCCAAAGATTTCTACGCCAAGAGGTTGCCCATGATCGTTGCTAACTCATCACTTGCTGCCCATCACCATGTCTAGCACTTCAGCTCACGCGCTACTCCACGCCAACAACCTCAGCAAAACCTTTGACATTCGCCGGGGGTTTAGCAGTCAGGCGTTTTATGCTGTGGATACCGTCAGTTTTAATCTAGACATAGGCCAAGCTGAGATTTTTAGCATTGCTGGTGAAAGCGGTAGCGGTAAATCAACGCTTGCCAAAATGATGTTGGGCATGGAAGCTCCAAGTCAGGGTACGTTGAGTTACAAAGGTCGTGAGGTTAGCACCCTTTCCAACCGCGATAAACGCACCTGGTTTTATAAAGAAGTTCAACCTATTTTTCAAGACCCTTTTGCAGCATTTAGCCCCTTAAAACGCATTGATCACTATCTTTATGAAACACTGTTCAATTACAAAGTTGCTAAGCGTGCCGAAGCTGATGCCTATCTAGATGGCGTGCTCGCGGAAGTTGGCTTGTCCTTAGCTGAAATCAAAGGCCGCTACCCCAACGAACTGTCTGGTGGGCAGGCGCAACGGGTGGCGATTGCAAGGGCCCTCATCACCAAACCCTCGTTACTGGTCGCAGATGAACCTGTGTCTATGCTGGATGCATCTTTAAGAATGTCTATTGTCAACATGTTTCGCACGCTTAAAGACGAGCATAATGTGAGTATCATCTACATTACTCACGACTTAGCTACGGCGTATTACTCAGCAGACCGCATTGCCATCATGTTGCGGGGCTGGATTGTTGAGTTAGGCACGGTTGACAAAGTTTTGGGTGACCCACTCCACCCGTATACTCAAAACTTAAAAGAGTCTATTCCCCAAGTTGACCCCGACAAAACATGGGATAAAGTAACAGATTTAGCTGAGCTCGAGGCAGATGCATTCTTGCGCCAAGGCTGCCGTTTTGCAGCGCGCTGCCCGGCTGTCATGTCCAAATGCCACACCCAAGAGCCTGCCGTCTACGAGCACAAAGGGCGCAAGGTCAAGTGCTTTTTGTATGAGAGCTAAGCTTATCCTCAGGTTATAATTGCCAGTGCAGATTGACGAGCTGTTGATGTCACCATCTCAAAGCTGACAAAGCAAGCGCTAGGAATATCAACACAATCTTTTCGTCATACCTCAATACATTGATGTGCATATTCATTTAACACACTGAGAGCGCTGTTGTTCTCCTCAGGTGTAGTTCTGTGGTAGCAGTTGATGAATTTAATAGCACGTGCGGGCAATGTTTATACAGTCAGCATCGCTAAATATGAATTTGGCAATACCATCTAAATTTTTGGTGCATTGACTCAACTACGTGATTGCCATGACGATTATGTGCAACTTCTAATGAATGTTTTTTTAATGATGGATTTGAGTTTTAGATGATTAAACGACCGACGCAAACCGACGTTGCCAAACGAGCAGGCGTCTCGAGGGCCACGGTGTCTTATGTGCTTAACGAACAACATGGCGCTGCGCCTGTGTCTGCTGCAACTCGGCTTAGGGTCATGCAAGCCATTAATGACTTGGGTTATGAGCCAGATACCAGAGCGCAGTCGTTGCGGTCAGGTCACAGCAAAACCATTGGCTTGCTTGTGCCAGACATTCATAACCCACACTACTGGCAAGCTATTGAAGGTATTGAAGAAGAAGCACGTGCAGGCGGCTTTGACTTGCTACTTACCCATAGCTCGTTTGACCGCACTCGTGAAGACTACTGTTTACAAGCTCTGATTCAGCGCACAATTAGCGGCCTCATCATCATTAAAGCAGGGGGAAGTTTAAAACCAGAAACCGTCAAAAAACTGCTCGCAACAGGGCGTCCCATTGGCGAATTTTTGTCGCAAACAGCCGGCTTTGATAGTGTGACGGGCCGTGGCTACAGAAAAGTAACCCGCGAGTTAATGGATCACTTATTACAGTTAGGTCATAAAAACTTTGCGTTTATCAATGGTGTTGCCAACCCAGATTTAGGCACAAACCGCTTAAAAACGTACCGCACCTGTTTGCAGGAAGCTGGCATTCCCACCTCAAACGCTCATGTTGAAAACTGCGGCACAAGCACTGAAGAAGGCTATCAAGCAACCATCAAAGTGCTGAGGCTCAAACCGCAAACGACAGCCATTATTGTCATTAATGACTTGCTCGCTATGGGCGTTGTACGGGCTATTTATGATTTAGATTTGCAAGTTCCCAAAGATATTTCGGTAGCTAGTTTTGATGATATTGATAGCTCAAATTATTTTGTGCCACGCTTAACGACCGTCCGCACAGATGCCAAAGCAGAGGGCAAACTACTTACCAGACTTCTTTTAGACCGTCTGCGTGACCCGAGTCTCGAGGCCCGAACGGTGGAACTCTCCGCCAGACTTATTATTAGAGAATCCACGGGCAAAGCAGCACACAGCTAGGAAATATTTATTCAACGATGCTGACTGAATGAACTCGAGCAACCCCACCTCAACCCAAACAACACTAATGTCAGATAAAAACCCCGCAACCCCTCTGCAATTTGCG
>JBCCBI010000388.1:0-5395 GCA_039034155.1 Deinococcota bacterium | reverse complement strand
TAAGGTGATAGTCGCACTGCCGTCACCTGTTGTTAGTTCACAACTAACAGTCTCTGTATTTCCCGCAGGTACGCTAAGTGTCCAATTAAAGGTGACATCTAGCGGCGCAGTGCCGCTGTTTGGGCTAACACTAAAACTACTGACAGTAGGATCACTACCGTTGCCACCATTGCCGTCACCAGGTGAGTCACCCCCACCACATGCAGTTAGTAAAATAAGTAACCCTAAAAGGCAAATCGAGTGAGGCCAAATCTGTCGTCGTTTCATAGTTGCTCCCCAAGATACAAAATGCGTAAAGTTGATAGGTCCAATGGAGACTTAAAGCACACCGCAAATAGATATACACATCATGGTGAAGTTAATTTACGACTACAAAAATATAAATACATCCCACACTTCACCTAAAGCTGATCAAAGGCAGTCTAGCAAACCTTACATGAAGGCGTATGAAGGGCAGTCTCCAAAGATTATAGTGGCAGTTTAGCTAGGGCCCTACCAGTGCTCGAGGTTAGGCATAGCTACCTCACTTCAGTTAATCATCTCCCCTAACTATTGGCAGATAATGCCCTGTGCAACTACGTAGGTTCGTGACATACTACTAGCATGATTCAATCTGGAACAAAAGGTGAGCACCTACCACCTACTGCTGTGATGCCGGATGTTGTACGTGAGCTAGAAGTTGTGATTTGCGGGGATGTGCGCTTTGACGATAAAGCCAGGGCGCTGTATGCAACAGATGCCAGTCCCTATGAAATTCGTCCGCATGGTGTTGTATTACCTAAACATGTTGATGACATACGTCACGTTGTAGACATTGCTAATCGCTACGGCCTAGCCGTCCTACCCCGGGGCGGTGGCACCAGTTTGGCTGGGCAAACGGTTGCTGAAGCTATTGTTCTAGATTTTTCTAAGTATATGACCCAAGTGCTCGAGCTTGACTTAGCGGCCCAAACCGTCAAGGTTGAACCGGGCATTGTGCGCGATAACCTGAATACCCTCTTAAAACCTCACGCGCTGCAATTTACACCAGACATTTCAACCACTGCCCAAGCCAATGTGGGCGGTATGGTCGCCAATAACTCAGCGGGCACACGCTCCATTAAATACGGTAAATCTGTTGACCAAGTGATCGCCATGACAGTCATGCTGGCTGATGGCAGCATTGTGACGTTAAATGAGCTTACAGATGCTGAGCTGCAAGTCAAACTCAATCAACAAAGTTTAGAAGGTGAGATTTACCGTACTGTTCACCACGTCGTTAACGATCACGCTGATGAAATTGAAGCCCGCTACCCTAAAGTGATGCGGCGAGTTGGCGGCTACAACCTCGACGAATTTACCAGAGGTCAACCATTTAATCTTGCCAAGTTAGTGTCTGGCTCCGAAGGCACGCTGGCGATTATTTTAGATGTGACCATTAAGCTGTATCCGGTGCCCAAACACAAGCTTTTGGCATTAGTGCATTTTGACTCGCTCGAGGGTGCACTAACTGCGGTGAAGTATGTTAATGAGCACGGTCCCTCTGCCGTGGAGATTTTAGATGACCACCTGTTTAACTTGGGTAAACAAAACCCGGCGCTAGCGCCACTTTTAAGTTGGCTCAACGGCAACCCAGCGGCGGTACTCATGGTGGAATTTGATGGTGAAACAGAAGCTGACATGCGCGCCGGACTTACCGCCATGCAAGCGGACGTCCGGGTGAGTCAGTTAGCGTATTACACGTACTTAGCTACTGATGCTAAAGAGCAAGAGGAAGTGCTCGAGTTTCGCCGGGGCGGGCTGGGTATCTATGCCACGGTCAAAGGTGACAACAAACCCGTGCCGTTTATTGAAGACTCATCTATTCCTGTTGAGCACCTGCCCAACTACATCCCCGAAGTACTCGCCGTCTGCGAAAGCTACGGCGTCAAAGCCGTTATTTACGCACACGCTAGCGTTGGCGTGATTCACATTCGCCCGCACTTAAACCTCAAAGACGAAACGGGCATTCAAACCTTTCAAGCTATCAGTGAAGATGTCTTTAAGCTCGTCCAAAAGTACGGCGGCTCGTGGAGTGGCGAACACGGTGACGGCCTCATCCGTTCGTATCAAAATAAAAATCTGTTTGGGGATGTGCTTTACAAAGATTTTCAAGCTATCAAACACGCGTTTGACCCCGATAACCGCCTCAACCCTGGCAAAATTGTCGATGCCCCCGCGATGACTGAGAATTTGCGCTACGGGACGGACTATGACACACAAACGAGTCAGCCCATCAGCACCTATTTTGACTTTAGTAACGACGAAGGTTATTTAGGTGCCATCGAAGCCTGTACTGGTGTGGGCAAGTGCCGCAAAACAGACACCGGCACCATGTGCCCAAGCTACATGGCCACACGGGATGAAGACCACTCCACGAGAGGGCGGGCGAACATTCTGCGCGAAGCCATCAGCGGGCGCTTGCCCGGCGGCCTCACCTCAAAAGATGTTTATGAGGTGTTGGACCTGTGTTTGGAGTGTAAAGCCTGCAAAGCTGAGTGCCCCTCGCAAGTGGACATGGCAAAAATTAAATACGAGTTTTTGCAGCACTACTATGACGACCACGGTACGCCACTATCGGTTCAAGCCATTGGCAGTGTTGCCAAACTTGCGCCCCTCGCTCAAAAATTAGCACCTTTAGCGAATGCGATGTTACCGCTTAAAAGTGTTCGATTTTTGCTAGATAAGGTCTTAAAGGTAGATAAACGCCGCGTATTGCCAATGTATGCTGAAGAAGATTTTGCAACTTGGTTTAAGCGCCGCCAGCAAACCGTAGAAACATCAGCGGAACCTCGCCCGCCTGTAGCGCTCTTTGCAGACACGTGGACCATGTACAACGAGCCCGAGGTTGGCAAAGCTGCGGTGACAGTTTTGGAAGCTCTTGGTTATGCCGTTGAGCTTGTCTCTTACGGATGCTGCGGTCGTCCCCAAATTTCTAAAGGCCTCCTTAAAGCAGTTAAACCCCTCGCCAAGAAAAACGTTGAGTCTCTCTACCCCTATGTTGAACAGGGCGTCCCTGTAATTGGCTTAGAACCCTCTTGTGTGACAGCATTTACAGATGACTACCAAGACTTAGTTCCAGGTGAAAAAACCAAAGCTGTCGGCAAGCACATCAAAATGATTGACCAGTTTTTAGCGAAAGAGTGGACACAGGGCAAGCTTAAACCTGAGCAAGTCTTCCACAAAAACGGCACGCCAATGATGCTGCACGGGCACTGCCAACAGCGTGCTAGTTTTGGGACCAGCAGCACCAACGCGCTACTTACCTGGATTTCCGAAGACGTGCACGAGGTTGACTCCGGCTGTTGCGGCATGGCAGGGTCGTTTGGTTATGGGCATCACGATGTATCTATGACTATTGGTGAGCAGCGGTTGTTTCCGGCTGTGCGTGAGCATTGCCAGCATAAAGACGGCGCGCAAGGTGAGGTTGTGGCATGCGGGTTTAGTTGCCGCCATCAGATTAAAGATGGTACGCAGGTGCGAGCGAAGCACTTAGTTGAGGTGATGGCGGAAAGCCTTACAGATGGGTAACTGGATAAATCATCAATCCATCCAATACATAGGTCTGTAATGCATTTAGCTTGTGCGTATACTCGAGCCATTAGTCATTGCCATCAACTGTACCAACACTAAGGACGGGCATATCTACCGCATTCATCAAGCAAACCTGTAACCTTCATCTGAATGCTTTGAGCACCTACGTATAACTTTAGCCAAAGAACTGAACTATTGACCTTAGTCCGCAGGATGTAACGGGTATGTCTCATAAAGCCATTTTGCAGTAACAGAAGTATCTTATCCATCAATTTCTCGAGCCACAGGAGTGTGCATGAAACAAACGATATCCGGCGTTTTTTGGATCTTTTTTTACTTGCTTGTTGTCCTCTCACCACTGGTGCTCATTATGGTGCGCCCAGTGCCAGCCGGCCGCAGTTTTTGGGTGGAATTTTCTGTTGGCTTGGGCTTTGTAGGCTTACTACAAATGGCTATGCAGTTTTTTCTCATTGCCCGCTACAAGCACCTCACGGCCCCTTACGGCATCGACTTGATCTTGCGCTACCACCGGCAAATTGCCATGGTGGCGTTAGCCTTACTTGTTGCGCACCCTATTATCTTGGTTATTCACGACCCATCGCTTGCCTACCGTCTTAACCCTATCGGCGGCACCTGGGCGAGTCGCATGGGCAACTTGGCATTGTATATGCTTATTGCGCTTACCCTGCTATCCATTTTTCGCAAGCAACTCAACATCGGCTATGAAACGTGGCGCGTCACTCACGCTATTTTGGCAGTTGTCACAATTGTTGCGGCCCATTTACACGTGACCTTGGCAGGTCAGTACATCAACACCCTGTGGAAAGAACTCTTACTCCTAGGCATTACGGCTGGGACGATGAGCTTTTTTGTGTATTTACGGCTCATCAAACCCCTCTTACAACGTCACCGTCCTTACCGCCTTGCAAGTGTTACACCGGAGCGCGGTGAAGTTTGGGTCATGGAGCTTGAAGCAGACGGTCACGCGGGGCTTAGCTTTAAGCCAGGGCAGTTTGCGTGGCTTAAGTTTGGTAAGTCGCCATTTACGGTCAGAGAAAATCCTTTTTCGTTTTGCTCGAGCCCCTTGGCTGCTGGTAAGGTGTCGTTTGGCATTAAAGCCATTGGTAACTTCACTAAGTCGCTCCAAGACCTACCCATTGGTACTCGTGCCTACCTAGACGGCCCTCTGGGGTCGTTTTCTATTGATGAAGTGCCAGCAGCTGGTTACGTGTTTATTGCGGGTGGTGTGGGTATTACACCATTTATAAGTATGCTCAAAACGATGGCTGACCGTGGCGATCCGCGGCCTGTGTTGCTGTTTTACGGCGAGCAAAGCCTTAACTCAGTTGCGTTTAGGGATGATCTGGCAGCGCTCGAGCAACAACTTGCGCTCACCCTTGTCTACGTCCTCACGCAGCCGTCTGAAGATTGGCAAGGCGAAACCGGGTATATCAACGCGAGCGTCCTCGGCCGTCATTTATCGCGCGAAGGGTTTACCCGCGAGTACTTTATCTGTGGTCCCAACGTGATGACTGATGCCGTTGAAGACGCACTAGAAACGCTCGGTGTTAGCTTAGTACATATTCACTCAGAACGGTTTAATCTGGTTTAAGTTGAGGTCGTCAAGGACCTCACGAAAGGAACACGGATGCGTCACGTGTACGTCAGTCGAGCAACCTACATTCTTACCATCTGCTTGCTACTTTTTGTCTTGGGATTTGCATTAATACGCAGTAATGACATCATCTTGTTTGCCTCAAGAACAGCAGTTGCTCAAGAAGTACAAGACCCCACTTCTGGTGATTAAGTGTCCTATTAAACCTAGGACTCGACAAACCTCGAG
>JBCCBI010000387.1:0-5396 GCA_039034155.1 Deinococcota bacterium | reverse complement strand
GTGACTCGAGCAGTAGTAGTAAAAAAACTGCTGCAACACCAGCCAAAGCAACTGATTAATAGCCTTGTAAAAGGTGACAAACCTAGCTGACATCTCTGTAACATGTGAAGAATTTACCACTGGGTGCTTTCACTGAGCGAACGAAAATCCGTACGGCGTTCAGGATCGTGAGCACCTAGAGGTACTTTTTGTACAAGGGCGGCTCGCCGACCAAACTCGGGTGAAGGTAAGTTGAACAGTTGAATCGCGTATTCAGGTAAGTCTTCACTGATGCGCCGGTAGAGCTCGAGATTACCAGGCAATTCGCCACCTACTTCCATGACCAGAATGTCTGTCCGGCGTTGCCCAGGGCTAAACTCAATTTGTAAGCTGAGGTCTTGGGCAGCGCGCCCAATGGTGTATTCGACAAACCGCTGGTCTTCTTCACTGGGTAGTCGGCTGCTGATGAGGTCAATATCTACGTCTGGCAAGGCTTCACGGCTATACGTAAATAACTTGACCAGCACATCACGGTCACCGTCTAAGTAAAACCTCATCATGTAAGGATCGTCTTCGGGGGCAAGCAAGGTGACAACGCTTAAACGTGAGGCTAGGCTGGCAACTAGTTCGTAGATATTATTGCGTTGAACACCGCGGTCAGCTGTGGCAACCTGTAAGATAAGTGAGCTACTTTTGAACTGGTGTAAAAAGATGTTCTTGCGACGTGAATCATTGCTTTGCGTAGCCTCGAGCAAAGGTTGCACAAGGGCTGCTTCAAGTCCGAAGCGCCCAGGGCTTTTTTCGTTTAAGAGCAGCAAGTTGTAACGAGGTAAGGCTTGGGTAATAAAATCGTAGAGCTCGAGGCTACGCTCGGTGTTGCCGTGTAAGTGCAGCAAATAAATATCGCCTTCACGTTGCCCATCAGAAAATTTAATGTCAATATCGCAACTTTTACCTAGGCAGTGAATAAGCGTGCGAATACGCTGTTTTTCTTGGTCAGAAATAGCTTTTGGGGTAGGGAGTTCAGGCGTCACGGCTCAGCCTCCTCGTCTGGGGTGAGTTGGCTGCTAACAAGCTGTAACAGCATAAAGTTATACTATTTGTAATAAGGTGAAGCCTGTCTAAAGAAACACACGCGTATCTGGCAATGATTGTTAAACCGACTGCCCTTAAATTGAGTAGCGTTTTGTGCGTTTGAAGATAAGCTCGAACGTCAACTGCTTGAACCACAACTTAATTATATCCTGTAGGTGGCCATGAGCGTGAGGCTAAAACAGCAAGCCTGTGCCACAACTATCCTTTAACTGATGACCTAGCTGTATCATGTGTCACCGCCAAGGAGCTGACATCATGTCGATGCTGACAGCACGTGGACACTAGCAGCACATGGACACTAGCAGCACATGGACACTAGCAGCACATGGACACTAGCAGCACATGGACACTGGTAGTGGAACAGCGATAACACGATAACCTTAATAGCACCATGACGCCACAGCTGATAATGACAACGTGCCAGTAGTAGAAATCTTAGATGTAAGTCACGTTGATTAACGTAAGCTACGTATACAAGGTGTCATTCTACAAGCTTGATAGTGTAGCCTAGAATTACATATTGACTGCATCATGTATTGATTGCGTATGAACTCATGACGACTGATTTATCCACTATGACCTTAACCCATAAACGTGTCCAGCACGGTGTTGGCTTTTTGTTGGGGTTTGGCTTTGCATTCTTACCCGGCTACGGGCCATTTTTTGGGTTGCTTTTCTTTTTAAGCACCCGTTGGCGACTCCGGGTACGCGATTTGTGGTGGTGGTCGGCAGCCCTTTTATGCGGTCTACCCCTGCTTGTTCAGCAGGCCTGGCAAGCCGGATTACTAGCTAGTGTACAAGTGCTTGTGGCGTGGCTTATCTACCGTGCGTTTGGACAACTGTATAGCCATAGAGAGGCTTTGCCTGCTTTACAAGAGCGGTCACTGAGCTGGGGCTTGTTAGCTGGTCTGGGCTTGGTGGTGAGTTTGGGCTGGTGGCAAATTGAGGCACTTAACCTAACTGCTGCAAAAACAATTGCCCAAGCCATTGTATGGCGGTCGCCGCCAAGTTTATATGGCCATGCTGTGTTGGTACTTGGTGCGCTCATGGCAGTGCTGATGCCACAAGCGCCTTTACGCTTAGCAAGTATGGGCTTTGCCGCCTTGGGTATTTTGGTGTCAGGAAGTCGTGAGGCAGCTATTGCATGGGTGATTGTGGCACTAGCATTGTTTGCCCTTAACTCAGGACGCTCAAAGCGCAGTTTTTGGCTCGAGCTTGGGCTGCTTGTACTCATGTTTGGTGTGGCGTTGGGATTAAGCCCTTACTTAGGCTGGGGTCGGGTTGGCTTTTTGCTTAACTTGGCACCTAGTGTAGAAACTCGTGCCAACCTCATCCAAGGTTCAGAAATTGCCGATGGTGATTGGTGGGACCCGCTAGGTGTTGAGGTAACTGAAGGGCGTGTTGAGCTGGTTGGGCAAACGTTAACTAGCTATGACATTCGTAAGCTATCGCCAGAAGGCTGGCAGCGCTTGCAACAAGTTGTGAACCTGGAAGCTGGGCAGCCTTACACGCTCAGTGCCTTTGTCCACAGTGATGATCAGGCTCGAGCCAGTTTGCAGGGCTGGGGGCAGGCTGGGGATAGTAGTACGTTTATTGTCATCGGTGAGCTTATTGGCGGCCGCTGGCAAGCTAGTCTAAATGGCCCTGGTCGGATTTTAGCTTATGGCAGTGAGCCCATAATGGACAAACCTACTGCAGATGTACCTAATTGGCAGCGGGTCTGGGTTAGTTTTGTCTACAGTGGAGAGAATCCTGATCTCACGTGGTGGGTAGGCATGGCACCCGACCGGCGCGACCAACTAGGACAAACAACAACCTTCGCAGGGTTCCAGCTTGTACCCCAAACGACTCTGTCAACGGCAGCCCTTAGTGACTATGTAGCTGGCTCAGCTAGTCAAGGGCTAGGTCTACAAGTAGCCCGCTTGCCGTACTGGCAAGCAGCTTGGCAAGGATTCACAGAACGGCCGTTACTAGGACGCGCGCAAGCGTTTAGTGATTACTACCTCGAGCAAGGCTACAGCAACAGTAAAATCCAGCAGCCTCCTTCACATGTGCACAATCTATTTTTGCAATTTTTGTTTGAACGCGGTTTGGTGGGTACAGCTGGTTTGCTTTTACTACTCACAGCGCTTATATATCCACTAGTGCAACAACGCGATGTAGGCTTGTTAATTGTGATTGTAGCCCTTCTAGTAGCAAATTTGTTCGACTACAGCTTGTTTTATGGTGCAGTACTGTATCCACTTGTAGCCGTAGCGGGGTGGCGGGCGTCGCACTATCCAGCAGCACAGCAAGGACGAGGTCAACTGGGCGTTAGCTTGTACCTTTCGCTAGTAGATATGGGCGTTGCCTACCTCAGTTTAGGTCTTGCTTATGCGCTGGTTCAAGGTGACGCAAGCGCACTTCTGACCCTAGCAGATGAGTTATTTCCAAGTGCCTTGCGTTACAGCTTCTTAGTGTATCCGCTGTTGTTTTGGCGTAGGGGGCTTTACCCTGGCTACGGGCTTACAGCAGCTCAAGAGTTACGCAAGCAGGTGTCTGGCTCGAGCTACGCGTGGTTAGCCTTAGCAGCACTTTTACTCTTTTTTGAAACAGAAACCCCGCCAAGTATCCCTGTACTCATCATCATGTGGCTAGTGGGGCTGTTTTTACATCCACTTGGACGTGCGTTAAGCAAGCGGCTACTTCATATGCTGGGGTTGTGGGGGCGTAGTGTTGTCATTTTGGGTGCTGGACAAGCAGGACAGCGCGTTGCCAAAGCGCTCTTAGCATCACCTTTGGACGGCCTCTTACCAGTAGCGTTTTTTGATGATGATCCCAACAAAATTGGCACAGTGATAGGCAGCTTACCTGTGGTGGGTAGCCTTGCTTACGCAGATGTTTATGCCAGCAAACGCGCTGTGCGCCACGCCATTGTAGCTATTCCTACAGCTCCTGCTGGACTTATGGCATCTTTAGTAAGTCGCAAAGGTCGGGTATTTACTTGGCTACAAGTTGTGCCAGAACTTCCCGGCCTACCTGCTGAAGATGTTTATACAGGCAACTTAGACGGGCTTTTGGCACTCGAGGTGCGCAATGGACTCTATGCACAAACGAGCCGTATCTTTAAGCGTTCCATTGATTTACTAGGTGCTAGTTTAGGCGGATTACTTATCTCACCGTTACTCCTGTTTTTGTATTTATGGGTACGTTTAGATAGTTCTGGCGATGCCTTTCACTGGAGTGCGCGCATTGGCGAAGGTGGCCGGCCATTTAGGTGTCTCAAGTTTCGCACCATGTATGTAGATGCTGAAGCGCGTTTGCAGGAACTTCTTGCTAGTAATCCAGATTTACAGGCAGAATATGAGCGCTATCACAAGCTCGAGAACGATCCCCGCATCACGAGGACCGGACGAATTTTACGCAAAGTAAGCTTAGATGAACTATCGCAGCTTTATAACGTCATTATGGGTGAGATGAGCCTCATTGGCCCACGTCCTTACCTAGCCCGTGAACTGGACGATATGGGTAACCATGCCAAGACTATTTTGCTAGCTAAACCTGGTATGACCGGCTATTGGCAGGTATCTGGGCGTAACAATGTGAGTTTTGCCGAGCGCCTCGAGATGGAGGCGCATTACGTGCGCAACTGGTCGATTTGGTGGGATATTATTTTGCTGTTGCAGACGGTGCGGGTTGTGTTTAAGCGTGAAGGTGCTCATTAAGCTTTTGAAAGTTTTCTTTTGTATATTAAAGTATCTATGAAGTCACCTGAATTGTATCGTAATATCGTGAGTTACCCCAATGTATTAGTGCTAGCGGCGTAATTTGACGTAGCGGTACAAGTACGTAACTGACAGGCCAATCATGAGTCCTAAACAAATAATACCGACACCTGTTTTGACTAGCGTGAGTCCCCGAGTGAAAACATCTAGCCAAGGTATAGGTGTATTGCGAGTACGCAGTATGAAAAATACCCCTAAATTTTCTGTCCAGTCTAGGAGTGTGGCTGCAAGGCCAAATAGGGGTAAATACTGCCACCTCGAGCTGTGAGAGAAAATAACCTTGGTTAACATGGCTAAAGATACAGTAAACCAGAGACCTGCTAGTCAAGGTAACAGAATATCTAGAGGTTGTAGCGTTCTTTGGTAGAGACGTAAGGCTTCTTGAGGATACTGACTGGCAATGGCATATAACGACCTATTGACGAGTGTAGGTAACTCAATCATAGGTAGACCAGATGTGAGTTCTTCAAGCTGATCGACATATGTAAGGATAAGTCGTGCCCTGACCGGGACAGGAAGGACGGGGAGAACAACAAGACCGCCGTCGATCTGTCGGCG
>JBCCBI010000386.1:0-5430 GCA_039034155.1 Deinococcota bacterium | reverse complement strand
CGCTCAGTGATTTACTTGCGTACGGCGTGCTGCACTACTGCAACGAAAAGGGCACGCGCGTGGCCCTAACTGGCTTTGATGACGACTTACTGGCAGATGTGCTCGAGCTAACCTCCGTCAAGCAGCCCATTGAACGTGCCGCAGCGCTCCTCGTTGAACAGCTCATGATACAGATTCAAGGTGATAGAACACCTGTACAGCATCTTTTGGATGCCGAGCTGATTGTGCGGAGCAGCAGTCAAATAATGCTCGACTAGCCGCCACATTGACAGCCCCCAAGCGTGATGATTTACGGGTCAGCGATTTGTTAAGCTAGTCAGATGACCCCCACAGACGTTGCCACCTTACTCGCCAACACGCCCGACAGCCTCCGCCAGCTCCTAGCCACAGTAGATGATGACACCGCCACCTGGAAACCCAGTCCCGACGCATGGTGCATTAACGAGGTGATTGGGCACTTAATTTGGGCGGATGAATGGGCGTTTAAGGCACGCATTGAGGTGATGACGGCGGACTACCCAGAGGGGCAGGAGGTGAGGCTCGAGCCACTGGACGTCAATGCCGCCGCTGCTGCCCGCCATGACTGCCAAAAACGCTTAGCGGATGTACTAGACGAATTCACCGAAAGCCGCGCCAAGTACGTGAGTTATGTACAAAACTTAGACCCCAATCTGTTAAGTCGCAGCGCCAGTTACAAGCACTACGGTTTATTTTTAGCGTCTGACTTTTTATACGAGTGGCCCTTTCACGACTACGGGCATGTGCAGCAGATTATGAAAAATCTACGTAAGCGGATGTTGCCGCATATGAGTGAGGTGATGCGGTTTGCGCTTGAGAATTGACGCGTTTATTCAACCTTTTTGATACCAAGTTCTGGCGTAACCTCATAAGTGTAGCCTTTGTAGGTTGCCGTCATGTGGTACGAATCGCTGTTTGCGGGTGTGAGTATCTCAACTTCGACTCCTGTACAGAAGAAATCTTTTTCCTTCTCACGCAAATCATCTGTGAGGGTAGCAATATCGCCGGTGAAGATGTTGTTGTTGATGAGATAAACTTCTTGAGCAGTTGTATATTCCCGGAGACATTCTCGAGCTTTGACCTCAGATGAGCACACCCCCATCAAGAGCTGGTCTACACGCATTGTGATCTTAG
The DNA here is from genome assembly GCA_039034155.1 of Deinococcota bacterium. Classification (GTDB taxonomy): domain Bacteria; phylum Deinococcota; class Deinococci; order Deinococcales; family Trueperaceae; genus JBCCBI01. The sequence continues at coordinate 4,278 of JBCCBI010000386.1, read as the reverse complement.
TGTCAGCAGTGTCCAAGTAAAGGTCAACCCGCTCGCCAAAAAACTCTGTGATTACAAATTCGTACTCCTCTTCTTCAGGCACATCACATACAGGAGGTTGTCCGCTGAAAACATAAGTATCACCCACCTCGAGCGTTTCTGGCTGTTGAGTTAAAGCAGTACTTATAAACAAAGAGGTTAATATAATCATTGTTTTCATAACGCAGTTTATCCTTTTAAGATTGATAACATCTATTCTCAAGCTTGCCACGTCCATCTACCTGCCAGCATCGTTCCTTTGATTTGCAAGTCATCCACACTCACAAACGGACTGTGCGACAACATCACCAAGTCAGCATCAAACCCCGGCTTGAGCTGCCCTGAGCTGTCCTCGCGGTGAATGGCATAGGCGGCATCTTTGGTGTAGCCAGACAGAACCTCATAGACACTCAAAGCCTCATCTGGATAAAACGCATTGCCTTGATTGTCGTTTCGGGTTACAGCCGCCCGCATGCCCACAAACACATCTGGACTGGCAATTGGCGTGTCTGACCCCATCACCACGCGTGCACCACTTTCTAACAAAGACTTAAAGCGGTACGCATCCCCACTGCGTTCACCTAAAATGCTGGGCATAGTGGGTGCGTCAAAGACCATGTGAATGGGTTGTACAGACGGAATTACACCAAGGCTGGCAAAGCGAACAAGGTCGTCTGGGTTTAGGTGCTGGGCGTGTTCAATGCGCGGGCGCAGGTTTTTGGCACGCCAGAGTGGGGCAGTTGCCTCGAGCACATCCAAGGTCATGCGGTTGGCAGCGTCTCCAATGGCGTGAATGACCGGAGTGAGTCCGGCTTCAATTATCAGAGGGAAACGCTCGCGCATAAAGTCTTTACTGTGAATGACCGTGCCGACATCTTCACTATCCACGTAAGGAGCAAGCATCAGCGCGGTTTGCGTGCCCAATGCGCCATCAGCAAAAAACTTGGCCCCGCCAACTTGAAAGCGGTCTCCCCCTTGCCCCGTTGCCACGCCCACGGTGAGTGCGCCGTCAGCATCTTCTTGGGGAATACACGACCACACGCGCACGGCAAAGTCCGGCTGTGCCGCCATGAGCCCGTGCTGCCGCCAGTAGGTGTTGGGTTCGGCGGCCATGTGGTGCACGCTAGTGATGCCGTACCGAGCAAAGTCATTGGCAGCGTTCACCAGGGTGTCACGAATAGTGGCGTCGCTTGGCGTGTCCAGGGTTGCACGGACAAGGTACATGGCGCGCTCGAGCAACATCCCACTTGGGTATCCGTCATCTTCCCGAACAATGGTGCCGTATTCTGGGTCTGGGGTAGATGCATCAATACCAAGCTCGCGCAGAGCGGCGGTGTTGAGCCAGGCACTGTGATGGTCTTGGGACTCGAGCGCTACGGGGTGATTCGGTGCAACCACACCCAACTGTTGCCGCGTAAGCGTGCTGAGGCCCCAACGGCGGGTTGCGTAGCCAGACCCTAAAATCCACGAGCCTGCTGGGGTTTGCTCGAGGCGCTCTTTGACCATCTGCTGGGCGTGTTCTAAGGTTGGCGCGTCATCCAGCCGCAATTGATCCAACTCAAACCCATGCCGAGTTAAATGCACGTGGCTATCGTGAAAACCGGGTAACAAGCATGCACCTTGTAAATCAATGACCTCTGGATTAGGGGCAAGTTGCGCACGCACCTCAGCTTCACTTCCAATTGCCAAAATGACACCTGCACGTACCGCCAGAGCCTCACAGGTTTGCCCTTCTGTTTGCATGGTGATGATGTCTCCGTTCACAAATAGTTTGTCTCTCACAGGCAACCCCTTAGTGGCTCGAGTTTTTTATCGTTAACATTCTTGATTTTAATTTTGTAAAAAGAACTGATGTTGACATTTTCATTTGAAGACGCATCCTGCTAATTTAATTTTTTAAGATATCTTTTATGATTACTGACACGTTCAAAACATCAACGCAATACACTTTAGTGGTGTATCTAAACCTAATACCACTCAACTTGTATGCAGCATTCTGACCTGATGCTGAAACGCCTCGTGAATATGCACACGCATAATCTCTTCCGCTTGGGCACCATCACCGGCGCGAATGGCTTCAAAAATGCGGCGGTGTTCTGCGACCGCACGTTCGCGGCGCTCATCTTGTAGTTGATGCAATCCTGTGGAGCGATGGGCGTCATAAAGTAGCGAGACAAGTTTGGGCAGCCTCGAGTTACGGGCACCTTGCAAAACTTGACGGTGGAACGCTTTGCTGGTTTTGGCAAGTAGTTCTAGATCGCCTGCTTGCATGGCAGCCTCGGTTTGAAGGACGGTTTGCTCGAGCGCGCCAATTTCTACCCGGCTCATGTGGTCAGTTGCGAGGCGGGCAGCTAACCCCTCGAGGTACTCGCGGATGCTAAAAATCTCCATGAGGTCCTCGAGCGTCACCTCAGGCACAATTAACCCACGTCGGGGCACGTTTTCAATAAGTTGCTCTGCTTCCAAACGCCGCAGTGCTTCGCGCACAGGTGTGCGGCTCATGTCCAAAGCCTCGGCAATAGGCACTTCCATGAGCCGTTCGCCAGCTTGCATACGCCCTTCGCGAATGGCCTCGCGCAACGTCCAGTAAGCAATTTCTACCACTGAACCGCGCGAACTATGATTGGCTTTGAGTGCTTTGAGCGTATCTACTGCATTCACTGTCTACCTCGACCCCGTGTCTCTTAACGTTGTGATTCATATTGTTGTCTAGCGTGTCACTCGAGCTGCCATGAGAGCTTATCAAGCATCTCACACATTTAGAGTGATGATGCAAGCTTACTCCCAAGTCATCATCAGCTTAAGTTTTTTATTCAACACAGGTTCATCATGTTAATAACAACCACACTTACATGGAAATATGAGTTTAGCACGCTTTTTAACTTGGTTTTTTATGTATACATTGACAACCACGGGGTTTTGTAGGATATAGTGATGAGAGTTTATCCGCTCGTTTGAGTTTTTAATCACATTCAATCTCACATTTGGTTTAGATAGTGCTTGGTCAGCATCTGCGTGTAACGACTACACACAGTGACATTAACGAGTGATATCTAATACCTTCGCCCACGCCAAGAATCTTCACTGAAAGGATGAGCTATGGCCCGTTCCAGTCAGGCGTTTCCACGCGTCAAACTCAGTGGTAGCCACCTAGACATTGGTAGGCAATACGGTGAGCACTTCAAAGACCGCATTGCTGAGCATCTAGGGCTTGCCCTCGACAACCTGCAAAAGCGCGGTGTCAGCGCAGATGAGGCACTCAGCAGAGCATTACGCTACCGCCCCTTTGTCCAAAAACACGCAGCTTTCTTAGATGAGGAAGTTGTGGGACTCGCCGAGGGTGCCGGGCTCAACCTCGCCCAAGCTTACGTGCTCCAACTGCGTGCCGAAGTCCTCAAAACACCTGAAGAACTCAAAGACGAGCCAGGGGATGAGTGCACGACCTATGCTATTGAGCCCGCTGCCAGCAAACACGGTGAGAGCTTTTTAGGACAAAACGCCGACTTGCCGCCATTTTACGCTGACATTGGCGTGGTTATGGAGATTGACGCGCCCGATCACCCCAACGTCATCATGGTCACGCCAGCTGGGCAAGTTTCTTACATTGGCATGAACGAGCATGGCTTCGCTGTTGGCGCTAACTATCTCACCTGTGATGGTTGGACGGTAGGCTTTCCACGCTACTTGCTGAGCCGTATGGTACTTACGTGCACAACTGTAACTGAGGCCGCAGCCTTACTTGACAGCTTGCCAAGGGCCTCGTCTCGAAACATCATTATGATTGACCCACAAGGTCATGCCTTAGATGTTGAAACTATTCCCGTCACCACTGGGCAAGTGCCACCACAAGACAACATGATTGCCCATTCCAACCACTTTTTAGCTTCCAAACTCAAACATTTTGAACAATCTAAAGCCAATGAGTTTGACAATTCTTGTGTGCGGGTTGCCACCATGCGCAAGTTACTCGAGGCAGAACGTGGCAATCTCACCTTAGACAAGCTCATGGCGATTATGCGCAACCGTGACACCGTGCCAGACGCCCTCTGCCGTCACCCCGGTGAAGGTCCCGGAACTACAAGCACCATTGCTGCCATGATTGCCCAACCAAGTCAGCGCACCTTGTGGGTCGCCATTGGCCCGCCCGATAAATATTTATTCCACGGCTACACATTTGGCGAAGATACCGTCCAAGTTGAAAAGGAGGAAGTTTCGTATGTTTAAGTCTCTCAAGGTTTTACTCGTCCTGATCGGGGTTAT
>JBCCBI010000385.1:0-5434 GCA_039034155.1 Deinococcota bacterium | reverse complement strand
TGTGCAAGCAAAACCCGTTCCTATAGCGGGGATAAATGATCCGGCTGCTCCACCACTAATACCTCCAAAGTAGTCAATATCCTTTATTACTTCTACCGAGTCTTTCTTCTTCTCTTTAGCAAGAATGACTGGGTTTTGTTCTGAAACCATTTGATGAAAGGGATGATCCGCTGAGTAGATTGTCGGTTGCCCGTGTTCAAGTATGCGTGAGGCAATCTCAATGGCTTCTGTGAGTCCCTGATGACCTTTCTGGCTGTGCCAACATTCAGTGTATTCATATGCTATGTTTAGCCGCACTGTTAGCCGCATCTTCAGCTTGGCCTCGGGCCTTATGGCTTGCACTTGTAAGGCTGCTTCTAAGATTGCTGTTGATGACTTGCTGGATGTCTGTTCATTTTTATCTAGGCAGTGAATAATTGCAAACACATGGTTCATCACATGTTCAACAATCATGGTGTGATCTTGTGGCGTAAGAACTTCTAATGTGGATCAGATGTGCTTCTCGTAGTATTTATCGTGGGTACGGGAGTCTCGGGTACAGGGAAGGTGGGCGGTGTCTTCAATGAATCAAGAATTTTCTTGACAATATCAATAATGTCAGAGTCGGGTAGCGTGAAACCTGAACCTCTCATTACTTGGTCTGTCACACTTTTCGCACTGACAACCCGGGTTTCTTCAAGCAGCACTTCGGCATTAGGTTGCAACTCAACTTGGTATAAACTTTCTCCACTTTGCGCTGATCGCTTTGTGATAATGGGTTCACTTTGCAAGTATGCCTTGGGGATGAGGATTTTTGTCTGATCGAGACAAGGACAAGGGTTTTCAGGTGAATCTTGGACACAAAGACAAGGAAGAAGGATAATATAATCGTCAAAGGGACTATCGATCAGCTTGCCTTGAAGTGACGTTTTCCTAGCTTGTGACATGAGATTTACATTGAAGTCAGATAAATTCAATTTTCTACATCCTTTCTTTTGACTCAACAAACATCACACTGTGATTAAATCAGTGACGTTCTTTTTAACTCAACATTGAACTATTCCTCCATCGTTTGGATTCACTAGACCTTCAAAGTTTAGGCATCAGGCCTTTGTATTTCTATATAAACTATTTGTACTTCTTGAGCATGCTGATTTTAGAAGTAAATTGCATTAGCTTTTTTACCATCATTACCACCCAAGTGTCCCAACTGGCTGCATCTGATGCCATCATATTCATTTGTGCTAGCGAGAATGAAACTGTACAGAAAGTTAGTATCGTTAATTTAGTAACCAAAAAATTTCATCAATGATTCCCCTTCCAAAAACCTTGAGGTGATGTTGTTGCCGTGCTTACGGCTGTCCTACACACGAAAATTCATAAGCTACCCTCCTGACACTTTGCCGAAGTGATAGATGTTGGCTCGAGGCAAATGTGACCTCACAAGGTTCAAAGATCAAGCTTCTTCAACCTTTGTGCGTTTAACCTCTTACGTTTGGCTCAAAACAGAGTTTATAAAGCGCATCAACTTAAATTCATGGGATATGAACCTAGGGCAAAATAGGACAACCTAGGACATTTCTAGGACTTGGTTAAATGTGTGTTTTATTGCTAAACTACAAGCGACTGTCTAAAAGGGATAGAACCTATGTGGGAAACCGTACGTATACTTGTTGCAGACGACCACAGCTTTTTTCGTGATGGCATTCGCTTGCTAATCAACAACACGCCAGATTTTGAACTAGCTGGCGAGGTAGACACAGCGCTGGATGTTGTTAACTTTGCCGACAAAGAACAACCCGACATCATCCTTATGGACGTCAAAATGCCGCCCTCAGATGGTATAGAGGCGACTCGGCAGATTACCCAGAACAATCCCCACATCAACGTGTTGATTTTGACGATGTTTGATGATGATAAAAATGTGTTTAATGCCCTGCAAGCGGGCGCTAAGGGCTACGTCCTCAAGGGTATCAACCAAGAAGAACTCACCCGAACCATCCGCTTGGTGGCAATGGGCAATGCTGTCTACGGCAGCAAAATAGCTGAGCAGATGCGCAGTTTCTTTTGCCGAATTAAGCATCATCAGACTACCCACGTTTTTCCTGACCTTACGCGCCGGGAAAACCATATTCTCAACTTAGTAGCTGAGGATATGACTAACAAAAGCATCGCGGCTGAATGCGGTATTGCAGAAAAGACTGTCAGAAATCACATCACCAGCATTTTGGCGAAGTTGCAAGTTAGCAACCGCACCGAGGCTATTTTAAGACTCAAAGAAAATTCTGCCTAAAGATGGTATCAGCATCTAATTGGTTCACCAAAAAAGTACAAACTTGGCAAGATGAGGGTTTGTTGCTCAAGGTTTTGCTGTGGTTTTGGGTTGTGTCGTTTATATTTGTGATTGTTACAAGTGTCCTAGGTATTGAGTCTTTATACAATATGTATGCCTCTAACGAACCTCACTTAGACAATGTATATCGTGTGAATATATTTATGATACGAGAAAGCATTATCGCTATTTGCTATTTTGTATCTGCTATTTGGTTCGTTATAAGTTATTCCGGAAAAGGTATGCCTCTACTAGCAGCATATGTTTTACTCTGTTTCGGGTTTGCAGAGTCGGGATTTGCAGATGCCTATGTGGTACACGACACAAGCCCTGATTTTCTAAAGCCCCCTTTTTTTCTTTTGCGTGTACTTTCAAGCATTGTTGTTGTGTATTTCACCTTACTCTTTCCAAACGGTAGATTTATACCTAAGTGGTCGAAGTACTATGCAGGGTTTTGGACAGTACTTGTTATCAGTTTTTGGATTTTTCCAAACTTACCTTACAATTTCGTATACATTGAAAATTTCCATAGTAGTCCTAGTAATTACATTGCTTTGATGCTTTTTTATATGTTTCCTATTTGTCTGCAAATCCATAGATATTTTTTCATTGCCAGTCCCTCAGAACGTTACCAAAGTAAGTGGATTGTCATTGGAATCTTTGCAGTTTTGATTGGTGCTTTCTTTGATTACGGTTGGAGGTCGAAAGGAATAAAAGAACTCTTCTTTCCTTTAGATGCTGATGGTATCAGGCGTCCAATATGGTTTGAGGTTTATGGTCGTAATATACTGCGGTGTCTTGGTTATTCTATTTTCCCCTTTACCCTGCTCCACGCGCTTTCTGAAAACAACTTCTGGCGAACAGACCCTCTTGTCCGCCGCAGTATTACCTATAGCTCACTTACACTCATCACCCTTTTGATCTATGGAAGTATTGTTGCGGTACTCAATGTAATCTTTGAGCAGCGGCTCAGCTTTTTTGTGTCGTTAATTGCGGCGTCTGTTATCGCGGTGCTGTTTCATCCACTCAAACAATGGCTCCAACAGCAAATTAACCAACGGTTGTATGGTCAACGGGATGATCCGTATAAAGTTTTGACAGGACTCAGTGAGCATATTACGAGTCAGCAAGACGCCCTAGCAACCTTACAAGAAATTACTGAAAGCACCGCAAACGTGCTTAAACTACCGTTTGTTGGTATTGATCTTGATGCAGCTAGACAAAATCCCATAACTAGTTTTGGCATTATAGATCGTGCAGACATTATTTCGCTACCGCTTACCCACGAACTAGAACACTTGGGAACGCTAAGGTTGGCAAGACGCGCGGAAGGCGAAACGTTTACCGCCAATGAAAAAATGCTGCTCACAACCATAGCGCAGCAGGTCAGTGTGATTGCTCATAATTACAAATTGAGCCAAGCGTTACAAGCATCGCGGGAACAACTTGTCATTGGCAGAGAAGAAGAACGCAGGCGCATCCGGCGCGACTTACATGACGGTCTAGGACCTACTTTGGCAAGCACCGCCTTGCAACTAGAAACCGTCCAAGACCTCATTTACTCAAAGCCAGACGAAAGCGTCACCGTACTTAAAACTATAGAGGAAAAGATGACCGCAACCCTTGCAGAAGTGCGCTCACTGGTGCATGACCTTTACCCAACTGCCATTGACCAGCTTGGCTTGCAGGAAGCACTGAGGACGGAACTCAGTTCATTTGAACATGACGACCTCAGCATTGGGTTTAATGTTACCGGCAACCTTGAAAATCTACCGGCAGCTACCGAAGTTGCCAGTTACCGTATCATTATGGAAGCTGTGCACAACATTGTGAAACACGCTAAAGCAAGTCAAGCTGAAATACGCATGAAGTCCCAGTCCATGAACCTGCACATACATATTTGTGATGACGGTGTTGGGTTAGCAGCACCCACAGCAGATGGTCTTGGCTTGCAGTCCATTCGTGAACGCGCTGAAGAATTGGGCGGTAGTGTTGAGTTTGTGGATGGTCAACGAGGTGGTACGTGCGTCTTGGTATCTTTGCCAGCGCGTGCTGGTGGTTAAGTCAGGGTGCTAGTACTAGGAAAAGACTAAAAATGATGTGGTGACTGCTGCTACTAGGAAAAGAGCGGCAGAAAGCTTGATGATGGCGTTTTTGGTAGAGGTTGGCAAGTTGAAAAATTGCCGTGTTTCTTGCCGTACAAGCCACATCACAAAAAGGCCGCCAGAGATAATCCCAGCTACGCTGTCTGGACTTAAAAAGGTGGAGGCTAGCCCGTAACGCGATATGTTGACGATCATCTTAACAGCACTGACAAGCGACCACGCGGCAATGATATTCCAGACGGTAAGCGTGAAATAATACGCCCACTGTTTGCCACGCAAAAGATACTTGCCTGAGACAAAGAAAAATAACGAGACAAAAAATGGCACGTTGAAGAACGTAAAAAGGTTGAGGATGTATTCAATAAAGCTAACCCTAGCCGACGCTGTTGTGAGCCAAAACGAAAACCAATAAAAGATGGTTCTAGCACCAAAAAGCCCAATGCTAAAGCCTGTTACTGTAATACATATTAAGTTTTTGTGTGCTGTTGATTTGAGCTGAATGTTGCAAGCTGCCATGACAGATTGTTTGTAAAGCAAGACAAGGGCAATACTGCCAAATATAAGCCTTGCAAAAGGTTGCAGTGTGCTCAACGATAAGCTGCCACTCAAAAGTCGTATGAGTGGTTGCGGTAGAGCAAAGATGGCGATGACAGCGAAGTAGCCACTTAAGATAGCGCCGAACCACCAAGCTTTGGCAGCTTGATGCGTTTGTAACAAAGTTGCCACAAGCAAACAGGCAAATCCCCAAAAATTGGGCAGATTTGTGGTGTAAAACAAACTCCTAGGACCAAGGGTCAGTAGGTTGGAAAGAAGCCCTCCAAGTAGCACAAACGCACCGAGGTAAAACCAGATGATAGTTGTGGTGAAGGAAGTCACTCGAGTTTCTTATGGCAGCTAATCATAGTTAAATGTATGGGTTAATTGCTATGGAGAAGGTGTGACTTGTTGATTAGCCAGTTTGATGAGCAAGCGTAAGGCATCATTTACGGCTTTGTCTGTCGGGAAGGCTTGTGCTACG
>JBCCBI010000384.1:0-5451 GCA_039034155.1 Deinococcota bacterium | reverse complement strand
CGCGTTGCCGCAACTTGCTCTTGCTCACAGCAGTACGCTTAACGCCGTGCGGGTGGGTATTGATGGGTTTGTCGCAAGTCCTTTGGAGAGTACCATCCGTCTTGCAACTGTTCGTAAGGTTGAGTGAGGTTGCTTAAATTGACACTTTTTAGACTTACACCTTAACGAAGCTGCCTGAGAATCGTTGGGTCTTTGATGTCTTGATCGTTGGCAAGTAACAACACTTTAGAGACAACCTCGGCTGTTTTGGGGTCATCATCTGCAAACGGTAAAAAGAGCCTACCCCGCTGCTGCGAGTGCACCGGAATAATACAGATCGCACCACCTGGTTGACGGTGAACATTAGCACTGCCCAAATGAACGGTGTAGTCCCCTAACTGTCCTTTGATAAGCGCATGGTGGTGCTCGAGGCGCACATTACTTAAACTCAACAAATCTAGCGTCTCGGTAAGTAGCTGCGTTCGCATCTCAATGGTGGACGCACTCGCTTCGGGATCAATCCCACCCCGGTGAGCCACACTTACAACTAGGTCGAGGTCACGCATCACTTCACTGAAGATACGCGGCGGTACATCCTCGAGCGAAAGAGGTTGGTAGCTCTCTTTTAGGCTAAAGTGGACGCTTTCCAAGGTTAGCCCGTCCACCTCAGCAGGCGTGTACCACCCCTCTTGAAAGTACAACCAAGCGTTGATACCGTGCTCATGAAACGTACGGCGGATGCCGTCATCATAGGTGTTGACCCAACCGCGTTTATCAAGCAGAGCCACTGCCTGACGCGGATTCACCTGATGACCTTCATAGCGGTGTGAGTACACGCCTTGATCTTTTTCAGCTTGAGTGAGGATATAAAGCTCGCGGAAAAGTTGCTTAAACGGTTGCACGCGCTGCTGTTCCAAACAGTCACGCTGCCAAGCTGACCACTCACCCGCAGCTAACAAATCTTGTGGGTGCGCAATACGTAAACTGGTTTCACCTAGTTGCACTTGATTTCCGTCAAAACGAGCGAGCTGAGTACCATCTTGCCAATAGCCGAGGGTACCCGCCTCAGTTACAAGTAGCAGACTAGCCAACATAGGTGCCAGTACAGGATGCTGGTTTAGACGTGTTAACTCGCCCACCGTAAAGCTATCACCGCGAATCATGGCGTTTTCCAGCGACGCACGCATACGCACACGCTGCTTATCTAGCGCTGTTTTGCGTTCTCTTAGGGTGACAATCTCAGGCTGTTTTTTAAGTTTGGCAGGAATATTTTTAAGTGTCTTGCCCTTTTTCAGGACAGTTAAATGCGCTACGCCAGCGTCATCCACACTTAGGCTCACACTGGTTTCCGCTTCGGTCACAACTACAGGGCCAGTAGCTAAATCAGCAACTTCGGCAGTTTCCATCGCCCAAATAAACCGCTGGGCATCGGCATGACCGGCTGCCCGGGCTAGGTTTTGTAAGCCAATCTCAGCAGCTAGCGCCTCACTAGCGCGCCGCTGAGCGCCAAATTTTTTGCTGCCGCGTAAAAACTCCTGAATAAGCTGATAGCGCGCAAGCACGTCGTCATCCCGCTTTTTGCCTTTGGCAAGGGGTACAAGCCCAAGCACGCGGACGCTGTCTTGGTGGCGTTTTTCTTTGATGCGTTTGGCTACGTCAGCTAGGTTGAGGTTGCCGAGGATGGCGTCGGCGAAGTGTTGGGCGCGGCTGTGGCCCTGCCCAAAACTTGCATACTTAGCGCTGCCGACAAGCTTTTGCCAACGTTGTTTGCCAATTGCTTGGTAAGCTCGGTGAAACCACACGACATCTGCTGCGCCATCCTGAAACTCTTGGGGTATAAGTGGACTGCGCGACAAAACCGCCAGTTCCCACGGTTGGTAGTTTTTTGTTTCGTGACTCCAGTAGATACTTTGGTAGTTTTTTGTTTCGTGACTCCAGTAAATACTTTTGTTGTGCGCTAAAAGCCAGTAAAAGGCATCTAAAAAGCCCGGCCAAGCTAATACTTGTGCCACCAAGGGTGCCCAAATAGAAGCATAAAACGTAAAATCCAGCAGTTGCTTTTCACTAAATGCCTTTGCCTGAAGTGCTTTTTGTATGGCGTCTGATGTGTCGTTCTTAGCTGTATAGCTTTTGGCCAGTAAATCACTAAAAATATCGCGCCGAGCGCTACTTTCGTCATAATTTCGAGAAAGTGTTTCACCTTGTAGTTTAGTGAGTATCTCTACAACAACATCAACACCACAAATGCTCGAGAGTCTGGACACGGGTCTTGTGGCGTTGGTAGGTTTATCACCTCGAGCCAATTCCACGTCTAAAAGGCGTTTTTCAATTCGCGCCAGCATCGTCTTTAGCTGTGGAAAATCCTGACATACCCTAACTGGTTTGTAGCTGGTAAGCCGCGATAAAGCCGCAAACTCGTCGCCAGAGCCATAGATTCTGTAAAAGCCGTTGACCTTACGGGGGCCGATCAAAAAGTTATAGACATCATGCTCACTCGCAAAACCTTTACTGACGAGTGTCATTAGATCTTGCACTTGCCACCTGCTTCGCACAATTTCACCACTTTGGGGTAGGTCTTTGTAACAGCACATAAGCGACCAGAGTCGTTTCATCTGTTCATCTGAAAGATGCGTGAACACAGCAACCGCATGGCGGTGCCAAGTGCGAGCTTGGTTGAGTAGTACTCTCAAATAAGCGTATTTGTCAGCAGTATCATAGCTCCTTAAGCCTCGAGCTAGTTCTTCAGGGTCATTGAGCAGCTCGGGGTGGGCATCGAGATACTGCGCAGCAATCGCCAAAGAGGTTTCAAACCCGTGTAGCAGTACGTCGTTATCTTCAGGTTGGCTATGAAACCGCGCCAACCATTCGACGACGTTTTGAACCATCTTGAAGTAACGCGGGGCAGTCCGCCAAACATCTTGGATGATGATGTTGGAGTCATTCGAGGACTGTGTCCGCTCCCGATTCCAGTCACAAAACATATCAATATGGTGTACGCCCAAATGATGTTTGTCTTGGCGCGCTTCTAGGCGAGTAAGCCACCACGCCTCCCAAATCTCACGTAAGGCAATAGCATCAGAATCATTGGGAACACTTATAGGATTGCCACCGTCTTCTGACCACTTGCGTGGAGACCAAATAAAATAGACAACATTGCCAAGTAGTTCAGTGTATTTGCCCTGAGTTGCTGTTTCTACTTGCACAGGCGTCTCAGCATATTGGGCAACAAGGTCATCGAGTGACTGAAGCGTTTCTACTATCCAGGGGTCATCAAAGTGCCACCCTGACTTGCGTATATCTTTGGGGATTGCAGCCCGGCTCAACTTGGCGGGGTCAAATAACCCAAACCCATCGTCTAGGCTGGGTACGGCAAAGTCACCTTGTGAAAACGGCGCAAGCAGTGCCGCCTCGCGCGCGCTGGGTGTAGCTGGACGGTAAGTGCTTGCAAGTTGATTGAGGCGCGCCCCACCGCGCTGAGCTATTTTTAACTCGTGAAGAAGCGTTAAACCTGCTTCCCGCTGTAATGGCTTAGCTGCCTCGAGTAGCTGCTGAGCGCTCGTTAAAACGCGTTCATCACTCAAACTTAGTAGCACCCCGAGCACATCACTACGCAATCCACTATCCTTGCGGCGTAGCAACTTTTGTAATGCCACAATATCTTGGTCGTTGAGCGCTATAACTTGTAGTGCCTCACAAGTTGCGTGGCGTAATTTTGTGCTGGTGCCTGTCAGGAACGTATGCAACACGGCTCGAGTATCATCACTGGGTTGAATGTTATCTTGCACCGCAAAATGCTTCACAATATTTACTAAGTGCATTTTGTGAAACCGTGACATCATGTCTAGGTACTGAAATACCCGCTCCGGAGGACGCGGATAAAGAGCCCGTAAAAGATAGGTGATAATTTCAAAATTCCCAAAGCCAATCCTTATCGTTAGCCAATCTTGAACAAGCGGTTCAAAATTGACTTTGTGAGGCATGCGCGCTACAAGTTTCTCAATAGGCTCAAATAACTCAGATAAAGCTAGTCTGCCAGGACTGTTGCTAATCCTCGAGATAGCTTCAATAGCAATAACAACCGTTCGCAAGTCGTCATATTCTAAACAAGGTGCAAGCAGCTCACTGGCGTCTTTTAGGTACGTCGACCGCAAAAAGCTTGCGGCCAAGACACGTATATCCGCGCAAGCTTGGCTCAGTAAGCGCTTAGCCAGTAACATAGCGTCGTAAACATCAAACAAAGCTTCTACCTGTAGTGCTATGTAGACGTCTTGAAGTGCGTCTGTAGTTAGGCCGTCGGTTGTGAGTAAGGTGCGGCGTGTGTCTTGGTTGGTTAAAAAATGCTGCGCCTTGGTAAGGACGTCTTTGATGTGTTTGTCTTGCCCCGCCTCGAGGTTAACGCCAAACCATTTGTTAATGGCACGCACTGTAGCTGCGAAACGCTCGAGCTTGTTATCTATGACAATCTGTAGCATGTAAATAAACGCTTGCGGCTGGGCAGCACGAACAGACTCTAAAATGACCTGCCGCAATCCTTCTTGACGCTGGGCAACCACCAGCATCTTACCGATAAACTCCCATCCCGCCGGATTATCTGCCATGAGCAATGCGTGGACAACGTGCCTACCCATACCCCCAACCGGGTGTTCACCTTTGGCCGAGGCAATCAAGATGTCGTAAACCTCAGCGGCTGTATCATCTTGACGGTTGAGTGCAGCCGCTAGGAGTACCCCTAGCGAACCTATATGAATATGCGGTGCCCATGCTGCTAACCAACAAATATCTTGATCGTAATACGCTAAACGCCACATACAACTATGCAGCCACGAATCTCGGTCGTACAAGCTAACGTCTGGACGGCGCGGCGCACGAAACGTCTGCCGCACACCGAGTTGAATAACTAGCGCCCAAGCGTCCGTAAGTACATCTGCCATTTTAGGGAAAAACGCAGCAAAGATTTGCTTTTGTTTAGGTGGAGATAGCCCATCAAAATCTATTAGCGCAACTCGGTATTTTTCTGGATCGTAGCCTTGACCGTAAGAACGATGATACTGAAGTGAATAGCAGAGTTCATCAGCGATTACACGCAGGTCTTTGGGTAGTTTTTCGATGCGTGTTTTAGCTCGTTCAAAACCATCTGGAATGGTGAGTGCTTTAAGCTGCTCTTGCGCATCTTCCCTGTGTAACATCGCTAGCCACCCACCAACGGCACCAACCGCACAAGCAAAACACGGCTATGACTGTACAACGTGACGACAGCATCAAGCTGCTCGAGCTTCTCACCATCTACAAAAACATAGTAAAAGCCATCTTCAAAGGCAAGTAACGCTGTATCAATAGCTGCTTGTACGTCAATATCTTGGGTAGTGCGGATAATACCATCATCATTGAAACATTTGAATTATGGGCCCAGGATCAGTTCTGAAGAGAGCTGATTGAACTAGCGGACCGACGGGGGTTGCTCACTATCGGGTG
>JBCCBI010000383.1:0-5496 GCA_039034155.1 Deinococcota bacterium | reverse complement strand
TAGTCTGGGTTCACCTCAAGCGTCTTGCCCACCAGCTCGAAACAACTGTCTATCAACTCAAGCAAGGACTGCTTGATGACTACATGAGCCAGCAACTTAAACAACCTTCCTATCCCATGAGGTTGTGTGCGTAAGTCCTAGTTTTGTAGAATCACATAAGCTATTAGGAACCATACAACTGCTGATATAAATGGCGCTGCATCAATGAGCCATGTGCCACCATCACCACGGATGACATACCCAAAATAAAAACCCATATCTTCGCGCACACCGGGAAGCAAACGTACTTCGATGACTTCAATACCTTGTAACCAAGCAGCCAACGCATGAGAGCCTTCATGACGAAAGGTTGTTACCACAACAATGAGTAGGGCTATCAAGAAAGGTACTAACATTACCTCAGTGGATTTTATAAAAGACGGATTTTATGAAAATAAAATTATATCAACTACTATTAAAGCTCACCGGAAAGCGTCGGATCAAGCACATCGCGCAGACCGTCACCCAGTAAGTTAAAGCCCAACACCGCCAACGTGATAGCAGTACCTGGCACAAACGCCATAAGTGGATGAATAGGCAAATAAAGTTGCGATTCACTGAGCATGGCGCCCCACTCCGGCGTTGGCGGTTGAATACCTAGCCCTAAAAATGATAAGCCAGATGCTACCAAAAGTGTTACGCCCGTGCGCAAACTTACGTAGACTAGTACGGGGGCAATCATGTTTGGTAAAATATGTTGAAACATGACCCGTGGGGGAGACGCACCTAAGACATTTGCGCCTTCAATATAGGTGCGAGATTTCACGCTCAAGGTGGCACCCCTTGCTAAGCGCGCAAAAATGGGCATCCCAAACAAACTGGCAGCGAGTACCAACGGCACAATTCCTGGCCCACTAATGGCAATAAAGCCAATGGCTAAAAGTAAACCTGGGAACGCTAAGAGTACATCCACCAGACGCATAGAAAGCACATCCCAAAATCCACCAACATAGCCTGACCAAAGTCCCCATAAACTGCCGATGATCGCACCTAATAAACTGGCTACAACACCCACACCAATTGAATAACGCGCGCCTACCAAAATGCGGCTAAGCAGGTCACGGCCAAAGTTGTCTGTACCTAGCCAGTATTCTGCAGACATGCCTTGATTAATAGCACTATAGTTGGCTTGGGCAGGTGGATAAGGTGCAAGGAAACCACCAAACAGCGCAAGTAAAACAAAAAAGCTACTTAGCACAAAGCCAATAGACCCACTGCGATGACGCAACAGCTTTTGAAAGGCATTGCGTTTGTAGGTACGTTTAGATGGTGACGTGGGTTGGGTTGAGGAGGTTGTGAGTTGAGTCATACTAGCTGTAACTAATCCTTGGGTCAATGAGGCTATAAAGAACATCTACAAAAACGTTAATAAGGACAAACTCGAGCGCAAATACCAGCATAAGCCCCTGTAAAACCGGATAATCTCTAGCGTTGATAGATTGAATGAGCAACCACCCTAAACCGGGAAAGTTAAACACTGTTTCAATGATAATGGCTCCACTAAGCAAAAAGCCAAATTGCAAGCCCAAAATGGTGACAACCGGAATGAGGGCATTTTTAAGCGCGTGTTTGTTGAGCACGGCCGCGGCTGCTAAACCTTTGGCTCGAGCAGTACGTACAAAGTCTTGACTGATGACTTCAAGCAGGCTCGAGCGGGTAAAACGGGCAACGGTTCCCAGAGAGCTAGTTGCTAACGCAATGGTAGGCAAAGTCAACCCCCGCAAGCTCACACTGCCTGTGACGGGCAACACGCCCCAATTCACCGCAAAGGCATAAATGAGCAAAATTCCCAAAAAAAACGACGGCGTGCTAATGCCTAAAATAGCCAAGATGGTTGTAAGTAAGTCAAAAAACGAGCCTCGAGTATAGGCAGCGAGTACACCCAAGCCAATGCCCACAAGTGATGCCACGGCAATGGCCAATAAAGATAACCAAAGTGTGGGTAAAAAGTGCCGCCCAATCATTTGCGTTACAGGCAAATTGCTGCGGTAAGAACGTCCCAAACTCCCCTGACTAAGCGCCTGCACAAAACGTCCAAACTGAATAGGTAAGGGTGCATCTAAGCCAAATCGCTCGCGGATAACCTCAACTTCTTCAGGTGTGGATTCTTGACCTGCATAAAGTCGGGCAGGATCGCCAGGCAGTGCGCGGATGAAAAAAAACACTACTAAGGTAATGCCAAGCACCGTGGGAATGGTCTCTAAAAGTCGCTTGAGCGTGTAATTGAACATCTAAATAGACTTATGGCTGGTCATGTAGAGGTGTGTCTCACCTTCGGAAATGAACGATCGGAAAGGAAGATGCCCTCAAAAACGTCACATTAGACTGATGAATTTGAGAGCATCATCTTGTAAATTAAGATGTCAACTTAGACGTCAAAAGTGATGGTACAGATGACGTCATCAGCGTACTAGGGTAGCGAGTAGCATCGAGGTGATGCCGTCTGCGTCTTACTACTCGCTGATGCTGGCAGCGCGGGCGTCAACGTAGCGTGAGGGCATGTAGAAAACCCCGTTAAGCTCGTTAGCATGGGCAGCTAAATTGTCCGGGCTGTACAAGAACATCCAAGGAGCGTCGTTCCAGATAATCTCTTGAGCCTCTGCGTAAAGTTCGGCACGCAACGCTTGGTCGCTGGTAGCGCTAGCAGCATCAGTTATCTCATCTACCCGTTCATTACTGTAAAAACTCCAGTTGTTACGGGCGGGTGGCCACGCAGCAGTAATGAACGAGGTGCGAATGGCTAGGTCGCCGTCTCCGGTACTTGTGGACGCACCTACAAGTGAGGTTTGCAGTTCACTTTCCTCAAATGGCTTGAAGATGGCGTCTACGAGTGCGCCGCGTTCGGTTGGTTGAAGTTCTAGGGTAATGTTCACTTCAGAGAGCATCTGTTGCAAAATTTGCCCAACAGTGCGAAATTCGTCGCTGTTGAAGGTGAGCACGGTGGCGCTAAAGCCATCTGGATAACCTGCTTCAGCGAGGAGTTCACGGGCGCGCTCGAGGTCAAATTCATACTCGGGTTGCGGGCTGTAGCCAAACACGGGCTCTAAAAAAGGCGCGGTCATAGCAGTGCCAAAACCTTGCAGTGCCACGGCAACCAACTGCTCACGGTTGATGGCGTGGTTCATTGCTTGGCGTACGCGTACGTCGTTAAACGGTTCTACTTGGGTATTCATAGGAAAAATACGCGCAAAGACGCTTTTACTGGCTTCTACAGTAATATCTGGGCTGAGCTCTAAGGCAGCAACCAAGGGCGGTGGCACCATTTCAATAAAGTGTGCTTCGCCGCTTTGCAGTAAGGCAATGCGGGTGGCGTCGTTGGGCACAACCCGGAACTCAATTGCCTCTACTTGGGCGGGGTCGCCCCAATAGCCGTCAAACGCAGTGACGGTGATTTGCTGTCCGTCAATCCACTCTTGAAATTCGAACGGTCCCGTACCTACTGGGTTTCTACTGATGTCCTCGCCGTAGGTTTCAATGGCAGCAGGGCTTAAAATACGTCCGTTAGCGAGTGTAAAGTTATAGATCATCGCGCCATTAGGTTTGCTGAGCGTGAACTTGACTGTCAGGGGATCTATGACTTCAACAGTGGCAACATCTACAAAAATATTGCGCGCGCGTCCGCCTAGAGGGTTATCAGGATCACTGGCCCAGTCAAAATAAGCTTTCACGGCCTCAGCATCGAATGGGGTGCCGTCATGAAAGCTCACACCTTCACGCAAACTAAATGTGAGTTCGGTGGCGTCGTCGTTCCCTTCCCAGCTTGTGGCTAGTTCAGGCACCAAATTAAGGTCGCGGTCGAGGCCGATAAGCCCTTCGAACATAGTTCGCGACACAGTGTTGTCAGATAGGCCGCGGAGGTCAGCAGGATTAAGCGAACCGTGCTCGAGCTGTTGGGCGATTACGACCGTCTGAGCAAACGCAGCGGTCAGCAACCACAAACAGCTTAAGATGATGGCGAACCTCTGAACCCTAACCAACTTGGACAGATGGCGTGCGTGGCAGATGTGATGCTTCATTGTTTCCTCCTTTAGGAACAGTGAATTACATAATGATACATCTGGACAAAGCATGACAGTGAGAGTGCGTTATACGAGATTAAGGTAATTATGTTAAGCAGAACATCTCAATAAAATAGTGAAAACTTGCCTATGTTAAACGATTAGATGACGTTTGTTAAACGGTTAAATGACGTTACACTAGTTTACATGAACTCTGCGTGTCTTGTATGTGGTTGAACTTGTGCTTTTGATGTAATCAAAAAAGCCTAGGAAACTCTGCATATAAATGAAGTGAAGCGCTATCAGCATGTATTAAAACAAGCTAACCGAGTGGAATAACGCTGTTCCTTGCGTCGAGTGACTGCACTACAGCATTGCACAAAATTACAGCCGCTCGCCCATCTGTACCATTAACAAGAGGTTTCCGCTCACCGCGAATAGCTGCTAGAAACGCCTCAGTTTGTTTTGGAACATCAAACGCGTGCCCGGTTTGATTATCAATGTCTGGAACGTGAAGTTCACTGCCATCGTGGTAGCGCAAACTCACTGTCGGGTTAGTGTCGGCGTCCATGTTGCCATACCAATGCGCTAGCAAGCTGCCGCGTTCAGTAACGATTCTGAGCCGCACCGCGTGTTCAAACGCGGCAATGCTACGGGTGACAAACGCGTAAGCACCACTTGTGTACTCGAGCCTTATATCGAGGTTTTCATTAAACATCTCACGTCCATTGCGACTGTTTGCCCAGGCTTGTAGGTGTGTTGGTTCACCGTGAGGTTCTAAATACCAACGGGCTAAGTCGAGGTAGTGGACGGGTTCTTCTAAAATAGCATTGCCTAATTTAGTAGGGTCAGTTTTCCAACCACCAGCGCCAGCGCGGTAAGGTCGGCGGGTGAGGTCAAGTTGCACATGTAAAGGCGCGCCGAGGACATCCTCAGCAAGTAAGTCTTTCACTCTGGCAAAGAGGCTAAAGACGCGCATCTCGAGCCCAATGGCAAGAACAAGACTTTGTGCTTTGGCAGCACTAATCATGGCCGTGCAATCATCCGCAGTTAAGGCCATAGGTTTTTCAACCAGGACCTGCTTGCCTGCCTCGAGTGCTGCCAAGCTGTGCTGTGCATGAAGATAATTAGGACTCACCACAATAACCGCATCCATATCCCAACTTAGAAAGTGTTGGATGTCGGTGGTGACGGGGAGTTGCCAATTGGTTTGAACACGCTCTGCTGAGGCTGTGCTTGATACCAGTACGCCAGCTATAGGCACACCCAGCTTATCTAAGGCATCTTTATGAACGCCACCCCAGCGACCTGCACCGATAAGTCCGATTTTCATGGCACGACCTCCTGTGCTGTCAGGGTAACAGGTGACTGCGTTTGGATGGACGTAAGCACCGCCAGTGAAATATCGAGGGCGTTCATGCCATCCTCAATCGCAGCAACTTGACGGGGAGCATCTTGG
>JBCCBI010000382.1:0-5517 GCA_039034155.1 Deinococcota bacterium | reverse complement strand
CGTGAGCTACCTTATCACCGCCTCTTCGAGCTTCACAGCGTCACGGCGTCACATCTCACTGCCACTCACGGTTCTCCCTGTTCTCCCAGCCAGTCAAATCGTCTTTGGCTATCTCTGTGACGGCAGTTGCAAGCTTTTGCCATCGTTCACTAAAACTGCTAGCGTCGTAACGGGTGGGCGTGTCACCAGCTTGGGCGTACTTATTAGTGAGGAGCCCACCTGCCAGTAAGCCCCACGCAGTCACACTTAGCCCCAGGGTTTCTGCCATAGGAAAGTGGGCGCGTTCAGCGTGGCGGCTGCCTAGACTGTAAGGCAGTTGAATAGCAATTAGTGGCGACCACCCGCGCAGTTGGGCAAGAGTTTGTGCTTGCGCAGTTACCCAAGCGGGACTATCTGAAAACCCTATGTAATGCACCAGCCCCATACGCACAACGTCATCAAGGGCGCGCATAATTTCCTCAACCGGAGTTGTAAAGTCCCACATGTGGAGCCACAGCAGGTCAAGGTGGTCCGTGCCGAGTCGCTCGAGGCTTGCCTTGAGTGAGCGCATTAAGTTCTTACGATGGTTCCCGCCAAAATTGAGGTCACTTTTGTTATCACTGAGCGTAAACTTACTGGCCACTACAAAATGATCGCGGTCAGCAGCGAGAAAGTCGGCTAAAAAGCGCTCACTCGAGCCATCCGTGTAGTTATTGGCCGTATCAATAAAATTACCGCCCGCTTCAGCATAGTGGGTAAACATCTTCTGGCTTTCTGCTTTGGACGCCCCCCACCCCCAATCTTCACCAAATGTCATCGTGCCAAGGGCAACCTCAGAGACACGTACCCCGCTGTTACCAAGTTTAACGTAACGCATAACTAACTCCTTTCTAACTTAAACGACAACTTTGACATCAGAAATCAACAAAACGTGCACATAGGTATCTCAATTTGTGTCAAAAAAGCATCTACACAATGGTCTTAGAGTCTGAAATTGATAGCATCAAGACCGTCGAAGAATAACTCATCTGATGAGTTTGATAGCGTCACAAGTACGCTTAGGGTGATGATTAATTGGCTAGGGTGTGAATAGGAAGTTGTAACTCAGTAAGGTAATCGTTACTTGTAGATGCTAGAAACACAGCTGGTAGTTGGTCTTCAATCGGCTCAGCGCCAAAGCGCAGATAAACTTCGCGGAGGGGTCCAGCGGGTTGATAATTGTGTAGCTCGAGCCATGAAGTTAAGCGGCTATACGTCGCCACCATGTTGTCGTAGCCACCCTCATGCAACACGCTCGCAGCTTGAATAGCTGGTAAACGGGCTATCTGAATCACATCTGTCGCCATGATGATACGGCTGAGAGGTACACACAGCTCGAGCTTGTCTGCTTCTAAGTTGTCTGCTTCTAAGTAACGTAACAGCGGTGCACTGCTCGCGCGTGCGTGATGTTGATTCACATAGGTTTCAAGCCTTACAAACCCCTCAGATACATCAGCTGTACGGGGTAGCTCGAGGCTAGCTACAAATGCTGACCTAACATCCCGCAAAATCACAGCCTTATCAAGGGCTGGATCAGACCTGGCGACATCAAACCTGTCTGTATCAAACCGTGAAATGTGACTACGTAAACTCATAAGTTGATGCTGTTGTGACGTGATACCAGCTTGTAACTCTGCTTCACGTGCTTGTAAAAGCGCTAACATTTGCGTGTTGTCTAAGCCGCCTGCCAATAATTTGGCAATTTGCTCCAAACTAAAACCCAAATCTTTAAGCGCCACTAGTTGATGAAGCCGTGGCAACTGTTCAACGCTGTAATAACGGTAATGACTTTCTGGATCAACCCAAACAGGCTTAAGAAGCCCCAACGTATCGTAATGACGTAACATTTTGACAGATACCCGGCTTAAGGTGGCAAACTCGCCGATGCGTAGCAGGCTAGTTGTATTGGTAGATGTCATTGATATTTATGCTAGACCTTCCCACCGTGGGAGAGTCAACTTGTCCTGGCAATTGAGACAATCTATACATTGTCTTGGCGTAACGTTAATCGTTTGTTTACATAGATTGCATAGCCTGAGTTATTCCTTTTAGCACCACGCTACAACACGTACTAGAAGGAAAATTTTCAAGTTGTTACGATCCTAGGAGGATGCCATGCAAGCATTACTTAAACCTTTAAGCTTGGTAGGTCTACTTGTTGTTAGTTTCGCCCTTTCCCAAAATGTGGAAGCACAAACTGTAGAAGTCCAAGCTGCCTTTTATGACGGGGATCCGTTTAGTGGCGGTGAGCAAGTGGGTATCGCTATCTTTGACGACAGCACAATTAGTCGCCGTCTTTATGAAGATGATGACGCTCCCTTGGCAGATGCAACCCATGTCGTCGTGTCCCCCACTGCAGTCATGGGGGAACCAGATGAGTCCATCACCTTTGAAATTGTTGACATGGGTGATAGCAAGACCACTATCACAATTGCACAAGATGGCGTTGATCCCAGCGATTCGCCGTCACTTGCGCAAGTCATTGATGATGTACAAACGGCTTTTGAAGGCAATCTAGGCTTTATTTTGTTTGCAGATTGCAGTGGTGAAGGCTGTTATGCAGTGAGTCACTATTTGCTCAGACCAGATGAAACATCACCTACGTTTGTTAATTACGAAGGTGCAACCCATGTCAGAATGATTCTGGGAGAGCAAAGCTTAACGGCTGCTGTGCGACCCGACTTTAGCTCGAGCATCAACACCGTTGAAATTGAGTTCCCTGAAGGCAGTGAGGAGTACATTCCGCTTATCCTCTTACCGTTGAGGTTGCAACAGCAAAACTAACAGTTATCCTGCCAAGCACTAACAAGTATGTTGATTCTAAAGGGCCATTTATATAAGTGGCCCTCATTTTTGATATATCAACTAGCCGCATGAGGTGCTATTTCACTCAGCTTGCGCACATCAATCGACACATCTTTGCCCGTACTGAACATATTTTCAAAACGAGCGTCCCAAACAACTTCGTTACAGGTGTAAGACGAACGCGTTTGAATAGTTGTAAACGAGGTTTCATCAATCCCAGTAAGCAAAATGAGTATCTCGCTGTTAGCACGTTGGTAGTCATCTGCAGTTTGCCCACTGAGCGGACTTTGCACGTTAATAGGGTGAACAATCGTCCAACTAAGTGGAAAAAACGCAACACTAGGACGTTCAAGCTCGAGTGGGTAAAACTTGCGTATAAGATGTCCATCTTTTTCTTCAAAACGCGTCAAAATCACTCGAGCAGACAAATCAATAAGCTGACTTTTGCGTAGATTGACAATTCTAAACATGAGCCCTTGACTATCTTTATACGGCGCAACCACCGCCTGATTGCTAAAAACAATATTGGTACTTGGGCGTGAAAAGCGCGCATAGATGAGTCCAGTCGCTAACGCCACAGCAAAAAGCCCCGTCAGCGCTTCAACGGTAGCAATCGTATTGGCAGCCATGCCACTTGGCACCAAATACCCATAGCCAATGCTAGCAAACGTCTGCACACTCAAAAAAAAGGCTTGTACGAACCGAGGCATACCCTCACTAAGACCTAAAATAGCATCTTCACCACAAAGCCAGTACGCAACTGCAAACAGTACATTCAGCAGCAAATATGTACCAATAACTAGCAATGTAAACGTCCACCACGGCATCACCATGAGTTCATGATAAGGATTGAGTTGATGGAGTAGCCCAAGACCGTGACGTTTAACGTTAAACGTACCGTTGCGGTTGAGAAGGCGCTGGCGACTTTGTTCAGTGACAACGCTGCCAAAGCCCAAATCTCTAGTTGGCACATCATTACTAGCATCTACGTTGTTAGCATCTGTGTTGCTAGCATCTGCCAAAGAAGCTTGCTGATAAGCATTACCTGGAACGTCCATAGCTTAGCCTAGCTGCTTATGAGGCTAGTCGTGCGGTGCTGCGGACACCTCAGCATGTTGATGGTGCGCTTGCCATTCATGTGCCAACAGTGCATAGGTAAATTGGTCACACCACGTTCCTTTGTCAAACTTGTTTTGCATGAGGTGGGCTTCGCGGCGCATGTTGAGGCGCTCCATGAGCTTGTAAGAGTCCGTGTTTCGGGTGTCACAGCGGGCATAGATGCGGTGAAACTCAAAGTGCTCAAAGCCAAGTTTAAGTATGGCAGCTGCCGCTTCAGTTGCATAGCCATAGCCTGCAAACGCTGGATTAAACACATACCCCAATTCAGCTTGTTTACTCGTAAGGCTGCGCCAAAACAGAATCACCTCACCTATGAGGTCGGCAGTCTGGCTAATGGTGACGGCAAGATACAACGTGTCCCCTTCTTGGCTAAGCTGGGTACTGTTTATTCTGCGCTCGAGCGCAGCTTGGCTATCTTCTTTGTTACGCGCTGGCCAAGGCAGATAACGACATACCTTTGGATCGCTGTGATAGATATGCATAGCCTCAAAATCAGATTGCTCAAACGGACGCAAGCTGAGGCGGTCTGTGTAAATTGGCAAGGTGACATCAACCATGTGGCTCAAATCTTACGTGATGATGCTTGCGTGTTGTGTAGGCAGAAGAAAATGAGATGGAGGGGTTACGAACTGGCTAGAGGCAAATACGGGACAGCATCAACTTGCAGTGTGCTGTTGGGGTGCTCGAGCCCCTGTTCTAATCTATGCCACGCAGCCAACGCAATCATCGCGCCATTATCTGTCGTTAAGTTTAGTGGCGGTACGTTCACCTCAATGTTGAGGTCGTAAGCGAGGTCGTCTAACCGCTCCCGCAAAACGTGGTTAGCAGCCACACCACCAGCTACGACCAAGCGTGTTCGACCTGTATGTTTGAGTGCCCTTGTACTCACCTTGATTAAACTATCCACCACAGTACGTTCAAAACTAGCAGCAACATCTGCTGGGAAAGCATTTGGCGTCTTTTTAAGCAAGGTCGCCACAGCCGTTTTAAGCCCACTAAACGAAAAATCAAAACCCGTTTGCTGGCGTAGCGGCGGCGTAAATGGGTATGTTTTAGCATCGCCTTGTTGCGCTAGTTTGCTGAGGGCTGGCCCGCCCGGATAGCCCAAACCAAGTAGCCTCGCCACTTTGTCGAAGGCCTCGCCAGCGGCATCGTCACGGCTTTTGCCAAGTTCAGTGTAGTGTCCCCAAGCAGGAACATCAAACAAACTGGTGTGCCCGCCGGAGGCAATTAAACACAAAAATGGCGGTTGGGCGTTGCTAGCAGCAATGTGTCCCTCGAGGTGGTGAATGGGCACAAACGGAATGCCCCGTCCCCATGCAAGTGCGCGCCCATAGTTAAGCCCAACCAACAACGCCCCCACCAAACCGGGACCGTGGGTAGCAGCAACGACATCGACCTCAGCTAGGGTGATGTTTGCTTGGCTAAGGGCATCTTCACAAACCTTATCGATGACGTTCAAGTGTTCGCGACTAGCTTGTTCCGGCATCACGCCTCCAAAAGCCTCATGCAGGGCGGTTTGCGAGGCCACCACGTTAGCAAGTACCTCACCGTCCCGGACGATGCCGATGCCCG
>JBCCBI010000381.1:0-5539 GCA_039034155.1 Deinococcota bacterium | reverse complement strand
GTTCAAAATACGAGAAAAACTGTTCAAGTATTTATGGCGATATCGCAACCATGGATTACTATACTCTTGGCTATGACGGCGTTGTAAGTAATCTTAATTAATACTAAAACTGATGTTACGCCGTATTGCCCATAGCCTCAAGTCGAATAGTGCTACGTTGGGTGCCAAGCGTCTGGGTGAGCTGTTTGCTGAGCTCGAGCAACAAAGCCGCGTTGGCGACTTAACCCAAGCGCCTGTCTTAATACCAGCCATCCAACAAGAATTTACTGTAGTCAAACACGCACTAGAAGCAATGTTAGCCAGCAGCTAGTAAGTATCTGTAACCCACCGACCGCGTGCTAGTTGAGGTCGACAAGTTAAGTCTCCTGCTAAACTAACACCATGACATCACCAATTCAGACCGTGAACGTCCAAAAACGGTACTTAACTGAAACCTGGCACGAGTTAGCTGATAGCTACACCATTACCAATCCAGCTACAGGTGAGGTTGTTGCTGAAGTAGCTAACTGCGGCGCGCGCGAAGCAGCCCATGCTGCCGAGATTAGTATGAACGCGTTTATGAGCTGGAAAGAGACAACCGCTTATGAACGCGCAAAAGTGCTCGAGACCTGGCATGACCTTATCTTAGAGAACACTGATTTGCTAGCTAAAACTATGACAGCCGAAATGGGTAAACCCATTAAAGAAGCTCGTGGAGAGGTGGGCTATGCTGCTGGTTTTATTAAATGGTATGCCGAAGAAGCTAAGCGCGTTTATGGCGATACGGTTCCCAGTCAGCACGCACACAAACGAATTTTAGCGATCAAGCAACCGGTTGGACCGAGTTTTGCCATTACCCCTTGGAATTTCCCAGCTGGCATGATTACTCGCAAAGCTGCCCCAGCACTTGCTGCTGGTTGCACGTTTATTTCTAAACCAGCTGAACAAACGCCTCTTTCTGCCCTTTACTTGGCTGCCTTATGGCAAGAAGCTGGCGGACCTGAAGGCACCTTTCAAGTGTTGCCTGCGCTCGATCCTGCGCCTGTGTCAAACACGTTGATTGACGATCCACGTATTCGCAAGCTGACCTTTACAGGTAGTACTGAGGTTGGCAAAATGCTTTACGGCAAAGCTGCTAGCACAGTTAAAAAGATATCTTTAGAACTCGGCGGTCACGCACCTTACATTGTCTTTGCAGATGCCGATATTGACCACGCTGTAGCTCAGGTGATTGCCTGCAAATTCCGCAATGCTGGGCAAACATGTGTATGTACTAACCGCATCTACGTACAAACTGCTATCGCTGATGTCTTCGCTGAAGCTTATGCAGCAGCCGTGCGCGAGCTGCAAGTAGGCGATCCTAGTGAAGAAAGTACTGACATTGGCCCGCTGGTGAGCGAAGACGGCCTCAATAAGGTTAAAGCGCATGTGCAAGATGCGCTCGGTAAAGGTGCCACGGCTGTTGTGGGCGGGAATGCGCTAGAAGGACTTTACTTTGAGCCTACCGTACTGCGTGGTGTTACCTCGGATATGAAACTCATGCACGAAGAAACCTTTGGTCCGGTTGCCCCGTTGCTAGCGTTTGAAGATGAGGCTGAGGTCATCCGCCAAGCCAACAACACGCCTTATGGACTGGCAGCCTATCTTTACACGCAAGATTTAAGCCGCGCGTTTAAGGTTGCTGAAGCGCTCGAGTACGGCATCATCGGTGTCAACGACGGTGTACCGTCTAGCGTTCAAGCGCCCTTTGGCGGCTACAAAGCGTCTGGTGTTGGGCGTGAAGGTGGCAAGTGGGGCATTGAAGAATACTTAGAGACCAAGTTTATTTCGTTTGGCTTAAAGTAGCTTAATCAGATATCTCTAACGAGCATAGAAGCCTTCACAGCTTGGTGGAGGCTTTTTATTTTTAAATCTGGTGGGAAATGATTATCTCGATGACGTGCTAAAAGTAAATCATCAACCACATGGACATCATCACCCAAAACCATCTCACGAGTAGCAATCAACTCGCTCAGTTAACAGCTTAATACTTGTGTATGTCGCTATAGATCATGCCTGCAAAATCTTGCTTGTAAGGCTAGGTATACTGACTTATGGATTTAAATATTGCTGGCAAAGTTGCCTTGGTTACAGGTGCGTCTAAAGGGATTGGTGCGGCGGTTGCGCGTGGATTGGCTGAGGAAGGTGTCAAGCTTATTGTGAGCGCCCGGGGCAAAGATGCGCTCGAGCAACACGCAGCAACCCTCTGCAACGAAACAGGGGTGGATGTCACCGCCATTCCTGCAGATGTGAGCACGTTAGACGGCATCACTACCTTGTTTGAGGCACTCGCTAACAGGCAGCCAGATATCTTAATTTGCAATGCTGGCGGACCACCTGCGGGTAAAGCTGCCAACCTTAGTGAAGCTCAGTGGAGCCAAGGTTACGACCTCACGCTCATGTCGCCAGTACGGCTTGCTTACGCGGCGTTGCCAACAATGCAACAGCGCGGCTGGGGTAGGATTATCAACATCACCAGTATTTCGGTTAGGGAGCCAGTTGCCAACCTCGCTCTATCTAATGCTTACCGAGCAGCAGTGACGGGGTTTGCCAAAACGCTTTCCCATGAAGTTGCTGCTGAAGGCATCACCGTGAACAACGTTGGGCCAGGGTACACCGATACTGAACGCCTCAACCAGCTTTTTGCAGATGAGGCCGCCAAAACTGCCTTTGCCCAAAACATTCCGGCTAAACGCTTAGCGACACCCGAAGAGGTTGCGTCTGCAGCTATCTTTTTGGCCTCGAGCCAAGCAGCTTACATCACCGGGCAGACGCTGATGGTAGATGGCGGCGCGCTGCGCGGTGTGAGTTAACTACACTCAACGTCTGTTTTAGGGGATGATATCGTCGTTAGCCTCGAGGTTATTGCAGCGTATTGATTTGAAGTCAATCTCAGTATGAGATGCTGCTATGGCTAGCGCGACTCAGTTGGCTCGAGCCCTGTGTTTACGCGCTATCTGGCTCATAATGCAGTCATGGAGCAAGACTCTATCCGCATACAAAAAATAACTTTTAAGCGACTAAACTTAGGTTGGCGTGTTTGGCTGTGTATTAGTTTGATACTCATCACTGGCATGACAAGCTGCCGCCCGAGGTTGCCATGGTCTAGACGTAACGCATCACCTGAAACTGTAACGACCACATCAGAAACGTCTGAATCACCTGCGCAGACAGCCCAAGATACTCGTTCATCAGCCAATGTGGCAGCATCACCTGCGTTAGATAATGCTGCACTGATCGACGCCCTTGGGCGTGACATTGCCGAGCGGCGCGTCATGGACGTCTATGAACGCACCTCACCTGCTGTCGTAAACATCACCACCCGCGTGCTGCGGCGCGACTTTTTCCATGGTGTCATTCCTGAAGAAGGCGCAGGTTCCGGCTTTGTCTTTGATGCTGATGGGCACATCCTCACCAACTATCATGTGATTCGCCGGGCGCAGCAGATTGAAGTTTCTTTTGGCGATGACACCGTGCTCGAGGCAGAGATTGTTGGCACGGACCCACGAAATGACATTGCAGTGCTCAGAGTGAGTGCGCCTGCAGGTTTGCTAACGCCGCTCGAGTTTGGCGATTCTGACAACCTCCAAGTGGGCCAGCGGGCCATTGCCATCGGCAACCCGTTTGGGCAGTTTGGGCGAACCTTGACAACAGGCGTAATCAGCGCGCTTGACCGCAACTTGCGCGGACCTGAAGACCGCGAGATTGGCGGCATCATTCAAACAGATGCTGCCATCAACCGAGGTAATTCCGGTGGACCCTTGCTCGATAGTAACGGGCAAGTTATCGGCATGAACACCGCTATTTTTAGCCCTAGTGGCACCAACAGCGGTGTGGGCTTTGCGATTCCAGTAAGTACGATTCAGCGCGTGCTGCCTGAGCTTTTGACCGTGGGGCGTTACCGCCACCCATGGTTGGGGATTCGCTACGTGTACCCCATCAGCGAACGCCTCCAAGAGACGCTAAATTTACCTGTGTCCGAAGGTTTAGTGCTGGTGCAGGTGTTTAGTGATAGCCCATTGGCAGACGCTAACGTACGCGGTGCGCAGCAAGAACTTACCGTGGGCAACCAGCGCTTGCTGGTTGGCGGCGACATATTGACTGAGATTGGTGATACGCCCGTCAGTAGTTTAGATGAGCTTGATGCGGTGCTCGAGGCCCAGTACCACGTCGGTGATGAAGTTACGGCCACCATCTGGCGTGGCAATGAACGCTTTCGTTTGCGGCTAACCTTGTCAGAAGCGCCAGCAGATTAACTGGTGTGATGTAGGCATCATCTTTTGATGTTCGTCACCTTGCTAGTTGCTAGCAGCCGAGCACATTTTTAGCCTGTTTGCGGTCGAAGGCTTTTACCGTGTCGATCATAAATTGCGCGGCGTCAGGATCAGTTTGACGCATGATGCCGTGTCCAAGATTAAAAATGTGTGGCCCACCTAGACCATCACGCAACACCCGCTCAGTTTCTTGGCGGATGACCTCCTTGGGTGCAAGCAGCACCGCTGGGTCGAGGTTGCCTTGAATCACCTTGCCGTACAGCAGCGGCCGTACTTGGTTAATTGGCATGCGCCAGTCGATGCTCACAACTTCACAAGGTAGCGCGCGAATTTCGCTGTACAAGTGGTAGGCATCCACCGCAATGTACAAGCGTGGCACGTTCAACGCTGCGAGCGCCTTAAAAATACGTGTGTTGTAGGGCTTAGCAAACGTTGCATACGTGCTGGCACTATGCAGTCCTGCCCACGAGTCAAACAATTGAATTGCCTGTGCGCCAGCCTCAACTTGCATAGTTAAGTAACGAATAGATAACTCAGTGAGTTTGTCCAAAAGTTTATGGGCAGCATCTGGTGCGTAGCGCAAAAATTGCCGAAACTCGGCGTAGTCTTTGCTGCCACTTCCTTGAATCAGGTAGGTTGCCAGCGTAAGGGGCGCGCCGCCAAAGCCAATAAGCGGTACAGGACTTTCCTGCCGAATGAGCTTAATGGCTTCAGCGACGTAAGGTGCAATCTCGTCCTTTTCGGGTACTGTTAACGTGCTAACTTGCTGCTCACTGCGAATAGGGTCAGCAATCACCGGACCTGGACTAAACTCAATTGAGACGCCCATAGGTGGTAGCGGCGTCATGATGTCTTGAAACAAGATGGCAGCGTCTACGCCCAGGCGTTTTATGGGTTGCAGGGTGATCTCGCAGGTGAGTTCGGGCGTGCGGCACATTTCCCAGAAGCTCGAGCGTTCCTTGATAGCCATATACTCAGGCAAATAACGCCCTGCTTGGCGCATCATCCAGACAGGTGTGCGGTCACTGTCTTTGCCGTTGGCGACATCTAAAAAAAGTGTATTAGTAGTAGTTTGGGTCATAGGTATTTTTTTAATGCCAATCTTGACGAGATGTTTTGAGCCAAGTATCGATACCTTTATCATCTGGCATGTCAGGATGATTTTCTAGAGACCAGCTACCCGCAGATTCTTCTAGTACTACAATTTGCTCGGCAACGGCCTGATTAAGTCGCTCGAGCGACGTTTG
>JBCCBI010000380.1:0-5556 GCA_039034155.1 Deinococcota bacterium | reverse complement strand
CGCCAATGGTGCGGTCAGCTTTGCTGATGATGTCTTTATAAAGCGGGCGGTATTGTAAGGGCACATAGCGTTTAAACGAGGTGGTTAACTTGCGGTAATCAAACAAAAAGTAGGCACTGGCAACCAAAATCAAAAAAACCTGTAGGGTTGTCGCGAGAATATTGGCAACACCAGACAGTAAAACTGTGCCGCCATTGCTCAAAAAGTTTTGTAAGGTTGTGTTGATGGCTTCGGCAGTTTGTTGTAAAAACGAGCCAATGGTGGTGCGGGCAAGTTCAGCAATGTCCACGCCTTCTTCGGTTTGTTCCGGGGTGAACGGCTCGAGCATAAAATCAGGTAAGTTGGTCAGCAGACCTTCAAACCAAACGCTACCTCGTTCAAACAAAGTAATGAGTGCTGTCACGGCTTCTGGAATGAGCCTAACAAAACGCTCAGTTTCAGCGACCACTTGGGTAATCAAAATAGATCCCAAAATCATGACGATAATGAGGGCAATATAGACCATCACCACAGCAAACGCCCGGCGGATGTGCCAACGCCCCATAAGCTCAACCAGTGGATTCAAAATATAGGCGATGGTAAAGCCAATAATGGCCACCTGCATGGCAAACGCGTAGCCACTGCGCAAACTCCACAAAGCCCATACGCCAAACACAGCTAACGCGATATAACTAAGGGCTCTCAACCAAGTGTTTTGCCAGACGGTCTCGAGTGCGGTTACCGTTCTAGGGCGAACGGCGGGTGCATCTTGTGAGGCATCTTGTTGCTGTCCTTGCTGGGATGTAGCTTCAGCCATACCTTAGGGACCTACAAAAAGGGATGCTGCTCGCACACGCAATTCTTCACTGTCCATCTCTTGACCAAAAAACTGCTCGTCATCCCAAACTTCAAAATGTAGACGGGCACCGCCGTTGGTACCACTTACACCATCATCTGTACCCGAGTTACCTACAAAGCCAATGACTTGGCCGCGGTAAACGCGCTGACCTTCTTCTATACCTGGGCGCAACCGTGATAAGTGCGCGTAGCGTAGCGTACGCCCGTCATCGGTCGTGATCCAGATTTGGCGGCCGCGCAAACGGTCAAGTTGCTCTTCGTTGGCACCGTCTATCTCAACTGTATCAATCAGTGCATTCCAAGCTTCTTGGCTAAGTTCGCCGTAGTCCAGGTCAGCACGGCTCACAATGCCATCTGCTGAGGCAATGACCGGAGCACCGTAGGGGATGGGAATACCTGCATCGCTGGTGTAAAAGTCAAACCCTTCGTTGACACCATTGCGGTAGACCCTTGGTGCACCTGGCAAGTACGCTTCACTGCGCGGCACACTAGCCCCCACGATGGGAAACCACAAGCCGTCTGGTGCTATGGACGTTGGCGGTGCAGTGTCACCCGTGTTATTGGACGGTATAGAAACAGGAATATCACTTCGACGTAAGCGGCTTAGCACGCTGCTAGCACGCTGATAGGCGAAGGTCATCGTCATACTGTAGACAAACAAGATGACCAGCAGATACCAACCTGGTTTGATTTTTCGCCAATTCACATAGTCAGTGTAGCACGCCTTTGCTACTGTGCGCATGGTGCTTTGATGAGAGTGAGTGTAAGTCTTTGCAGAAAACTTGCAACGTTACTCGCCCAGGTAACCTTCAGATACCTCTAATACACCGTTGCTACAGGCATCTAATCTAAAATCTAAACTAGGTTACTTGGTTACAAGTGCCGAAATTAATTACGTCTTAAGACATAAATACGCGGATAATGCCCACCGTGAAATACTTTGTTTACACTCGCTACTCGCCAGGCACTTGCAGCTAACTCTTTTTCAGTCCGTTTGACATCATGTGTGAGGATGACGAGTTTGCCACGTCGTGTGATGACCCTGTCCATCTCTGCTAAAAACGCAGGATAAAGGTGACGGTTAGCCGTTATAGAGCCGATAGCATCCCCCCAAGGTAGGTCGCTTACGGCAACATCTACACAGGCGTCTTCACAGCTGAGGTTGGTCGCATCTGCCTGCTCGAGCCGCACGCCTTTAATCCTAGCTGCTGCTATGTTTTGCTGCGTACACGTGATAGCCTCAGCGTTAATGTCTACGCCCCACAACTCTCGAGGATGATGTTTGAGGGCCTGCTCAATCAGCAAGGTTCCCGAACCACACATCGCGTTCAATACACGGTGATGATGTTTGATGCTAGCTAGCTCGAGCATCACTGCGGCCACACACGCGTTTAAACCACCGGCCATGTTGCACACACGCCAGTCTCGAGCAGACAGCGGGCGCGGCGTTGTGCGAATGAGCACCTGCCAGCCATCACGGGATTTACTAGGACGTACACGAAGGAGTAAGTCACCATCAGCATCGCTATGCGGGAGTTTTAGAGCTGTCTCGAGCTGATGAATAAGGCGCTGAAACACGGTTGAATCTTTGCCAGCTGCATCAATTCGAAAAGTAGTAAATTCTGCCTGTCGTCGTATGTCTGTGATGGCATCAGTAAGTACGTTAAATTCGGCATTGCCAAGTAAAGCTTTGGGGCGGCTGATGGAAAACTCGAGCATCCTGTAGATGGCGGTAATAGTCCTCAACTTGGGCATCAACTTAACCAATGTTGCTACTTGCGTTTCAAATTTTAACTGTGTGTCACTCGTTTGGATGGCTGAGATACCTAGGTTTTTAGTCTCCTGAAGGGCAAAGTCGGCAAGTCCGGGTAGGATTTCTGCCTCGAGCGTCCAAGCTGTTGACGACGTAGCTCGAGCGTGCCCACGTTGTTGAGGTGGACGGCGTTTATTATTTTTAGGTTGAGGTCGTGAGGTTTTAGAGCGAGCCGCGTTAGCTCGAGCTGACTTTGAGTTTGATGATTTATATTTAGATGCCTTAGACCGAGACTGCTTACTCACACTCTCAGGCTAGCTCGAGACGCTTAACTCTGCGTGTATCACTGCACCCGCCGCGCCAAAAACTACCCTAACCACGTGATAACATTGTGCGGTTTAGACACGACTCTCAAATGAACTCATGAAATTGTACAAGGCAACAATTGTAAAGGAGACCTATGCCCCAAGGTATTGAAATTTTAGGCGACATGCAACCCGGTTTTGAAGAGATTTTAAGTGAGGATGCGCTTGCGTTTATGGCGAGTTTGCAACGTAAATTCAACGCAACCCGCAAAGATTTATTAACCAAACGTGCTGAACGCCAAGCTGAGTTTGATGCTGGTATGACGCCCGATTTTTTAGCTGAAACGGCTAGCGTGCGCACCGGTGACTGGCAGGTTGCCCCCACACCAGACGACCTGCAAGACAGGCGCGTAGAAATTACTGGGCCCACCGAGCGCAAAATGATGATTAACGCGCTCAATTCCGGTGCCAAAGTATTCATGGCTGACTGCGAAGACGCCCTGTCACCTACGTGGTTGAACGTGGTGCAAGGGCAGATTAACCTGCGCGATGCCGTCCGCAACGAAATTCGCTTCGTCGACGATGCCAAAGGCAAAACCTACGAACTTGGTGATGAGCTTGCGACCTTGCTTGTGCGACCACGTGGTTGGCACTTGGTGGAAAAGCATATTTTGATTGATGGCGAGCCGCTTTCAGCCAGTTTGTTTGATGCTGGCATGTACCTGTTTCACAATGCAGCGGAGCGCTTAGCTAGAAATACGGGGCCGTATTTTTACTTGCCAAAGCTCGAGAGTCACCTAGAAGCTCGCCTTTGGAACGATGTCTTTGTGTTTAGCCAAGATGCACTCGGCATTCCCCAAGGCAGCGTCCGTGTCACCGTACTTATCGAAACCATTTTAGCCTCGTTTGAAATGGAAGAAATCCTCTACGAACTGCGCGATCATGCTGCTGGCTTAAATGCCGGACGCTGGGATTACATTTTTAGCGCCATTAAAAAATTCAGCAAAACCAGCACGCCTTTACCAGATCGTGGGCAAATCACCATGACCGTGCCGTTTATGCGCGCCTATAGCGAGCTTTTGGTGCGTACCTGCCATAAACGCGGTGCACACGCCATCGGCGGCATGTCAGCGTTTATTCCTAACCGCCGCGACCCAGAAGTGACCGAAAACGCGCTCGCCAAGGTAAGTGCCGACAAAACGCGTGAAGCAAGCGATGGCTACGACGGTAGTTGGGTGGCGCACCCCGACCTTGTTGCCACAGTAAAAGAGGTCTTTAACGCCCAACTGGGTGACAAAGCCAATCAAAAAGACCGCTTGCGAGAAGATGTCGCTGTGACCGCACGTGACCTCATCAACACAGATATTGCGGGTGGCAGCATTACTGAGGATGGCCTCAGAATGAACATCAGCGTGGGGATTCAATATGTGAATGCGTGGCTCATGGGTAATGGCGCTGCGGCCATCAACAACTTGATGGAAGATGCCGCAACCGCCGAGATTAGCCGCGCGCAGTTGTGGCAGTGGCTCCACGGTAAGGCTAAACTGGCAGATGGGCGCACGGTCACGCCAGAGTTGTACGAACAAATTAAACAAGAAGAGTTAGACAAACTTGGTGGCATTGACAAGCTGCACTATCAAGATGCCACTGAGGCTATGGACAAGCTCATTCGGGCGGATGCGTTTACGGAGTTTTTGACAGTTCCGGCGTATGAGTATTTGTCGTAAACGTTTCTAGAATTTGATGATGCGGCTCGAGCCTTACCTCGTTTGTTATTGAGACGGCTCGAGCCGCTATACTTTAGTCATGGACAGCACGGTAAACACACAGGTGCTTATGAGTATTCCTGACTACCTCGAGTATGAAAAGACCTGTGAGTTTAGAAACGATTATGTTGGTGGCATTTTGTACCCGCTGACAGGCACAAGTAAACGTCATAACATACTGCTAGGAAATTTTCTGCCACTGTTTGCGGATGTTCGGCACAAGGGATGTCACATATTTGCAAATTCTGTGAAACTCCATCCCACACCGGATACGTTTTACTATCCTGACTTGATGTTTACGTGTGAACCTTCGGAAGATGAATACGTTGTTGACCAAGCGTGTTTGGTCGTAGAAATTCTCTCTGAACGTACCGAAGTGCGCGACAGATTCGAGAAATGGGCAGCCTACAAACAAATGGATAGCTTGCAGCATTATTTACTCGTGCATCAAGATAAACCTTGGATTGAACATTTTCAACGAGATGATGCAGGTCAGTGGCAACTCAGCCATCATCATGCTGGTGAGATAGCTTTAAAATGTCCAGAGATGAGCTTGCGGCTTACAGATGTTTATGTGGGTGTGTTGGATGTTGGGTGAGGTTAGCCACTTCTAAAAACCTCGAGCTAACCTTCTAGTCTACCACTCCAAAAAACCTTTAATTTTAAGGTACGCAACTTTGCTCAAATCACTAGGGGCGTACACTAGATGTTATGCCGCTTACGGTAGAATCCCCATTTGAACCCAAGGGCGATCAGCCCCAAGCTATTAAGGACCTTGTTGAAGGTATTAACGACGGCCTGCGCTTTCAAACGCTCCTTGGCGCAACCGGTACGGGTAAAACCTACACGATGGCCAAGGTCATCGAAGAATTGCAGCGCCCGGCGCTTATCTTGG
>JBCCBI010000379.1:0-5596 GCA_039034155.1 Deinococcota bacterium | reverse complement strand
GCCGCCACCGCTGCGTGCATGGCGGCACCAAGGGCGGGGGCTTGGGCAGAGCCTGCCAGTTTGAGCGTGCGCCCAGTGACATCGGCGTAAATCTGCCGCAACAAGGCATTTTTTTCAGGTAAGCCGCCCGCAGCAACTAGTTCACGAACTTCCACACCTTGCTGCTCAAAGGCTTCGATAATTTCGCGGGTGCCGTAGGCAGTACTTTCAATTAAAGCTCGGTAAATATCTGGGGCGCGGGTAGCAAGGGTCATGCCAACCAGTAAGCCCGAAAGTTCGGTATCTACCAAGGTTGAGCGGTTGCCGTTCCACCAATCGAGGGCTAACAGACCGTGTTCGCCGACCTGTTGTTTGGCAGATTGTTGCTCGAGGTAAGCATGAATATCCAGCCCCGCCGCGTTAGCAGCCTCCACATATTCCTGCGGCACCGCGTTGTCCACAAACCATGCAAAAATATCACCCACGCCCGACTGACCTGCTTCATAGCCATAGAGTCCGGGCACAATACCGCCGTCCACCACGCCGCACATGCCTTCTACATTGTGAAGCGTTAGTGCTGACATCACATGGCAAGTCGACGTGCCCATAATCATGACCATGACCCCGGGTTGGGTGGCTTTGACTGCCGGTGCGGTTACGTGCGCGTCCACGTTGGCAACGGCTACAGCGGTCCCTTCAGCGAGGCCAGTGAGTTCTGCCCAGCTTGCAGTGAGTCCGCCCGCATTGTCACCAAGTTGGGCGAAGTCGCGGCTCATCTTGCTGCTTACGACATTTGCAAAGTCGGGGTGTAACGCAGCAAAAAAGTCTTCTGAGGGGTAATCGCCCGCTTGCACCATCGCTTTGTAACCGGCTGTGCAGGCGTTACGCGTTTCCACGCCAGTTAACTGCCAAATGACCCAATCAGCAGCCTCGAGCAACCTATCACTTGCCTTATAAACATCGGGAGCCTCTTCTAAAATTTGGAGCGCCTTAGAAAAAAACCATTCACTGCTGTACTTGCCGCCGTAACGCGCTAACCACGTTTCACCGCGCTCCGTCGCCGTTTTATTGATGGCATCTGCTTGCGGTTGCGACGCGTGGTGTTTCCACAGTTTGACCCACGCGTGCGGGTTATCTTGCCAGTCCGCTAAGCTCATGAGCGGCGTGCCGTCAGCTTTTACGGGTAGCATGGTACACGCCGTAAAGTCGATGCCGATGCCGACAACCTCATGACTAGTTACCGAGGCTTGCTCGAGGACTTCGGGAACAGTTTTTTTGATAACCTCTAAATAATCCAGTGGATGTTGCAGCGCCCACTCCGGCGGTAGGGTTTGTCCGCTGGTGGGCAGGGTTTCGTCAATGACCCCATGCGGATAATCTAGCACGGCGGTAGCGACTTCTTGCCCGGTTGCAGCATCAACTAGTAGAGCCCGCCCAGAAAGCGTGCCAAAGTCGATGCCGATGGTATAGGTTGGCATAAAAGGGTCCTTTCAGAATGACTTATCTTTTAATCTTCAGTAGAAGATGTCATCTCGCTAAGTTCGCTTTGGCAGATGCCATCATCAACATTTAATATGTTCCATTACGACTGGCATGTCCCGAGCTGAGTGAACTTGTAACCAACTCCATCAGCAGAACTAGGCACACATTAAATGTTGCTACTAAGGTCGTCTCGGCGGGGCGCTACTCGAGCGCACCACCAACTTTGGCGCTAACACGATGTGGCTTTCGGTTGATTCAGTTGCCATAAGCTCGAGTAACAACGCTGAACTCTGCTCCCCCAACTCATCAAACTGCTGACTTACCGTCGTAAGCGGCGGCGTGTAAAACTGTGCTTCGGGAACGTTATCAAAGCCAACTACAGAAACATCCTCTGGCACCCGTAAGCCGTGTGCGTGCAGCGCGGCAATGGCACCGAGCGCCATTTGATCGTTACCTGCGACAATAGCTGTGATGGGATCAGCTGCTTCCAAAACATAGTTGCTGATGATGTGCTCGGTAGCGGCAAACCCACCTGCTGCCGTCCAATTGCTCTCCAGACTGTGCCCTATAAATCCCGCCTCACACAAAACCTCACACCAAGCTTCATGCCGCTCAATCGCCCCACTCCATAGCCGTGGCCCGCTGATTTCGGCAATGTGCTGGTGCCCTAAACTTAAAACATGCTCGGTTGCCAGCCGGCTACCCAGCGCTTGGTCAATGCGCACCGTGGGCGTACCTGTGCTTGCGAGGCTGGCTGGGGCATCCACCAGCACAAACGGCACGCCACCACAAAACTGGGCCACATCGGTGAGGCTGTCGGCAAGTAAGGGCGTTACCAAAATGAGTCCGGCGATGGGGTAGTGCTCGAGCGCCGTAATCGCCGCCTGCAAACTTACTGCTTCCAAACTATCTAGCGACGCAAGCACCAGCCCGTAACCCTGCTGTTTAAGCGCGCGTTCAATACTCTGTACCATCTGCGCGGGGCCGTAGTGGTTCATCCCGTAGCTGATGATGCCAACCGTGTTGCGCGCACCGGTCACCAACTGCCGAGCCGCACTATTAGGGCGGTAACCAAGGGCGATAATGACTTCACGGACGCGAGCCCTGGTTGCCTCAGCTACATTAGGACTGTTGTTGATGACCCTCGAGACGGTCTGATGCGACACACCGCTAGCTTGCGCCACGTCGTTAAGAGTTACGTTTTTAGATGGTTTGTGAACGTCCATAGAGTTATTGGTTTTTGCAGAAGACTAGTTAATGACAGTAAAGTTGGTTAATGACAACACTGATAAAACACGTATGGCAAAGCATTATTTAGATGCTTGCTTGATGTATTTAACTAAAGAAAAAAGGTAGTTTAACAACCACACGATAAACTGAGGCGGTACGACCCGAAACATACGTCATCCAAATTGAGATTGCTTCCTACAGTGGTTAAATGGTGATGTACTAGGTATGTTCTATCTGACGAAATCTCCCTTTCCCCCGTTCTCCCCTTCTCCCTAAAAAGTGCGCCTAACCTCGGCGGCGGTTATAAACATCAAAAAACACAGCCGCAAGCAGCACTAAGCCCTTAATAACCTGCTGCCAGTCGATGCCCACACCTAAAATGGACATGCCATTGTTCATTACCCCCATCACAAAAGCCCCAATAACCGCGCCAATAACAGTGCCAACGCCACCTTTGGCAGACGCACCGCCGATAAACACAGCGGCAATCACATCTAACTCAAAGGCAGTTCCTGCTCTTGGCGTGGCGCTGTTAAAACGGGCTACAAACACAAGCCCCGCCAGTGCTGCCAAAAAGCCCATATTTGTAAAGGTCAAAAAGGTAAGGCGTTCGGTGTTGATGCCAGAAAGCTTGGCTGCTTTTACGTTGCCGCCCAGTGCGTAAATGCGCCGTCCAATGGTCGTTTGATTGGTCACAAACGCATAAATTACAATCAACACGAACATAATTAGCAATACATTGGGAAAGCCGCGATAAGACGACAGTAAGTAGGTAAGGTAAAGAATCGCACCCGCTGCCAAGATGGTTTTAAGCAAAAACATCACCGCAGGTTCAGTTTTGAACTTATAACGTTGTTGGTTTTGCCGTTGGCGAATGTTGAGCACAAAAATCGCTAGCACAATAAGCACGCTGAGCAAAATTGAGGTTGTGTGCAAGTCGTCCCCGCGAAACATGATGCTCGGGAGCGGATTGGGCACAAACCCACTGCTAATGCCCCGAAATGTTTCCGGAAACGGGCCTACCGACTGCCCCTGGAGTAGCGTCAAACTCAGGCCCCGAAACACCAACATGCCAGCTAATGTCACAATAAAGGCGGGAATTTCCAAAAACGCTACACAATAGCCTTGAGCCGCACCAATGATAATACCTACCAGCAAACACGCAACGATGGTGATACTCCAGTGAATCTCGTTGGTGACAGTCATCGTGGCAGCTAACGCGCCCGTAAACCCCACTACCGACCCCACCGACAGATCAATATGCCCAGCGACAATGACCAGCAACATGCCAATGGCCATAATGACGATGTAACTGTTTTGCAAAATGAGGTTGGTGATGTTGAGCGGGCGTAGCAATACGCCACCAGTGCGCCACTGGAAAAAGCCCATGATGACAACGAGGGCAATCAACATGCCGTACTGGCGCAACGAACGCCTTAAGGTATCGCCAAACGTGGAACTGTCTGTAATTTGTTTGGATGCGCTGATGCTACTCATGCGCGAACCTCCTTATCCTCGAGCTTGACTATTTCAGCCATAATTTTTTCTTG
Organism: Deinococcota bacterium; assembly: GCA_039034155.1. GTDB lineage: Bacteria > Deinococcota > Deinococci > Deinococcales > Trueperaceae > JBCCBI01. The sequence goes on along the minus strand of JBCCBI010000379.1, from coordinate 1,355 downwards.
CGAGGCCCCCTCAGCAGGCATCTCACCAACTATGCGCCCTTCGTTCATGACATAGATCCGGTCACAGACGCCCAAAATCTCCGGCAGTTCAGATGAAATAACAATGACAGCTTTGCCAGCCGCAGCCAGTTGATTGACTATCGTGTAGATTTCGTACTTCGCACCTACGTCAATCCCGCGCGTGGGTTCATCTAGAATCAGCACGTCTGGGTCAGCAAAAAGCCACTTGCTTAAAACCACTTTTTGTTGGTTGCCGCCAGATAAGTTGACGGCCTCTTGCAAGACGCTCGAGCACCTTATATTCAACTTCTCACGGTAGTCTAGTGCGGCGAGCATCTCCTCAGCTTCACTAATGACCAAGTTTTCAGATACTGCGTCCAGGTTAGCGAGGGTTACGTTCCGGCGAATGTCGTTATCGAGCACCAGACCGTAAGTTTTGCGGTCTTCGGTGACGTAGGCCAGTTTGGTGTCAATAGCTTTGTTGATGCTACTAACATCAACCTGCTTGCCGTGCATGTGGACTGTCCCGCTAATGCGCTGTCCGTACGACTTACCAAAAATGCTCATGGCTAATTCAGTACGACCTGAGCCCATGAGTCCAGCAATACCGACTACCTCACCACGCCGCACGTTCATGTTGACATCATGGATCATTTGGCGGTCACGCTGCAGCGGGTGGTAGACGTTCCAGTTGCGCACTTCAAAAATGACCTCGCCAATGTCTGGCGTGCGCTCAGGGTAGCGGTTGGACAGTTCGCGCCCCACCATGCCGCGAATAATTCGCGCTTCATCCACGCTAGCGTTATCAAGCGTTTCAATGCTGGCACCATCGCGCAAAATAGTGATTGAATCTGCCACCTTAGCAATTTCGTTAAGTTTGTGGGAAATCAAAATGGAAGTGATACCTTGCTGTTTGAACTCGAGCAGTAGCTCGAGCAGCGCCTCACTGTCACTTTCATTTAAGCTTGCCGTAGGTTCATCCAAAATAAGCAAGCGCACGTCTTTAGAAAGCGCTTTAGCAATCTCCACCAGTTGCTGTTTGCCCACGCCAATGTCGTTCACGAGCGTATCTGGCGCTTCGTGCAAACCTACTTTGTCAAGCAGCTCACGCGTTTTAGAAACCGTCTGAAACCAATCAATACGTCCGTTTTTAACCCGCTCGTTACCTAAAAAGATGTTTTCGGCAATCGACAAAAGCGGCACCAAGGCCAGTTCTTGATGAATGATGATGATACCCAAACGCTCACTGTCACGAATGGTCTTAAAGGTGCACGCTTGACCGTCAAAATACACGTCACCACTGTACGACCCATGAGGATGCACACCGCTGACGATCTTCATGAGGGTGGATTTGC
>JBCCBI010000378.1:0-5616 GCA_039034155.1 Deinococcota bacterium | reverse complement strand
TACCAAACGCGCTAAAATTGCGCGCCGCGTAGTGTTGGCGAGGGCTGCAAAGGTTTGGTTGAGTTGCATTTCGTTGACGCCTGTGGGATCAGAGGATGGGTTAGAAGAGAACATGAGCTTAGATATCACCTCATTTAACTTATTGGTTAATTAACCTGTAGGTAGAATAAGCTATCTTGCTAACCTTGTCAAGCAGTGCGACTGCTACACCTGAACTAGGATTTGACTCTTACGTTGTGTCAGACTTTAAGCTCAATATAGTTTGAAACTCATTACCACCAGCAAATAGAAAGGACGCCATAATGTCAATGTCAACTACTCAACTATCTACCCAAGTTATGCGTACGTGCCCGAGTTGGGGTGCTCGAGCCTTCACAGTAAGTGTACGAAGTTTTGCTGTACTAGGCGTCATATTTACCGGATTAATCGCTTTTGGCATCGTAGCAGACGGGCTTAGCTTTGATCAGACGCAGGGCGGTTACGAGCCACCCTACACCGACTTTACAGGTGAGCCAATTGACTGGACTACTGCATATAGGACTGACGAAGGCTTTTTTAATGATGGCTACGTGGTTGATGTGTTTCTCAACTGCAGCACAGGCATGGTGAGTTTTGAGGTTTTTCAACAGCGCTGGAACTGGCAAGAACTCTCAGACCGTGCATTGGTTGTACATCAACCTGCTGAAGCTTGCCGTGCAGCAGGATTTTCGCCAGAATTTGAATGATGCCATGTAATCTCAAATCTTCAACACCTTTTACGTTTGGTTAATGACACTTTGGTGTCTGGTGACCGACACCACCTCACATTTATCGTCATGACTAGGTTAGATGTAAAACCAACAGTCCACGACTATCATCTGACCATTACGTAAATTGAAGGAGACTTATCATGACGGTATCTCAACCCTCTTCCCAAGCACTTGCCCGAATTACAGGTGTCATCTATCTCATCCTCATTGTGGCAGGTATTTATGGTTCGGTAGTGGTGCGCGCGAATCTCATTTTTCCTGGAGATGCAACCACAACAGCCCAACAGATTATGAGTGCAGAAGGTTCGTTTCGCATCAGTATTGTAAGTGACCTCACAATGATTGTGGCAGATGTTGCCCTGGCTGTTCTATTTTTTGTTTTGCTCAAGCAAGTAAGTTACGTGCTGGCGCTGGTCACAACGTTGTTTCGTTTAACACAAGCCTCTATCTTAGGGCTTAACCTACTTAACCTCACGCTGGCATTAAACCTGCTCACCAGTTCAGATGTTGCAGAGCTTGCCGACAGTCAGCGCCATAGTTTAGCAATGCTGTTTTTGACTGCGCAGGGCATTGGTTACGACCTTGGGCTCGTCTTTTTTGCGGTGTCGTTAATGGCATTGGGATACGTGTTGCTGCGCTCGAGCCGCATTCCAAAACTTATTATTGCTGCGTTGATCCTCAGTGCAGGTGTGTATTTGGTAGGATCTTTGATTACTATTTTAGTACCCAATCTGAGGAGCATGTTTGAAGTTGCCTATCTGCTACCCTTTGTAGCTGAACTTGCGCTGGCAGGTTGGCTTACGGTAAGAGGCTTGCGTCTAAGTGAGGTTAGTGATGGTAATGTCATCAACCCACAGCAGAAAAGATACGCTTGACTTGAGATAAATAAAGTACAAGCAAGACTATCGTGAAATATTTCTTTTGCTAGGCTAGTGAATTTGAGATAAGCTCGAGCTATGACTCATCAGCTAACAACAGCAGAGGTGGATAGCGGCGTTACACATGCGCTCGGGCTTCTTACCAAAACCCGTCAAACCATGCTCAACACTATTGCAGGTCTAAGTGACACACAACTTGTTGAGATGCCAAATGGCTTTGGCAACAACATTCTTTGGAACTTTGGGCATTTGATTGTTAGCCAGCAGTTTTTGACCTACCAACTTGCTGGCTTAGAGGTGAATGTATCTGACGACTGGCAGACGCGCTTTATTGAAGGCTCTTCACCCAAAGACTGGCCAGATAATAACGTCGATTTAGATAGCTTACGCGAGCAAAGCCTCAGCTTAGTCACCCAAACCCAGCAGGATTGGGCAGCCGGAAAGTTTGACAACCTCACCCAAACTCAGTTTCCCTACACCACCAGTTTTGGTGGCCAGTTAACCAGTGTGAGTGAGGCCATTCACTACAACAACTTTCATGAGGGCGTTCATTTTAGTGTTTTGAGGACAATTAAACGGCTTAATACTGCGAAATAACGCCATAACTTTGTTAAGCTGGCGTGTCACAACATTAACTAATTCAACCTCAGTACAGGAGATTTAACATGTCTAAACTCACCATTGTCGCCAATATTCACGCGCATCCTGACAAGCTCGAGCTTGTCAAAGCGGAACTCAAGAAACTCATTCCCACTACCCTCGCAGAGGAGGGTTGCCTTCAATACGACCTCCACCAAGACAACGACACGCCGACCCACTTCATGTTTTACGAAAACTGGGAATCACGCGAGCTGTGGCAAGCCCACATGAACGCACCGCACCTTGCTGCTTACGCACGAGCAACTGAGGGTGCGGTGACTGAAGTCATCATCAATGAGATGAGCCCGGTTGACTGACCTATCTCATCAGTATAAATAATGTTAGATGTTGAGCGTAGTGCGGTGGCTGCCTGCTCGAGCGCTGGATGTCGTTATTGTGATGCTCGCACCCTCACCGTCTTTTTTGACAAGCCACTCGGCCCGTTTACTCACCGCTGACCACTGCTGACCCCACGGGCTGTAGGGATATTTGCGTTCGTTCCGCCCAGCTAAATGCCCAAGGTCTTGGCTGGCGTCGTTCATGATGAGGCTGGCACTAGCTAGCTCGAGGCTTACGGTTACTGGCTTAGCAACGTTGTTCTCGAGTGCTACGTCGGATAAGTTTGTGGGCAAATACCCGTGGTTAGAAACCACTGCAGAGACTTTGTAAAGGTCTGCCCCCAATTCTTCAACGCTGACATCATCAATCACTAACTTGGGGGCTGCTGCAGCGTGACGCAAGTTGAACAGCATATTGTCGTGACACATTTCTTCTAGGTAAGCACCCGGTGGATTGCGGTAAGTCCAAATATAGACCATGCCGCCCACTTCAACCTCACCGAGTTGTGGGTGGTTGTAGGGCGTCCAGTCGCGGTAGCCTTGTTCGCCGATGTGCTCCAATACCCAGTTAAACACCTTGAGCTGTATTTCTTCACTGCGCGGGTGCAGGTTGTAAAAGTGCGTTTTGTCCACGCCTGCTTCGCGTTCCAAATCCCAAAGTTCTACCCCTAGGCTGATGATGCCCATTTGCTCATAAGTCCAGTCCATCAACCCGCCGTGACGAGGTTTGCTTTTGTCTGGCGTAAAGTCTTCGTAAATCGAGATAGTGGGGTAGCCCGTCACCTCCGTGCCAGCCTCACCCAAATCTTGATAAAGCGTGAGGTCACGTGGCGACATGGCGCTGTCTGGCTTAGTCATGGACGGCCTAAGGATTAAGCCGCCATGTGTGTGGTAGGCGCACATCCCTGCGATGTTCGGATGATCTAAAATAAACCGTGCTAACCCTGCTGTTTCAGGTTCAGATAATGCATGTTCACCCGCACCGTATTCGTCTGGTGACCAGTTGGCAGGAAAGTTGCGGTTCATGTTGCCGTCTTCAGGCCGTTCAACCTCCACATGAATGCCGTTGTAATTCTCAATCATGCCTTCTGGGTAGAGGCGGTAATATTCGCCGCCTTGCTCATGAGGGGCACGCTGCACCAGGAGACGCGGGTCTTGCTCGCTTTTTTTCCACTCACCTTTGGAATCTTTGACCCGCATGGTCGTGATGAACCCATCCCCAGTAAGGTCTTGAGGTTTGAGGCCTGCTACACGTTCGTAGCCGGGTTGAAAACGACCATTTCCACACCATAAATAATATGGATTTTGCAAAGAGTATTCTGCGCCGTCTGGGTTGATGCGTGGGAAGATGTAGAAGACTTGCTCATCTAATAAACGCTTGACGGTGGGGTCGCTATCGTGGTGCTCGAGCAAATACCCCACCGTATATAACGCCACCGATGACGTTGCGTGTTCCTCAGCGTGAATTTGGGCATCAATGTAATACCCAACTTTGTCTTTGGCATCACCTGTTTGTTTGTTGGTGATTTCTACACACCAAACGTCTCGCTCGCCAAAACTTTGGCCGATGCTGTAAACATCAACTAGGTCTGGATACTGCGCAGGAAGTTGCTGTAAATAAGCGGTCATAGCGATGTAGTCGTAGTGTTGGGTGTGTTTAAGATGATCCATAAGTGACTCCTAAAAATGAGATAAATTTTTAACGCGCAAACTAATTGTGAAAAATTTCTTTAATTGCCTTTCTAGTAGAGATGGTTTTGATATCTTCAAGTCTTTTGCAAGCATAACTTATGCAAAATATCAGAAGGGCTTTGTCACTGACTCGCTTAAAACCTCATAGGATTCCTTACGAATACAATCCACACAAAGTCTGCACATTTATCCTTCAAACTGTTGATGAAAGTGAGTATTAACTAAGGTTGATTTGGCACACCATTGATTTTGCGTCAAAGCAGCAAGACCTAGATTCTGCACACCTATCGTCTATACGAAAGTGAGCACATGACATGCTTAAACAAAATAGCTCAGTGAGATCACTATTTGTTGGTATAGCCCTCTGCTGTGTTTGTAGTACTAATGCGCAGGGGACAACGAACCTTGACACATCACAATCCACACCTACCGTATTTTATGCATTACCTGATGATTGGCACGTGACACCTATAGAACAACAACATTGCTTAAAAGATGAGCTACGTGGTTCTGCAAATGTTTATACTGAAACTGCATCAAAGTTGTTTGTCTGGCTCACAGGGACTGTTGACGAAGCACACTATGAACCCATTGGCGAAATCGCAAATTACTTTGGCTTTGCAGCGCTTAGAACAGAAATTCGAGCGCGTGATGGCGCTCAAGCTGACACGTCTTTTCGAGGCACGGTTTACAAAGAAATATTAGAACTCTTAGATACCACTCAAAGAGCTTTACTCTATGAGCTATTAGACGAGCATCGCCCGGCGATTAATGGATTCTTAAATAACCGTATCTTGTTTATTGATGAGTTGTGGCGATTAAAAGATAATCACGCCATAGACTTTGATAGGGTTTCTAGCTTAATCAATGCTATTGGGGAATACGAAGCCACAATCACAGTGCTCACAGCCCAATATTATGCCCAACTTCTACCAACCCTAAGCGATGCGCAGATGCAATATCTACAAGACATTCGCACTGGCGCTATTACAGCAGAGCAAATGCGGAGCAGTTCATTGCCTTATGCAACTGAAGCAAAAGCGCAATACGATGCACTGAGTGAAAGTGACGCAGAACTCATCACGGAAGTGGCAAGTAAGTTGATTGCTTGGGTCACTGGAGATGTTGATGACGCTGTATTTTTACCTCCAGGAAAGATCGGTAACTTTTTTGGGTTTTCAAGCTACCGTTATGTTGACCGAACAGCAGTGAGTCGTGGAGCTACCGCAGCGTTTGTTGACCAAGTATTGACTCCAGACCAGCAAGCTATTCTATGTGGACTATCAATAAATGTGATTGACTACACGAATCATTATATTG
>JBCCBI010000377.1:0-5628 GCA_039034155.1 Deinococcota bacterium | reverse complement strand
GATGACATTGCCACTGACTAAGTCGACGCGTCCCTTTACAGGACTCTCCAAACTGACACTGATCCCTAGAATCTCATGCTCACGTTGCCATGTATCAATAAGTGTTTGAAGCTCGGCAGATTGTGCTATTGATGTTGTAAACAGCGTGGATATTAACAGTATTGAGGCGGTCAAAGTAAAACGTCGTAAATGCATTCTGTAAAACTCCTTGAGATAGATAGGTAAGCGGCTCGAGTCGTCACGTTTCACGAAAGTGAGTAGACATACATTAGAACCTTGTAAAGGTATTGAAACAGCCCTTTCATTGGAAGCTGTCAATACTGCATTAAGATTGTGTGAAGACGTAGCTACTGGAAGGTTGCTGCTAGATCATGGTCGTTAATGACGTTTGTCAAGCCAGCACTCACATCACACTTGGGTGTTGGGCTTTAAACTTACGGTATGACCCGACTGAAACGTTGGTTATGGAGACCGGTTGACTCGAGCAATCTAGCACTCTTCCGTATCGTCTTTGGTGCAACCATGGTGTGGGAGGTTGGGCGCTACGTTTACTTTGACCGCATCACGCGTTACTACGTGCGCCCGGATTACACCTTTGGCTACCAAGGTTTTGAATGGGTCGTACCTTTGCCAACCCCGTGGATTTATCTTTTTTATGGGCTGACTGCCCTCGTCTCTGTACTAGTTACCGTAGGATTGTTTTACCGTGTTGCTAGCGTGCTGGCGTTTTTGAGTTACAGCTACTGGTTTTTACTGGACAATACCTACTACCTCAATCATTTTTACTTGGTTGTGCTCATCAGCTTTTTGATGATGTTTGTGCCACTCGCGCGCACATGGTCGCTAGATGCTTGGCGGGCAAGATGGCGGGCAAAACACCGTGTTCGACACACGCAAGAAGGTCAGGTTTCTGAAAGTGCACAAACAACGAGCGAAACAACACCTATCACAACACCTTGGTGGGTCCTATTGCTATTTCGCTTTCAGTTAGGTGTACCTTATTTTTATGGTGGCCTTGCTAAGTTTACAGCCGACTGGCTGCAAGGTGACCCCATGCGTGACCGCTTGGCAAGACGTACCGACTTTCCAATAGTGGGGCAGTTTTTTGACGCTGAGTGGATGGTAATGATGTACAGCTATGGCGGCCTGCTGTTAGATTTGCTGGCTGTGCCATTACTCCTGTGGAAACGCACGCGCTTAGTGACGTATGTTGCGCTGTATGTCTTTCATCTGTCGAATGCAACGATGTTTGGGATTGGCATTTTTCCTTGGGTGATGATTGCTGCTACGTTGATCTTTTATCCGCCCGATTTACCTAAGCGGCTGATTCAGCGCTTTCGTGACGCGCCCCTTGCTTTTGAACTGCCTGCGTTGATGTTGGGTGCGTTGTTAGGCTGGCTTAGCATCGAGAGTTTAGAGGCGTTTTCGCTGGTGCCTATGGCGGTGTCCATTTTAGCTGGTGTTGTTATAGCGTGGTCGTTGGATCAAGTGATTAGAGAGTTTTGGGTGAAGGCGTCAAATAGGGGACTCGAGCATCCTCCCGCAACCTCAACAACATCAGTTAAGACGATTCCAGCACCTACACCAACTAAGCCGCCCGCATGGCGTACTAGCGTAGTCATCACCTCACTTACAGTCTGGATGCTCAGCCAATGTCTTATCCCACTGCGTCACCACACCTACCCAAGCAATGTCAACTGGAGTGAGCACGGACACCGCTTTTCATGGCGCATGATGTTGCGTGATAAAGATGGTGAGCTGGTGTTTAATCTCAGCGATAGCCGCGGCCGTGAGCTAACCTTGGATAGGTCGTTTATTTTGGAAAATGATCTGCTTACCCGCAGGCAGTTTGACGAAATGAGCACACGCCCTTACATGATTCATCAATATGCGCATGAACTTGTCAGCATGTTTGAACGCAGTGGTTACGAAAATGTGTCGATCCACGCGCTCACTAACATTTCCCTGAACGGCAGACCGTCCCAATGGCTTATTGACCCAACGGTTGACTTAGCAGCTCAACCACAGCGGTTCAACGTGCCTGTGGGGGTATATCCACTTGAACCATAGCTACAAGCTGAACGTTGATGTCTTTGAGTACGAGTTCTTGAGTTAGCAGATATCTTTGGTGATTTCACAAGATATGGTTATAGCTAAGATGTTTTCTCGATGCTACCAGCAATAATGTTCCCATCTACGCTAACTTGGGATAATCCCCTTTGGGGTTAAGTACCTCCAAGTTGAAAAGTGGTGTTTATTAAACTCAGCAGCGCCCATCCTTAACCGCTAAACGCTATCTGGAAACCACAGTTTTCAGATAGGAGGCACTTAATTCTCTAAGAGCTTTTCTGAAAAGGTCAATATTAGGCATCGACTAGCCACATCTGACAATATGGGCAACGTCCTATACAGTAGTTAAGATCATCAGCTAAACGATATTTGCTCTTGTTAAGGACTTTTCAGATAGCCTCTAAGGAATTAGGCTATCTGGTTCTAATCGGCCTTGGTATAAGAAGGTGAATCATGGGGAGTATTCGTGAATCTGCTACTTGAATATAAAAACCGCCAGCGTTGTTCATGCTGACGGTTCAAGTTATTATGATGTTATTGGAAGTCGTGCGCTTAAAACACGTATCCTAAGCGGAAATTGAGCACACCAGATGAATTTTTCTCACTAAAGCCGTAATCAAGACGAACCGGGGCAAGTAGCGCGCCGCCAAAGCCAACGTTAATCTGAACACCTAAACCTGCCCCAAAAAAGATGGGTGCGTCGTTGTCTTCAAAATCGGGGACGCTCGAGGCATAGCCTGCATCTACAAAGGCAATCCCTACAACCGTTTGCGTAAGCGGCGACGAAAGACCAAAGTCGTAGCGATATTCAGCAGTGCTCACAACATAGGTTTGGGAAGGGTCAAAGTCATCTCGGGTGTAACCGCGAATTTGGGTGTCTGTATTGGTGGTGTTACCCACGTTAAACCGGCGGCGGGTTGGATAGTCGCCCCCAAACTGCTGACCGACGTTGGCTTTAAACGCCAGCACATGGTTATTGCGCTGCGGTGCCAACGCCAAGTAGGTACTCACGCCAAACTCGAGCTGTTGATAGCTGTAGCTAGCTTGCTCGTCGGTGTCTGGGTCGTTAAAGTCATCGCCAAAACCAATACCGGCACGCCCAAGTGCGCGCAAGCCGCTAGCAGGAAACTCAGGATTATCGCGGGTGTCGTAAACCATTTCGGTACTAAAAAACGTAAATAGACCTGTTTGCGGAATAAATTCTTCAGCGTCGCTACGCTCGAGCGAGCAGTCGTTATCAACTACATTGCCATCATCATTAAATTCACAGGACTCACTTGGATCCTCGAGGGCATACGAACTATAGCTACCACTCGCACTCACTCGCAAAACAGTGTCCTCAAAAACAGGCCGCCCAACGCTCAACCGCAACCCCGTGTTGCGTTCAACAAAGTCACCAATTAAAACATCGTTTTCTTCGATGTTTTCACAAGTACCTGCTGCCACACAAGGGTGCGCAATGCGGCGGCTGCCATCTTCGGTAAGTGGTTGGTCAACATCAACCACGCTAAATACAGATACCGAGAGTGAGGTAGGTACTTCTTGAAAGTCTAAGACATTGATGTATAGCCACGGGACACTCCACGTCAAACTGCCGCCAAATTGCAAGCCGTTGTCAGACGTTTGTCCACTAATGTCAATACCTAAATTTTGTGCGCGACCTAAAAAGTTGCGGTCGCTATAACCTACCGAGGCTATGAGCCCACTATCTGTTGAATAGGTGACTTGCGGCGTAAAGTTGCGGGCTTCACGCTCGCGTACCAGCACGCTCACCGTAGCCAGGTTAGGCTGTTCAGGGTCTTCAAAGTTAAGGCGCACATCGAAAGGTTCGACCACACCTAGACGCGCAACCCGCAAAAGGTCATTGCGAAGTTCGTTTTGGTTGTAGACTGTGCCTATTGGATTTAAGTAGCGGCTGACAACACTTTCGCGCGTGCGCGCGCCCTCTTCTTCAAACAATACGTTGTAACCAGCTACGGTGACTTCTTGAAAGCGCTGAATGTAAACACCTTCGACAAAGTTAAAGTCTGGCTGACTGAGGATGATGTAGCCGCGCTCTGTGTAAAGCTGTTGAATTTCACGGAAATCTTCAGCGGCAACCTCAGAGGTGAAGGTGTCGCCCACATCTAGCGTCATTACTTCGCGGATTTCTTCGTTGGTAAGTACCGTGTTGCCCTCGAGACTCACCTCGTCAACTGGCCCAGCCGATTCAGGCGGCCCCGAGCTAAAAATAACCCGTACGCCACCTTCAACTGTGGTTGGGTAGTCAAGGCGAATATCTGCCGTGCGCCCCTCAGCTAAGCGGAGCACATCTTGCAGGAGTTGGTCGTAGTTAAACAGCTCACCGGGTTGTAAACTCAGTTCACTAGGATCAACCCCAATGGCTGTCGTGTTGAGGCTGGCAATAGTCAGTTCGCGCATGCGCACGGTGAGTACGCCGTCTACTAAATCACTGCTTGCCCGGTTAATGCCGCTGCCCCTATAGCCAGCTTCTTCGTAGGCAAGGCCAACCTCGCGGACAGCAGCTTGATAGGTATCAAAGTCAAATGTACTCGAGCGAGATAAGTTAACAAAAGCATCTTCTAGAATGTCATCGGCAATGACGGTGTTACCTTCAAAGCGCACTTCGTCTATGGGGACGGCTTCTTCTACGGTGAAGGTAAGCCGCACAGGGACCACGTTGCGGTTGGGATCAGCTAGCGGGCTATCCGGGATTTCTTCAATGTCTAGAGTTACAGGCACCCGAAACGGCCAGCCCACTTCGTCGTACCCACGCTGGATGGTGGTGCGCCCTTCTTGGGCGCGAAAGCTGTTGTAAACAGAAGCTTCCCGCAGTAGGTTGGCTTCGTTTAAGACCTCGAGCAACCTGTTTTCGGGATAACGCGACCCGGCAATCACAATCTCAGCAATGGGCGGGTTCTCCTGCACCTGCACAAACAGAATTGGCCCGTTGCCACGGTCTTCAATAGAGACACTGACCGTCGCAAACGTACCCATTGCCAGCACGCGGTTGCGTTCAGCTTCTAGGTCGATGCGCTCAACAGGCGTGCCCGTCCTCGCGTTGAGGTTGATTTTAACCAGATCACTAAGTGTGTCGGTTGTGCCTTCTACACGCACCTCGAGCAGGTCACCCGCAGGCGTCTGCGCGAGCGCGCTAGCACATGTAAGTAAAAGTAAAACGATGAGCCCTCGTAACATAACGGCTAGTTTACCTAAATTTTGTGCATAAGGGGGTGAAACTTCGTAACGAGCCGGATTGATGAAGGTTGTTAAGTAAAGTTGATGACGCACCGCACACAAGTGATTTAGCAAGTTTTCAAGGATACTTAAAGGGTTTGGCAAGCGTGACTTGTCGTAATAGTGCTTAGCAGTCCTGATAAGTGCATGAGAAAATGTGCCTAGCATGTCATTCGTAGCAAAGTATGTGTCTACAAAATACATTTCAAATGATAGGATCGAGGCATAAAGCCAGCTCCACTATTAGGTAGGAAAATTATCAAGGTAATGATAGCTATTCTGCGTTTGCTTATTATCCTCAGCGTTATTTGGGCTGTGACT
>JBCCBI010000376.1:0-5644 GCA_039034155.1 Deinococcota bacterium | reverse complement strand
GAATTTCGCGCTCACCAGTTTTCATGGTGTATGTAGGGAACTCAGTAGCCTCGGCGGTGCGTGCCATTTCGAGGTTATCCTCTGCATCACGCTCAATAACGCCACCCTTGTAGCTATCACCAGTGATCGTGACAGTCTCTGCAATAAAATCACTTAGCTGTACACGAAACCCACGCTCGTCATAACGTGTGTAATCACGAAATGGCATTTCCTTTTGTGGAAATAGCAAATCTGTTGGGCTACTTGGGCGGCTGAAAAAAGATTGCTCACTTGCGGTGTACCTGCTTTCTACAAGAGCAGGGAGTAAAACTTCAGCGCCTTTAACGTAGTTAGCCTTGTCTTCTCTAAAAAACACACTGCATTTACTGGCGTTTGCGCCACGAGTGCGGATACCTGCACTCGCTAAAAGCTGTTCTACAGGTGGAATCGCCACGCTGTTGTTTACTAGCGCATCGGAAATATCACCCTTTGCAGCTTGGTTGGCAAGAAACGCATTAACGGATGTAAATCCTAAACGCTTAGTGTCTTGATAGATACCAGCATCTAGCTGGCTAATGTTTTGAATGCTCATGCAAACTCCTAAAGTACAAACGTGACGTAGTCAACTGTTTCGACTGTTTGAGTGCCAATAACCATGAACGTACGCGTACCTGTACCCGCAATCACAGTGCCATCACCAGCCACAGCTAATGCCTGGACACCGCTAGTAATAGCGCCCGTACGTGGCAGAGTGATAATTTCATTGGTGCCCACAAGCTTGACGCCACCAACGTTGTCATTTTCTTTGCGCATGACAACACCAACAATCTCATCACCGCTGGAGCCGCGCCCTAAAGCGCCATCAGTGGCCGTAGCGGTCACGACGTCACCATTCTCTACAGCGGCTTCAAGGTTAAAACTGACGTGATTGCGTTGGCCCTCAAACGTAAGGCCGCCATATTTATTGTTCGCCACCATTAGCGACTCCAATCGTGTTGCACTTGGTTGCTAGATGTTGATTCGTCTGAAACTGGTGTATCAGCACCCTCAACACTCACGCGCCCTGCTGGAAATGCTGCATCACGTACACCCTCAAGGCGTGTTACCTCAGCAGCAATGTCTGTAATGTCTGCACCTGCAAATAAACGCTTCATGCGCTCTGCTGTCGCTTCGTCGTTACGTGTGGCAATGTTCAACGCCCCGACTTGCTCGAGTAACGACGCACGGTAAGCGCGCCCATCTTTAGCCTCTGTTTCAAGCTGCTCGCGCATATCGGCGTACTCTTGAAGCTTTGCGCTGTTGCAGCCTTCAATCTTTAAGATCTGACCAACTTCAGCCATCACGTCACGCTGTGGCGCTGTGGCTTCAATTGGCTCAACTGGTTTGCTCACTTGATAAACTCCCTTCGTGCCCATACTTTCGAGCACACTCTCAATGCTTCCGACTTCGTCTGCCATGCCAATTTCAACTGCACCCAGTCCTATGTGTACACGGCCATCACCGAACCGCTCTTGAACGTCGTCAGCCTGCATACCGCGTCCGGATGCAACGCCTTCAACAAACAGTTGGTGATGCGTCTGTAACTCCGCCTGGATGCTTGCGATTGTTTTTTCGTCTATTGATTCGTATGGCTGCCCTAACGCCTTTTGGTCGGCACTCCGAATGTAAGTGACTTTGACGCCTTCGCTAGCGGCTCGCTCTGTTTCGTCAAAGTGTGTGGCTATAACGCCCACAGAACCAACATGAGCATTAGGAGCAAGCGTAATCTTGTCTGCTTGGCTGCTAATCCAATACGCTGCGCTTGCCATCATGCCGCTTGTGAATGCCTCAATGCGCTTCTGACTACGCGCATACCTAACAGCTTCCACAGCAGTGTCAATGTTGGCCACCGCGCCACCTGGGCTGTCAACGTCAAGCAAGATGCTTTCAATATCGTCATTGTCAGCAGCCTCACGCACCATCGCAGCAAAACCTTGCGACGTTGTGCCACCTGATGCCTCAGTAAATAAATCTGCACGAGGCGCAATAACCCCGTGCAGTGGAATAACGGCTATATGTTTTTGCCTTGGTGGACTGCGCGTACCGTAGCTAACGCTGCTAGCCCTTGCCACAATCACATCGTCCGGTGGCTTGCCCAAACGTAAACGCTCGTCAATGATGCCGACAAGTAAATCCATGTATGGCGGGTTCAGTGCCCACACTGTTGTGACTAGACCGCGCTGAATTGAGCTGTAGTGCTTCACGCGGTAGCCAATACGTAAGAAAATGTCGTGTTGCTAGCAGCTTGGTAAGAAAGCCTGTCACCACGCAAATCCATACTGAATGAAGCGCCACCCGGCAATGCAATCACACGTGCAGCAGTAGTTGCATCTGTGACAGTTTCGCCAATAGCAAAGTTAATAAGATTTGACCCTGAATTGATAAGCGACACAGAAGAAAACGGCGTTTCTGGCGTTATCGACTGGTCTGCACTCGTGGCCGTTTCGTTGCCTGCTCTAAGAATTACCATCTGCATCACCTTTGCCAAACATTTTTATAAAAACATGTGGATTGATAGCCACGTAAAACCAAAGTGCGGTAAACATAACGTTGCCAGCAACAGATAGCCCCAACATGGTGCTAAGAATTATCATCGTTCACCTTCTTTGCTATATCGACAAATTTATTGGCTAAGTAGTGCATATAAACCAAAAGCCCCAAAACTAAGTTGAACGTTAAAGAAATACCGAGTAAAAAACTAAGAAGTATCAGCATCATCTATCTCGTCATCTGTGTCTGCGTCGTCACCATCATCGTCTGCCGTGACCTCAGCCTCATCAGGCGCTTCGACATCGTGCTTATCTGCAACCTTCTCTAAATAGCCACGACCTAACAACTTAGAAAGCGTCGTGTCCCGTGCAGCTTCAGTCTCAAGCGCTTGTTCATGCTCGAGTTCAAATGGGTTACTTGGCTCCTCAAACACCATCTCAACTTGTGCGGGGATGCCGTTCAGTTGTAGATGTAAATTCAAGCCAAACTCAATTGAACGCTTGACTGTAATGCGCATGTTCTTTGCTGTGGCTAGCAGAATTGGATATACAACCTTAGCAAGTGCCTCTGTAGTGCTGTCCATGTGACCACGCATGAACGGCAATGTGGCAAGTGCTGACCACACACGGAGCTGATTAGATAGGTTCAGGTCACCAAAACCAGATGTGTTTTCATCCACAGAGATGGCTTGTGCTTCGCTACCCTCAAGAGACACCATCATGCCGTTCTCGGCACCTTTAAGGGCAAGAGTTACTGCTGAGGTTACGTGCTTTGCAAGATTCTCTTGATATTTATCGCTAGCCAGTGATTCTGCACCGACCTCATGTGGTTGTGGCTTAGGCAGTGTAAGCATCACGAATGCACCGCGCTTTAGCTTCTTACGAATCGCCTCATAGTCTTTAAGCAGGTTGTATTTTTCTTGCAGGCTGTGAATGGCACTAATTGCCACGGGAATGCCGTAAGGGCTATCTCCGCTCGTTTGGTGCGCGTTGTAGATGTACGTACGCAGATTAAGCGACTCGTTGTTCATTATCGCGTGGCGTTGGTAGTATTTGTACCCTTCTTCTTGGTTGTATTTGATGTCGATTTGTTCTGCTGGCACGATTGCAACATCCAGCACTTCACGGCGTGAGGGCATTGGAAACCACTCGAGGCTAGACACACCCGTGAGGTAGACTTCTTGAATTTGATTGTTGACCAGCCCATCTATTCCACCACCTTGACCATAGACACGCTCGAGTAGCTGGTTAGTTACACGTTCTGCATTAGCTTGGGCGCGTGTGCCGCCTTCATACTGCATGGTGAAGCCAGGGTTAGCAAGCACCACAAGATCACGCATAGCGCCTTGTACATCTTCATCGGCTTGTGACAGCCCCCGTAGCGTTTTGATGACGCTGTAACGTGAACGATCTAGGTAGCCCTCAAACTTGTCCGGTAGTGTGGCTTCTTGAAACTGCCACACGTCTAGGGGCTGACTGACGCGCTCATCAGGCATAGCGTCAATCCCTCGTTGAACCATAGCCGTAGTGTCTACTTGTAGCTGTGGTTGCCGCCTGCGGAATAAGCGGTTAAACATTGGCAAAACCTTGGAGGACAGCTAGTGACTGTGATGCTGTTAGCCCTTGCGCAAGTAATTGGCGCTCTAACGTTACTAGCGTATCTACAATGTCGTCATGCGCATCATCTATACCCGTAAAGTCGTTCAGCTCTGCACAAAGCACATCTGGCCATTCTCCACGCATCTCGTTTTTAGGCAAAAGAATGTCGCCACGATTCCATGCCGCTGCTGTGGGCTGTGCGTTGAGCAACTTGTCGCCTCGAGTCTGTTCAGTATGCACGTTTACGCCTTCTTGCCTTAACCACTCTGCAAGTGACTTCTCGGTGCCACCAATGCGGGTATAGGCGTGCACACCATGCTGAGACTGAATAGCCCTTAAGCGTGCCACAAAATCAGTGCTAGACACCTGACCACGCCACATATCAGTGACGTACAGCTTGCCTTGAGACTCCCTACCCACAAGAATCACGCTGTAGTCTGCGCTCGATTTGGCTGTGTAGGCCGCGTCGTAAGCGATAGCTGTGCGGTAGGTGTTTGGTAGTTGGTCATAAAATGTTGGTGCACTGAAAATTGTGCCGCCAAAATCAACAAACTCGCCAAGTACCTCTTGTGCGTAAAAATCTGCTGTGTATTGGCGTTTGAGTTCTTCGAGGTATTCCTTAGGCAGATACGGATTGTCCATCGTTCGCGCCCGTACAACATGTGTGCTGTCTTGGCTGGTATAACCGTAAAGCCAATGTGTTTTACCCTTTGGCGTGGTCGTAAACCACATCTTGCCGGGTTGTTTGCGAAGGCGGCCAACGACAATATCTAATGTCTCTTTGGTCATTAAAGCAGCTTCGTCTAACCCAGCCCACGCAAGGTTAGGGCCACGTAAACGCTCTGGGTTATCTGCACTTCGAAAAAGGATTTCGCTACCGTTGATTAGCTTGGCGTGCAGTTCGCTTTTATTAAAATCGGTGACTAATTTACGCCCAACCTCGAGAAAGGTCCGCAACATCGTGTCACGCAGCATTGTATAGGTAGGGCTAAGCAACATGCCCAGAGTGCCAGCAGGCATTTTTAAAGCTTTGAGAATACTTGCTCGAGTTTTACCTGAACCAATACCAGCGATAAACGCAGAAACGCGGCTGTCACTGACAATAAACTCGCGCTGTTGCGCTGTAGCAGCGTGCCTAATCGTCGCTTGCATTGGAGGGAATATCCACAAGGTCAATGACGATGTTGCCAGATACGGTTGTGTTGACTTCGCTGCGCTATACATAACCACGATCTTTTGCCTGAGTTTTAAGGTAAAAAAATATGCTGCCGTTATCGCCCTGCATGATATTTTCAAAAAGCTTGTTCTCAGCAATATCTTTCATAGACTCTCGAGCACTTTCGAGAGCTTGCTTAACAGACGCGTGTTTATTAATTATTCTATAAAAAGTGTCTCTTGAAACATTTAATGATTCCGCAGCAACAGTAACTATACCCCTAGCCTCAGTAATTGCTTTTACGTATTCACTAACCTTGGGCATTGTTATTTTTTATGTGTCAGATGTGTCAGATAAACCAAATAAAAAACGCCCCTCTCGG
>JBCCBI010000375.1:0-5669 GCA_039034155.1 Deinococcota bacterium | reverse complement strand
TTTTGAATCTACAACCTCCTATTAAGCTTCCATGCTTGCAGGTTGTTGCCCCAAAATAATCATGCTCAAAACTTCATCTTTAGTGACATCTTCAGTTTTGGCAGTACCTACAAGTTTACCGTTGTGCAGCACAGTAATCCGGTCACAAAGATCAAAGACATCATGAATGTCGTGACTAATTAAAAAGATACCGATGCCTTCACGTTTCAGGGTTTTAACTAACTCGCCGACCTTGTGGGTTTCCTGCGGTCCCAGAGCGGCAGTAGGTTCATCCATAATCAAAATGCGCGCGTTAAAGTAAATAGCTCGCCCAATGGCAATGGCTTGGCGTTGCCCACCTGACAAGTTGCGCACATCATCCCGAAGTGATTTTATTTTAAGATCAAGCCTATCCAAAACTTTTCTGGCTTCAGCTTCCATACGGTCGTCATCGACGGTGCCAAACGGCGTCATAAGTTCACGGCCCAAAAAGATATTGGCTGGCGCAGCTAAATTTTCTGCTAGAGCGAGTTGCTGGTAGATGGTTTCTATGCCCTGCGCTTTGGCGTCTCTAGGCGAACGAATGTTAACTTTTTTGCCTTCTACTAAAATGTCGCCACCATCTGCTGTGTAGGCACCCGAAAGTATTTTAATAAGCGTTGATTTACCTGCCCCGTTGTGCCCCAATAAGCCAACAACCTCACCGGGTTCTAGGTCAATGCTTACGTTGCTAAGTGCTTGAATACCCCCAAAAAATTTGGAGATATTTTTCATCTCAATAAGCTTGCTCATTAGCCTTCCCCTAAGCCCGTACGGCGGCGGTAAATCACATCGATCCAAACAGCAATAATTAAAATAAACCCAATGATGACCTGAATAAGCGAGCTATTTAAGTTCAAAAGCACCATGCCACTTTGCAAGCTTTGCATAAAAATAGCACCCAAAATTGCGCCAGCCACTGTCCCGTAACCGCCCGCCAAGGACGTACCGCCAATAACTGCTGCGGCAATCACATACAACTCGGAAAGGGTGCCTGTTGAGTTAACACCCGAGTTAAGACGTGCCGAAGCTACCGCCCCGGCTAGCGCGCTCAAAACACCCATGAGCATAAACACGTAGAGCGTCATGCGCTTAGTGTCGATGCCGCCTAGCTTGGCGGCTTCGGGGTTACCGCCCATGGCGTAAACATAGCGCCCAAACTTGGTTAAACGTGCAACACCTGCCATAACCAGCGTAACGCCAATTAAGATGAGCACGGGAATAGGAATACCTTGTGCAATAGGTGGGTCAGTGCGTGGGCGGGTATAGGCATTCATGACCATCACAAATACCAGTACAAATAGAATAGACAAGCCTGTCACCAGCGCTTCCGCCCAGAGTGGTTTAACGGGAAAACCAAGTTGGTTACGCTTTACTCGAGCCCGAACTGCAGAAAAAATAATAGCGGCTATGGCAATCATGCCCACAACCCAACTCCAAAATGCACCTATGGAACCTTCTAAACCACCACCCATGAGTTTAAATGTAGTGTTGAGTGGCGCAATGGTCTGGCCTGTAGTAAGGAGCCACGCACCCCCTCTAAAAATAAGCAGCCCTGCCAATGTCACAATAAACGCAGGAATACCCTGATACGCAATCCAGTAACCTTGAAACGCACCTATCACGGCTCCTGCAGCTAGACCTATAAGTAAAGTGAGAATCCAACTCCAAGGTGCTTCAATAGGAAAAACACGGTTTTGCATAATGGCCATGAGCATCGCACTGAAGCCAAGCATCGACCCTACAGATAGGTCAATGTGCCGCATAACAATGATGAACACCATGCCTGTTGCCATGATGCCCACGACACTGGTTTGTACTGCCAGGTTCCAAAGGTTACGGGGTGTCAAGAATTTTTGATCCGTCAAAATATGAAAGATGATCCAGACAACAAGAAGAGCTACCACCATACCTAGCAGGCGAACGTCTATCTCGAGCGTGCGTAAAAAGCCCATAAAGCCTTGATTGGCTTCAGTACTTGTAGCGTCTAATTTTTTTTGTGCCATTGCCATAAGTTTACCTTTGAATGTTTGAGAAGCGTATATTTATATATCAAGACTGGATAGGTATTTTGCAGAATATAGCAGGCTAAGCTTGGCTTGCTATGACCATCATCTATCTTTACAAGTTTACCGTCTGTGACATCAATTTATCCAGTTATCGGTGCAGCTAACCAGATAATACCCGCCGCTGTTTCTATAGTGAATTTGCGACATGGAACATGGAAAAATCATAAAAATAAAAAGCCTTGAGCCAATATTATCTTCGTCAGAAGATATCTGCTGCCTCAAGTCGTTTTCCTTAACTGCTATTTGCGTCTCAAAAATGTAGATAGCAGTGACTCAATCAAAATAAAACTAGCGAATGCTCTTACCGCTAAGCACTCGCTAGCTACGGTCATCTTAGGTCAGCGAGTTTACTGGCAAACAGCAGGGCCGTCAGCGCCGACGCCTTGGCAAAGTTCTTCTTGGCTGATCCAACCTGCCTCGAGCACAACATCTAAGTTGCCAGCGTTAATGGGAATAGGTGCAAGCAAAAATGCATTCATAGCTAAACCTTTGGGGCCGTCACTAAAAACAAGTGCGTCAGGAACAGCGTCTACAGCAGTGCCACCCGCCATGAGCATGGCAATTTCGGCGGCTTTTGCACCCAGGGCACGCGCGTCTTTCCAAACGCTTACAGTTTGGCTACCCAGGGCAACCCGGTTAAGTGCAGCTCTGTCGCCGTCTTGACCTGAAACAGGTATTTGTCCGTCTAGACCTTGGGCTGCAAGGGCTGCCACGACACCACCAGCAGTGCCATCGTTTGAAGCGACAACAGCATCTACCTCGTTATCGGTAGCAGTTAAGATTTGCTCCATGTTGCGCTGGGCATTTTCAGGTAGCCAGCCGTCTGTATACTGCTCGCCAACTACGGTGATGTCGCCAGCGTCGATAGCCTCTTGTAAGACTTCAAGTTGGCCGCCGTGCAAAAAGTCGGCATTGGGGTCCTGCGCACTACCTTTAATAAACACATAGTTACCCATAGGTTGCGCGTCAAAGATGGCTCGAGCTTGCATGCGGCCCACTTCGACATTATCAAAGGTTAAGTAAAACACGTCTTCAGCTTCAATAAGGCGGTCATAGCCGAGCACAGGAATGCCCTGAGCTTTGGCGAGTTCAATAGCTGGCAAGATAGCATCGGCGTCTTGGGCTAGCACAATAAGTGCGTCGGCACCTTGGGTAATAAGCGCTTCAATATCGCTGAGTTGCTTTTCAACAGAACTTTGTGCGTCGGCACTAATATACTCGCCACCCATGGACTCGAGCTGCGTTCTCATCGCCGCTTCGTCTGTTTTCCAGCGTTCCTCTTGAAAGTTTGACCAACTCACCCCGATTGTTTGAGCAAAGCCTAGACTGACAACACTTATAAGTACGAGACACCCTAACAGTTTGTTCATCTGTTTCCTCCAAAACGTTGCAACTTCCAGTCTCCACAACAAGCAGTTCTAGAGCGGGACACGCCTAACTCCAGACCGTTGCCAAGAGGTAACCAAGACTGCGAGATCGCCATCATGCAATAATCGCCATCATGCAATAATCGTGACCGTCGCACAATAAGTCGCCACGTCATAACATTGCGCGGTTCACACACGTGATGAGTACACATGTGGTTAGCACCCAGGTTATTAGAACCCAAGTTACTAGCACCCAGCTTGGCGTCTCGCCAAAGGTAATATATTGAGCTGCAAACTAATTATGGAGTATACTCATTGAAGTATACGCTGTCAATACCTTAACCCGTTTGTAATATTGCGCAGTCAGCTGTGCAGGCAAACCAAGATTAGCTAACTTGGAGTCTACGTTATTGTGCTTATGCGCTCAGCAGAAGAATCTATCTCTTTACAAGACATACGCCAGCAAAATGCAGCTAAGATATTTCACACGCTTAGAGAGCATCCTGGTATCTCCCAACGGGAGTTAGTGGACTTAACTGGCATTGACCAAGGCACCATCTCGGTTATTGTGAATACGCTGGTTGACAAGAATATTATCAGCCGTGAAAAAGAAAGTCAGGAAGGACGGGTAGGGCGGCCGCGCATGGCCCTAAGACTGTCCCAAAAAGCAGGGATTTTGGTGGGTGCAAGTATTCAACACAACAGCATTTCGGTAGTCGCAACTTACCTAGACGGCACAATTATTTCTAGAGATAGCAGTCCCACAGGCTCGAGCATGACTGACACCCTACAAAGACTGCATAAACTCGTCAAACGTCTTATCAAAACGATTGGTTACAACCTCAAAGATTGTTTGGGTTTAGGTATTGCTGCGCCTGTCATCTTAGATAAAAGCAACAAACGTATTTTATTTGCCTCCAATTTAAATTGGCCGCAGGTAAGCATAGACGAGCTGACTAAGTTGTTCAACATGCCTGTCTATGTTGACAATGACGTCAATGCAGCAGCAGTAGCAGAAAAACGTTTTGGCGCTTGTACAGAGATTGATAACTATGTGTATGTTGGGGGGTATTCGGGTATTGGCGGCGCAATTGTTCTAGACGGCAAACTTTACAAAGGTGCCAAAGGCTTTGCCGGTGAACTAGGTCATATTGAGGTGGTGAATAATGGCAGACGCTGTGGCTGTGGCAATAACGGCTGTTTGGAAGCGTATGTGTCAGAAAAAGCTATGCTCGAGCGCTTTGCTGAGCGTGGTAGTGACGCCGTCAATCTTGACAATATCGTTTTGCTCGCCAAAAATGGGCATCAGTTTGCTAATTTTATACTCTTTGAAGCTGGTGAGCTTTTGGGCCGCGCCCTTAGTTTTGTCAATAAAATGTTAAATCCTGAATATATTATTTTAGGTAGTGGTTTAGCTACCATGTCCCCTTATATCAAGGATGAGCTAGAGCACACCCTCATTCAAAAAAGCTTAACGTCCTTAGACTTTGTTCCTCAAGTCATCACTTCATCGCTAGTTGAAGACTCTGCGCCCATGGGCGGTATTGTGCTGGCGCTCGAGGGGTTTTTAAGTCAGACATCTTGGTTTACCAACTGATTGCTGAGCTAACCTATGTACCTCATGGCAATGGCAATATCAGCTGAGTAACACTCACATCAGTTGAAATTAGGAAGGTTTTAAGATAACGAAGTGGTATCCCAAACATCAACACAAAGCAGCAATTTTAGGAGCCCAGATGACATCTTCAAGTTCATTTCAGCAACCTCAAGCAAGCCTACACACACACTCTTTCTATTCTAAACTAATGAGTCTTGGCATTACTTTCCTCTATTTGAGCATAAGCTTCGGACAGACGGTTCCTAGCTTTACCGAAGAAACTCAAGCAGCCACCATCCAACATATTTATGAGGGTGGGTTTGAGCACCTTACCGGAGGCGGGTTAGCTGTGTTTGACTGCAATGGTGATGATTTACCGGAGTTGTACATGGCAGGTGGGGAGGGCTCGAGCTCGTTCTATCTCAACACAGGTCAGCAAGCTGGCAACCTCCAGTTTGAGAAAATCGACAGGCTCGCTATGACAGGTGTCACAGGCGCGTATCCGCTAGATGTTAACGCCGACGACCTCATTGATATCGTCGTGTTGCGGGTCGGACGCAATAGCTTGTTTCAAGGGCTTGGTGACTGTCAATTTAGCGAAGCCAATGACCTGTGGGC
>JBCCBI010000374.1:0-5680 GCA_039034155.1 Deinococcota bacterium | reverse complement strand
GGTGGATTCGCCAACTCCGAAGCCGTAGGCACCGTTGGTGAGGGTGACAGTGCCAAGAATTTGTGGATTGGTAGGTGCATCATTACCTAGCACCAAGCTATTAGTAAGGAAAACACTTACAAAACTCCAAATTCCACCGCCACGATCACTATTGTTCCCAGACACTATGCTATTGACGAGGGTAACATCACCAATGCTACCAATCCCGCCACCTACGCCATCAACAATACTACCGTTTGCGATATTACCAGACGCTAAACTATTGATGAAGATAGTGTTACTATTACTCCAAATTCCACCACCATCATCACTTGCATTGTTTCCGGATACTGTGCTGTTGGTAACAGTAATGTTACCATTACTCCAAATTCCACCGCCATCGTTTGACAATGCGTTGTTCTCAGACACCATACTATCTGTCAGGGCAAGATCACCATTACTCCAAATCCCACCACCTTGGACTGATGCGCTGTTCCCGAATACTGTGCTATCGGTGAGGATGACGTTACTATTACTAAAAATCCCACCACCATTGCCACCAGCATTCCCATTCTGAATGGTCAGATTGTTGATGGCGAGCGTGCCAGTGCCTGTGTGTCGGAAGATACGACTATTGTTCTGCCCATCCACCGCAATCGTCGCCCCAGCCACATCAATCGTCAGATCATTTTCATCAATTTCAATCTCACCACTTGCTAAGTTAATCGTGCCAGACAAGCCTGCTTGAAAAGTAATAGTATCTCCATCGTTTGCATCTAGGATTTCCTGACGCAAACTGCCAGCTCCTGAATCATTCAAGTTAGTAACTTGGGCGAAACTAAGTGAGAGCAAAAAACAAAGTCCAGTCACCAGAAAGCGCACAAAAAGTGCTTTCTTCGGGCGTGGTAGTACTGAAAATGTGTCCATGGTGACAGAGTAGCAGAAAGACGCTTACAAAACTCTTACTCGAGCCCTTTTCACATCGGTCTGCTAAACTCAGCCTGTTAAACTAGATAACACGCAGCTCGCTAAGGGGGACATCTACCATGCAAAGACATCACATTATTGAGTTTGTTTGCGCTATATTGCTGGCCACGACCTCGATTGCACAACTTGCTCAGGCGCAAACCGACCTTGCTGACATGCTTCCCAACACCCGCGTGTCCACTGCGGTTGGGCAAGTGCAACTGCAAGATGGTGAATATACCGGCACACGTGAGGGGCAAGAGATTGAGGTGAGCTTGCTCGAGTACCTCAGCAGTGACCTCGACAGCGACGGTGATAACGACGCAGTCGCCCTAGTTCGTAGCTCGAGCGGTGGTTCAGGTGTCTTTTTTGAGCTGGTAGCTTTTATTGAACAACGCGGTGTACCGCAGCAAGTAACATCAAGATTCATTGGCGACCGCACTCGTATTGATGAGTTTAACGTGCTGGACGGCACGGTTGTGCTTAACCTCATCCGTCACGATGACGATGACCCTCTGTGTTGCCCTAGTATGCGTGCAGTGGAGCGCTATAGATTGTCCGAAGGCACATGGCTGCAAGTAGCAGACGATGCGGTGTTTGTGCAGGCCTTACAACAAGCTAAATATCAAGCCAATGCGCTAGATGGTGCGTCGTTGCCGCGTGTGGTGCAACTGGTGAATGGGCGCTACGGCGAAACCAGTGAACGGGGGCGGCTCGAGCTAACCCTGTCTCGCTACGCCCTAGCTGACCTTGACCGCGACGGCGACCAAGACGCAGCCGTGCTGCTCAGCAGTCAAATTGGCACCCAGCAAGTCACAACCCTGACTGTGATGCGTAATGAATCAGCGTCTGCACAGTATGTTGCCAGTCGCGATTTAGAAATAACCGATAACGTACAACGGCTTTATATTGAGTCTGACTTTATTCATATAGACGTACTTACCCTTGGTGAAACTGACCCACCTTGTTGCTCACGCACCCGCATCACCCAGCGGTACGCGTTAGATGGCGACACGCTTATTTTTGTAGATGAAGTTCCGGCGGCTGAGCCACTGAACTTTGACGAACAAGCAGTTGGGAATTGAGGGTAAATGTACGAGGTAGCGTTACAGATAATTCAAACGTCGTTTTGAAGGAAAGGGGGATGGGGAGAAAGGGAGATGCCATCAACGCTATGTGTCGTTTGCTGAATTGCGTGATTGTTGCGATAAGAAGCCCACAGACACCACAACGTTAGTAGAAGACAGTGCGCGTGCGGTGGCGGGGTTGTTTGTCGGTAGTGCGCTGCTTGGCCTTGGTTCCACAGCAGCATGTCTAGCTCACGGGTGCTAACCTGTTGACCTTGAGCGCGTAGAGACTCAACCATCAACTCAACGGTGTGAATGGAGACGGCGCGCAGTTCAATTTCCATGTCGCTCCCTGCGGGTAAGAGCTGGCCTGCCTCGAGCATCCCCTCAAGTTCCTCCGAATACGTCAGCAACCCATCTACGTGCAAGACATGCGGCACAAGATTATCTGCAAAAATTGTAAGTTGGTTAATGTCCTCAAAATAGCCTAGATTTTGGTTGTCAAAGGCAAGTGCAAGGTCGGATACAGCAATCTGCGCGCGTTTATAAATCGGAATGGGGATGCTGTTGTAGTTGGCGGCATCTTGAAAGAAGGGCATGGCGGTGAGTTGGGTTGCCAGTGCTTCGGCAGAGTGGTTAGCAGCCTCAACAAATTGCACTGAACTGCCGCCATAGTTCTCAAGTAGAACCTCACCTAAATCATAGAGCGCTCGAGCAAACAAGCCCATCAGCTCAGCACGAATATCATCTTCTAAGTCTTGCTGGAAGATGTTGGCACAATCAGCTTGTGTAAGGGTTTGCAAAGTTTGAGGGGTAGGTGGACCATGAACCTCAAAGTAATCTTTAAGGTAGGACGCAACCGTAAAATACCCAGACATGCGCTGTCCAGATGCAGTGGCGCGTTTTTGTAGGTGTGGAAAATAGCCCGAACCAAAATTGATGGCATCTAACACGAGGATGTAGTTGGCAAGTGAGTCAGCCTCACCTGTAAAGTGGTGAACCGTGTCGTAGACGGGCCGAGTGATAGCGGCAACATCCAACTGTTGAACGTAGGTTGCGATATCTCCTGTGATGTGAACGTGGCTTGCGTTGGCTGCAACCTGCGCGCAGGCGTCACGAATAGTTGCAAGTTTTGACTTGTGATAGCTGAGTCACTCAAGCGACCTGACGGGAAGCATCAGCAGAAGTAGGTTCTTGTTGAACAGGGTGATGCTCAGGCAGGCTCGAGGGCAGTTTCACCGTAAACTGCGCCCCACCAGCCGGCGTGTTGGCGGCACTCACGCGGCCGCCGTGAAGCTTCACGAGGGTCTCCACAATTGCCAGACCTAAGCCGCCGCCTTGACTGGCGTGGCTCGAGTAAAACCTGTCAAAGGCCCGTTCCAGTGCTTCTTCAGAAAGTCCTAATCCACTGTCGTCAACCTGTACCCAAATTTCTTGAGAGCTATTTTGTCCCGCGCGAATGTTCACGGCAAGGTGAGTATCTGCCAATGATGCATGACGTAAGGCGTTCCCGACGAGGTTGTTAAAGACTTGCTCGAGCCGTAGACCATCTCCCTCAATCCAAAGGGGGTCATCAGGTACGTCGAGGACAATACTTACCTCGCTAGCACGTTTACTAGCATCGTCTACAACGTTGTCCAGCACATCGCGTAAATCCAGTTGTTGACGTTCTAGGGTGAGGCGGCCGGCATCAAACAAAGATAATGTGCGTAAGTCATCCACTAACCGAGTGAGGCGTTGAGTGTGGCGTTGTAAACGGGCAACTTCAGTGCCGTCTAGCGCTAATACGCCATCTTCTAGGGCAGTTAAGCGGGCGCTCATGACAGCAAGAGGCGTGCGTAGTTCGTGGGCGATGTTGGCAATCATGGTGGTGCGTTCGTCTTCCTGTTGCTCGAGCGTGGCTGCCATGTGGTTAAACTTCTGCGCCAGCAGTTCAGTTTCTAGGTCAGTGGGGTTAGTTAGCGTGGCTCTGGCAGATAAATCACCGTCACTTAGTTGCTGGGCGGCCTGGGCAACAGACCGCACAGGCCTAGCAATACGCCGGGCAACTAGCACGGCAATGGTGGCAGCCACCAAACAAGCTGCCAAAGCAGACAGCAGCAAGTTGCGTGAGCGCTCGGCACGCACGTCATTTGCAATGGTTTCCAGCTCATTGAGGCGGTCCCGAAATGACTCGAGCACCCGTTGCCGTAACAGCCTGCCTTCTTGGGAAGATGCTGGGTCAGAAGGTGTCGATGAGGTTTCATTAGCAGAGGGTGTGAACGTGGTATTGCTCCGCCCCCTAGACGTCCAACCCCTAGAATTCCATCGGGAGGTAATAGCTCTGCGCAGGCTATCTGGTAAGCGTCGTTCAGCGCCACGAGGGTTATCGGCAATGTCTTGTAAGACCGCAAAACTATCTGGATTGTCTAAAATGCGCTCCACGTCATAGCGGATGTTCGGTGGTAAGGTCTCCAAACGGCTGCGAAACACATAGAGTGGCAAGACAATCATGAGCACAAGAGACACCAGCGTCACCGCCACCATGGCAATTACAAGGCGCGTGGTGAGGCTCATGCGGGTTGGTGCGGGCTTAGCTGATGACATAGTGGGTACAGGTTTCTTGAAGAGGTATGGCTCGAGGCTTGTAGCTGATAAGACAACTAGGACTTAACTGACGACTTAAGTGATGACTCACGCGGCACATCACGTAAGCTATAGCCCATGCCATACACCGTCTCAATAAGTTCACCTGCGCCCAGTTTAGCAAGTTTACGGCGGATGTTTTTAAGGTGACTGTCGATGACACGCTCCAATGCATCCCGTTCAGGCAAAGCTGCATTCAGTAAATCCAGGCGGCTAAATACCCGCTGCGGATGTTTGGCAAGGTGGGTCAGCAAGCGAAACTCGGTGGCAGTTAAGCGTAGCGGTGTACCAGATACGGTTGCCTCGAGGCTGGCTTCATCTAGCTCGAGCGGCCCCACCCGAATCAGCGCGCTCTCAAAACTGCCTTGGCTGCGCCGCAAAACTGCACGGACTCGGGCCACTACCTCACGAGGGTTAAAAGGCTTCACAATATAGTCATCTGCGCCTAAATCCAACCCACGCAGTTTGTCGTCGTCTTCAGCTTTAGCGGTGAGCATGAGTACAGGCGTTTGCGGCGCGCTTGCCTGAAACTGTTTAAGTAAGCTTAGACCGTCCCGACCAGGCAGCATAATATCGAGCAGAACTAAATCTGGGCGTACTGCTAAAAAAAGTGAGGCTGCCCGCTCGCCATCATGTGCGCGCTCAACCGTGTGACCCTCACGTTGTAAATAAGCTTCGACCACGTCAGCTAGTTCAACTTCGTCTTCAACTAATAAAATAACAGCCATAAAATATGATCTTTCAAAAGAGTGTGACTCAATGCTGATGTCTTTGTGATCTGCCTTAGCTTCAAGTTTACGCTGTTAATGACATGTGTTGCAGGTAGGTGGCACAAAAAGTAGTGTGGTCTCGAGGTCACGATATTCATCAACAACCGCAGTCGTTGCCATCACGTGTCATAAAATTAGGACTTACGCTTCTAAGCAGAAAGTAGAGCAGGAATATGGGGATTCTGCAACTCTGCTCTAAGGAAATCGTAGAGTAGGTCGTGGACAAGCGCGTAGCGGGATTTGCCAAGGGCTGCAGCTTTGACCTTGATGGCG
>JBCCBI010000373.1:0-5687 GCA_039034155.1 Deinococcota bacterium | reverse complement strand
GTTGTAACCTGAAGACGCGTGCTAAACTAGCGTTTAATTCAGGATTCTAGGTTAAGGCGAAACTTGCTATGCGCCCCAGTGGGCGCATTTTCTATACTTTTTACATACATTAACTAAAACTATCAGGAGGCTAAGTGGCACTACAGGTGACAACGCAACCTAAAGAAAAACTCAAGCGTAATTTGGGGTTATTTGATGTTTACGCGGTGAGTACCGGAGCCATGTTTAGCTCGGGGTTTTTTCTACTACCGGGGGTGGCCATGGCAGAAACAGGTCCGTCGGTGGTGCTTGCCTACTTGCTCTCGAGCTTCATTATTGCGCCAGCTATGTTCAGCATGGCTGAACTTACGACGGCGATGCCTCGGGCAGGTGGGGATTATTACTGCATTGACCGTAGCCTTGGCCCCTTAGCAGGTACAATTGGCGGGTTGGGAACGTGGCTGGCCCTTGTGCTTAAAAGTGCCTTTGCACTCGTGGGAATTGGCGCGTATTTAACGCTCTTTTTAGACATGCCAATTCGCCCCATTGCGGCTGTGCTTACCGTCGTCTTTGCTGTTTTGAACATTGTAGGTGCAAAGGAGAGCACGGGCTTGCAGCGTGTTTTAGTAGCAGCGCTTGTTAGCATCATGGCGTTTTACTGTATTCAAGGCCTAGCAAGTGTGTCCAGTCTAGGCTTTTCAGGTGTTGCCGCAGACCGCTTTACGCCCTTTTTCTCTCACGGCTTTGAAGGCTTACTAGCTACCGTTGGGTTAGTGTTTGTGTCTTATGCAGGGCTTACCAAAGTAGCCAGCATTGCCGAAGAAGTGCGTACGCCAGACCGCAACATTCCTTTAGGCATGATTTTGGCGCTTGCGACCACCATTACCATTTATGTTGTGGGTGTTTATATTATGGTGGCCATTTTGCCTTCAGCTAACCTGGTTAATAGCCTCACCCCAGTAGCAGATGCGGGCGCAGCGTTTATCAACTGGCTGCCCGGGCCTATCTTACTTATTCTTATTGTGATTGCGGCCATTGCGGCGTTTGCCTCAACGGCTAACGCAGGGATTTTGTCGGCCTCACGCTATCCGCTGGCGATGTCCAGAGATCACTTGATTCCTAAGCCGTTTAGTAACATTGGGCGCTACAAAACGCCGACCTTCTCAATTATTGTGACCAGTAGTCTGATGCTTTTTGCAGTGCTGTTTTTAGATGTTGCCAACATCGCTAAACTAGCCAGTGCGTTTCAACTGATGATCTTTGCGCTTATCAATTTATCGGTGATTGTCATGCGGGAAAGCCGCATCAGCAGTTATGTGCCGGGATTTGAATCGCCGCTTTATCCGGGCTTGCAGATTTTTGGCATTCTGGCGTCGGTACTCCTTATTTTTGAAATTGGCCGGGCGTCCACCATTTTTACTGTGTTACTGGTAATGCTTGCCATCATCTGGTACTACGCCTACGCACGCGCTAATGTGGAGCGCGAAGGTGCCATTTATCATATTTATGCACGGTTGGGGAAGCGTCGTTTTGAAGGCCTCGACCACGAACTGCGCGACATTCTCAAAGAGCGTGAACTTGAAGAAAGTGACCCCTATGAGCGCATTGTCTCGCAAGCACGGGTGTTTGACTTTGAAGCGGTTGAAAGTTACGAAGTTATTGTGAACCGCGTTGCTGACGCACTATCTAAAGACGTGGCTTACAGCGCAAGTGACCTCGAGACCATGTTTTTAACTGGGCAACACATTGGAGCTACAGCGGTGTCTCATGGGGCGGCGTTACCTGAATTGCGGCTTACTAACATCGCCCAAACTCAGATTGTTTTGGTACGTATTCAGCAAGGCTTAAAGCTCGAGCTAGATGATGTAGCAGGCAAGCGTATTGCTGCCAATCAACCTGTTCATGCGGTCATTTTCTTACTGAGCCCGCAAGAAAAAACTGGGCAACACTTGCGCATTTTGGCAGAGCTGGTATCTCGCGTTGACGAAGAAAGTTTTTTGCACGAATGGCACGCTGCCCAAGACGACAATAGCCTGCGTGAGGTCTTCTTAAGGCACGAGCGCTTTGTGCAAATTCACCTAAACCAGCCGCCTGCTGTGAGTGACTTTGTGGGTAAACAAGCTGCTGACATTAGCTTGCCGCAAGGGACGCTGCTGGCCCTTATTCAGCGTGATGGTGAAACCCTTGTCCCGCAACGAGATACGGTTCTAGAGGTAGGCGATTGTTTGACGGTGATTGGCGATCCGCGTCATGTTAACGAGTTGTATGAGGCATATCACTGAACTAGAGGTTCTGAGCTAGAAGGTGAGGGCTCGAGCCTCAGAATCCCAAGTTTATAAGAGGCTCGAGTCCTACCAAAAATCTGAGGTGATGCTTGGATATGTTGACGCTCCACATCACAGGTTTAGTGCTTTAAGTTGCGGATTAGCTGAGGTTATCTTGTCAAAGCTTTTATGGCACTCTCTATATCTGGTATCGTAAGCACATGACTGGCTCGTCTGCCTCTATCAATATTAGCTCTATGAATAACACTGCGACTAACAATAATGAGGACAGTACGTCCACCGCTGCGCACTACCGCTTAGGCATGTTGGGTGGGGGCACGGTGGCCTCTGCCTTTGCAGAAATGCTCAGCGGGCGTGACCTACCTGTGAGCCTTGCCCATATTTTGGTGCGTGACCTTGCTAAAACGCGTACGCAGGCGCTGTTAGTGGACCGCCTCACGACGGACGCAGAACTCGTGGTTGATGATGCCGACATTATCATTGAACTTATGGGTGGTACTGACCAAGCAGGTGACCTCATGTTGCGGGCATTAGCTGCGGGTAAGCCAGTCATTACCGCGAATAAAGCTGCGCTAGCTGAACGCTGGGATGAGTTTTTGCCGTATTTGGGACGTGGTCAGGTTTACTTTGAATCTGCTGTCATGGCGGGTACGCCTATTGTAGCTGCGCTCACGGGCGGGCTGCGGGCGTCTAAACCGATAGAACTTCACGCTATTTTGAATGGCACGTGTAACTATATGCTGCAACAGCTCGAGGCTGGCACTGCCTTTGCAGACGCCCTTGCTGAAGCGCAAGCCCTTGGCTATGCGGAAGCCGACCCTAGCTTAGACATCGACGGTTTTGACGCTGCCCATAAACTTGCCATTTTAGGGCGCTTAGCATTCAACCCTGAACTTACTTGGGATGCCGTTAAGGTCAACACTATAGGTATTCGCGAGCTAACGCCCGCGGTGGTTCAAGAAGCGATGGAAGACGGCGGACGTGTACGTCTGGTTGGTAGCATCTACCCGCAAGAGGGTATTTGGCAGGCTGTTGTACGCCCGGTGTATTTACCGGCTAGCCATCCACTATCTGGTTCCGCCAGTGAGCGTAACGGAATGGTGTTTCGCAGTGATTCACTGGGCTATGTCAGCATGATTGGCCCCGGTGCAGGGGGAAAAGAAACAGCCAGTGGCATTTTAGCCGACCTTTATGCACTTTTAGATGGTCAGCGCGGCCCGGCACCGTTACAGCAAGCTGCTGAGGTTCCTGAGGGTGTGCGGATTGATAAGTTAGGGGAAGTGCTCGAGTAGCTCGAGGTCGAGCTTTGTCTAACAGCAGGCTTACCTGACTACTCTGGTTCAGAGGCAACATAAAATGTGCTCGAGAAGTAATCTAGATTTGTTGCTAACCCTGTCATTGCTGCAGCCATTTGCATCTGTATGAGGCTGTACAAACTAGCAAGTTGATACCTTCCTGAGGTTGTGTTGGCAAGGTAATCATGACGCACTTCAAGCATCATAATAAGCCCCCAATAAATGTGCTTACCTTGGTAATTTTGCACTAAAAAATTCTTGACGGGCGGTTGCTGAAAGTTCCGTATCCCATCTTTATCTTGAAAGGTGAAGACAGTTTCTCCGAATTCCTCTATATTGTAAGGTGACGCGATATGTTGCATGATGCTAAGCTCGCTGGGAAATCCCTGTACGTCAGTGATTTGCAAGGTGTCGTTAACACGGAGAGTGCTGCCCATGATAGCCCCCAATGTAGGAATATGTCTTAACTAGAAAGTCTTGGAGAATTTAAGGATGATGTCAACACCGCATTATTACAGTACTCGTAGCAAAGATAGCGTACAGTCTCATTTGTCATTTCAGGATGCACTTTTGTCTGGACTGGCACCAGATGGCGGTCTCTACGTGCCTGATGACATCCCCAAGATTGATGTTAATACCTGGCAGGATGCTGGAAGTTTTACTGACCTTGCTAAACAGGTTTTGTGGGCATGGCTGGCTGACGACCTAGCACGTGATGAGTTTGAGGTCATTGTAGCTGACGCGCTTAATTTTCCCGTGCCGCTTGTACCCGTTGGGGATGATGTGTACGTACTCGAGCTATTCCACGGGCCGACGCTATCCTTCAAAGATTTTGGCGCGCGCACCATGGCCCGACTCATGAACACTTTCTTGCTAAGAGCAGGGCGTACCCTAACTATTTTGGTGGCTACCTCCGGCGATACTGGCAGTGCTGTTGCTGATGGCTTTGCTGGGCTAGACAACATCAACGTGGTACTGCTCTACCCCAAAGGCAAAGTAAGTGACGTTCAAGAGCGGCAGCTTATTGTGCGCCGCCCGGGCGTGCAAGCGCTTGCCGTTGAGGGCAGTTTTGACGACTGCCAACGCATGGTGAAAGCTGCCTTTGTAGATGATGAGCTTGCCCATTTGCCACTGTCTTCAGCAAATTCCATCAACATTGGGCGTTTGTTGCCGCAGTCCTTGTACTACTTTTGGGCAGTTAAACAGCTTGCTCAAGCTGAGCCTGTCATTTGTGTTCCCAGTGGTAACTTGGGGAACTTAACAGGTGGTGTGCTTGCCAGCCTTATGGGATTACCCGTCGGGCAGTTCTTGGCAGCTCACAATGCCAACGACTTTTTTCCGGCATTTTTGCAAACCCTCACTGACGCGTACGCATTTAAGCCAACCGTAGCCACAGTGTCTAATGCCATGGACGTAGGCGCGCCGAGTAACTTTGAGCGGCTCGAGCACATCTTCGGTGAAAGCACGCTGCGTGAACGCATTTGGGGTGTAAGCGTGGGCGACGAAACGACCAAAACAACCTTACAAACCTATGCTGAGGCAGGTTACTTAGCCTGCCCACATACAGCCGTTGGCTTAAATGCTGTGCAGACTTACCGCCAGCAAACGCAAGACACTCGTCCGGCTGTTGTACTAGCGACAGCACATCCAGCTAAGTTTCCAGATGTTCTTAACGAGGTAGAGTTGAATCCCCCTCAAGTAAATGCCCTTGATGCGTTGTTTGAATGTCCTACTAACGTGCTGCCCATGGCGGCTTCAGATGCTGCGCTTAAAAATTTTTTGCTAGCAGATACCATGACCCCAACACGGTAGGTTTGACCACGCTACAGCTATCACAACACAAAAATATCGAGACAATAAGCACAGCCGGCTAGTTCTGTGCAATTTTGCACAAATATGGCTAAAAAGATGTGCGTTTAATTTGATTAATGCCATCATCATGTTGATAATTCGGCACATATGCCACATATCATTCATGCTAAACTACACTTGCGATGTTTGAATCGACAGGGTTTGGAGCAACGGACGCATTCACATGGGGAGACCTAAGCCAGCGTTTGCTGTGGGTCTTGGCAGGCTGTCTCAATGGCATAGGGCTCAAACGCTCAGGTAGAAGTGTGCTACTGCT
>JBCCBI010000372.1:0-5700 GCA_039034155.1 Deinococcota bacterium | reverse complement strand
TATCACCGAGCGCCCAGTCGTTGTTTTCCCACAACCAGATTCACCTACTAGGCCGAGCGTCTCACCCTCAAAAACATCAAATGACACCCCGTCTACAGCTCTTACGTACCCAGCTGTACGGTTCAAAAAACCTTTTCTGATGGGAAAGTGCATCTTTAAGTTTTTAACCGATAAAAGTGGACCTTCGTTCGACATAGAAGACTGACTCATGCCACAGCCTCCTTGGCGTGAGTTTCGTCGTAGAGTAAGCAGCTTACTTCACGGCCGCCCTCGAGCTGAATCAACTCAGGTACAACCTTGTCACACAGCCCGCGCTGAAACTGGTCACAACGGGTGTGAAAGCCACAACCACTAGGGCGGTTAAACGGATGTGGCACCATGCCGCGAATTTGCTCGAGGCGCTCGCGTTCTTGTAGGTCAAGTTTAGGAATACTGCGCATGAGCGCTTGCGTGTAGGGGTGCTTGGGGTCCTCAAAAATACTGTCAATATCTGCTTTTTCAACAGCTTTGCCCAAGTACATCACCACAACACTATCGGCAATTTCGGCCACCACACCTAGATCGTGGGTAATAAACATGACACTCATACCCATTTCTTGTTGCAAATCATAAATAAGGTCAAGGATGTTGGCTTGCGTGGTTACATCTAGGGCGGTCGTGGGTTCATCTGCAATGAGCAACCTTGGCTCACAGACAAGCGCCATAGCAATACAAACCCGTTGGCGCATACCGCCAGACAGTTCAAAGGTATACGCACTCATGCGGTCTTTGGGTTTGGGAATACCAACCCGGCCCAACATCTTTACACTACGGTCAAAGGCTTCTTGCTTGCTTACGGGTAAGTGCAAGCGCACCATTTCCATCATTTGATTGCCGATGGTGTGAATCGGGCTAAGGGCTGTCATGGGCTCTTGAAAAATCATCGAGATTTCTTTGCCACGAATCGCCCGAATGTCTTCGCCGCGTGGGTCAAACTTGGCCAGATTGACTGTTTCGGTAGGCGTGCGATAGTACCAAATATCGCCACTCACAATCTTGCCGGGATGCGCCACAATGCGCATAATGGAACGCGCCGTAATGCTTTTACCCGAGCCAGACTCGCCTACCACACACAGTGTTTTGCCTCGAGGCACGGTAAAACTTGTGCCCTCAACTGCTTTGACCACACCTTCATCTGTAAAAAAATGGGTGTGCAAGTCTTGAATCTCGATGAGGTTATCAGCGTTAAGACGATCTGGGTTAGGACGATCTGGGTCAACGCGTTCAGTCATGACCAACTCCTTGGTAAGCCTTGGGGGTATCACTATTATTTTTGATGATCTGTAGACAGTTTACCGCACTGCCACTGTGCTGAGTATTCACCATCATGACTCGAGCACATCATCACCACAACATCCAGAAATGATGCACCTTCGTTAGATTTACTGACACCTTGATCTATGCCCACATACCCACATAAATCAGCTCAGTCGTTTATCGCTATAAATTCAGACTGACCCTGTTAGTTCATACCTACAACGCGTTAGCGAATAGATCACCTTAATGGCATGACAAGACCACCTAAAAAATATCCTCATCAACATCTTTGATACTCTCTTAGAATCGTATATCATATATTCTAACATGCTATAACACTTAAATCATGACAATCACGATTGCTAGTGCCCAAGTTCACGTTTACCCAACACCTTGGGAAAATGCTAAGGCCGCCTGCCAGCTCATTACCGCTGCTAAACACGCAGGTGCTGATCTCATCCACTTCCCTGAAGGTGCTTTTTCTGGCTATGTCAAACAACAGATTAAACATTGGGATGACGTAGATTGGGAGGCACTCGAGCACGCCCTCTTACACATCTGCACCTGCGCTAAAGATGCCGATATATGGGTGGTGGGCGGCAGCAATCATCATCTCACGTCCCCACATCAACCGCACAATAGCTTGTTGGTGATTGACAGTAATGGTCAGCTTCACACTCGGTATGACAAACGCTTTTTATCCCACACAGAAGTTACAGATTGGTACACACCTGGGGTGGCACCTATCACTTTTGACGTTAATGGTTACACGTTCGGCTGTGCCATTTGCATCGAAGTGCAATTTCCAGAGGTCTTTGCTGAATACCGCGAACTGGGTGTAGATTGTGTGTTGCTATCATCGTATTCAGATAGCACTATGTTTGGGATTCAAGCCCAAGGGCACGCAGCCTGTAATAACATCTGGCTCAGTTTTTCAATACCCACCCAAATGAGTGCTGACTGTCCTAGCCGCATTATTGGCCCGTCTGGTGAGGTTGTAGCACAGTGTGACCCTAATCAAGCTGAGGTTGCCATCCACACGCTTAACCGGGATGACCCGCGTTGGGACATTCCTTTACACAAAGCACGCCCGTGGCGCCAAAAGGCTCGAGCTGGCGACATCTACCACGCCAAACACATCACCGACCCGCGCAGTCAGGTAAGGAACAAACTTTAATCATCTTCTAAATGCATACATCTGCTTCAGCTAGGGTTAAGCTGAGGTTAAGTTCGTTGGCTCGAGCAAGCAATGTTAAATCATTCAGAGCCTAGCAGGTCGTTTTCCAAACCATCATATGCATTTAGGAGGAATAGGCGCGTTACTGTCAGGAGCGCACATCTAGCGCATTGATTTAATACATTGCATATTGTGTACACCTGTTTAGATAATTAGGGTGCGTAGCTACCTGACCTTCATCAACGCCCTCACATTATGTTTGCTGTTTTTTCTACTTTGTTCAACGTTGTCTTACCAGCATTTGTCATTATGGCGATTGGTGGGCTTATAGGGTACTACTTAAAGTTAGATATTAAATCCATCAACCGCTTAGCACTTTACAGCACCACGCCTGCACTTATTTTTAATTCGTTGTCGCGCACGACGCTCGAGCCCGCCAATGTGGGCCGCCTATTAGCTGCGTTTTTTACGATGTTCATTGGCATGTTTGTGGTCTCGAGCCTAGCCAGTTTGCGCTTACCCGCATCTGCTCGCCGTGGGGTGATTGCTAGTAGCATGTTCGTCAACAGCGCCAACCTCATGTTCCCGGTGACACTTTTTGCCATTGGCGATGCTGGCGTGGAACGGGCGTTGGTGCTTTACGTCACCACCACGGTGCTACTTTACATTGTTTGTCCTATTATTTTTTCAGAAGGTGCTAGTCCGCGTAAGTTGGTAGCATCTGTGTTGTCTATTCCTGTCGTGTGGGCAGCCCTCGCCGCGTTCACGTTTAATATGACGGGCTGGTCGTTACCCCTTGGGATTGGTCGGGGCGTGGAGCTTCTAGCAGGTGCCGCCATCCCACTTGTATTACTCGTATTGGGCATGCAAATCCAGCGCACGGGCTTACCCATTCCCAGCCGCGTGAACTGGCTAGCTAGCGGCCTCCGTTTATTAGTGGGACCGTGTATTGCCTTTGCTGCTGCTTACGGGTTGGGTTTGCGAGATATTGATTTAGCCGTAGTGACGTTGTTTGGTGCCATGCCGCCCGCCGTCATGGTCTTTATGCTTGCGCTCGAGTTTAGTGACAACGCTGAGGAAGTTGCTCGCACCGTTGTATTTTCAACCCTGAGCGCGCTTATATCCGTTTCAATGGTGGTGACACTTATTCAACCGATGCTGTAGAGGGCATCTTCTTAAACCCTGGTATCTTCTTAAACTCGCTCAAAAATTTGAGGTGCTATGACCTACAACCAACAGCAGCAAGTCATTCTTCTTTGCATTATTGTCTTTTTAACGACGCTGGCAGGCTTACTCATCACGCCCTTAGTACCTGTTTATGCCACAGGCTTAGGTGCGTCATTAGCTGTTGTAGGTCTTTTAGATGCGGCTGCGTTTGGGTTATCTTTTTTCTTGGCGATTCCTTTTGGCAGCCTTGTTGATCGCTTTGGCCCCCGCACACTCATCAGTGTAGGGGTTATTGGCTTTGCACTATCACCTTTAGCTGTACTACTAACGGAAACACTACCTGGCTTAGCTATCACGCAAATGTTACTCGGGACATCACATTTGAGTTTGATTGTTGCTTCACAAACCCTCATTACCGGGTTTGCCACCGGCAAACAACAAGAGCGCTATATGGGCTGGTACGCCATGATGATCTCGAGCGCGCAAATGCTCGGTCCACTAATTGGCGGCAGTCTGGCAGATGTTTTTAGTTTTCGTGTGGTGTTTGCGGTTGCCTGCGTGGTCCCAGTGATTCCTTTGTTTCTTTCGAGGCAGCTTGATAGCGCCCCCAAGATAACGTCTAACGCGGCAACATCTAAAAAACGTATAACGCCAAGTTTAACCAACGTACGCAGCATCTTGACCCTGCGCGGCGCACAACTAGCAATCCTCTCGAGCTTCGGTATCTTACTTACCCAACGCGCCTACAGTACATTTTTTCCAGTGTTACTAGATAGACTCGGCTACAGTGTGAGCGCTATCGGTTTACTGTTGAGTTTGCGGGCACTTAGTTCGACCCTCATTCGCCCCTTTATTTCCAACGTAGTAACTGTATTTAAGACAAGATTACGAACACTTTTTATCGTTATGGCGGGTATCGGCGTGGCCATTGTGGGTGCCGGACTAAGTCAACTCACGGGATTATTGGTGCTGTTTACAGCTTTAATGGGCATTTGTGGCGGCATCTCTCAACCCGTTAGTGTGTTGATGATGGCCAACGCCGTGTCTGTCAATGAACGTGGCTTTGCGCTAGGACTCAGATTGATGGGCAACCGCTTGGCCCAAGTTACTAGTCCACTTGTGTTTGGATTAGTAGCAGATTTGTGGCGGCTCGAGGGAGCTTTTTTAGGGGCCGGCCTGGCCGCTACTGGTTTAGCAGCTTGGTTTTGGACGCTCATTCCTGCTCAATCTTCACCTAACTCTGCTGAGCAAGCTGCAGATGACTAACCTACTTGAATTGTAGTTGTAAATCTATCTCACTGTAGACCTGCAGCAATGCCAAGAGGATCTGATGAAGATTTCCTACACATCTCAAGCTATTACCCTTGTTATCTGTTGATATCGAGAGAATATCTGCAATGCAAGGCAATACTATAGCTGCTGAGCACGCCTCGCTTTTAGCATCTCATCGTAAGCTAGCAAACGTTGTATTCCTCTAGTTTAGGTGGAAGATAGTTCCTTACAACCCATTTAGTTGTGCCTAGTGGTGCATGGGTGTGCAAGATACTGTAAAGCACAAAACCAGTCTTAATAAGCACTTTGTGAACTACTTATATCTTGCCTCGAGCAAATTAGGGGTGAACATTAACAGCCTCGAGGATTGATACTTACTACTTAGCAAACTTGTTGGAGGTGTTGTCTTTAGATAACTTTGTCCTATCCCAGAATGTATTTGTCCAGCACTGCTGAACATTACTACTGTCACGTCAACAAAGCTCATCAAGGAGCTGAATTATGCCTTTATCCAACCCCACTAAATCTGCCACACGTGCACCTTCCTCACAAGACTCACAGCAACGCCCCAACTTTATCCGCTTTTTGAACTATGTACGCCCCTACTGGTGGATGATTGCACTGGCTGCGCTAGGCGGTATCATCAAGTTCACCATACCGCTGCTTGTGCCACAGGTGACCCAACACTTTGTTGACAATGTTTTCTTGAGCGATCTTGACACGCGTGCCCAGTGGCGCGAAGTTTACACAAT
The DNA here is from genome assembly GCA_039034155.1 of Deinococcota bacterium. Classification (GTDB taxonomy): domain Bacteria; phylum Deinococcota; class Deinococci; order Deinococcales; family Trueperaceae; genus JBCCBI01. The sequence goes on along the minus strand of JBCCBI010000372.1, from coordinate 36 downwards.
TTTAGCTGGCTTGTTTGCGCTTTATGTTGTTGTCTG
>JBCCBI010000371.1:0-5713 GCA_039034155.1 Deinococcota bacterium | reverse complement strand
GTTTTACCTGTTCCTGCTGCACCGCCAATTAACAGTACATCCCAAGGTAAGTTCTTAGAATTCATATCTACCTAACATTCCGGTGAATTTGTCGTTAAACAAGTCGGTATAGTGCATACGTTACATGGTAAACAAGTAATCTGACTCGAGAGTCGAATTAAAATCATTTAAGGGTTTTACTGTAAACGATAAACTCAGTGTGGTCAGCGACTTTGTCATAAAGTTTCATGGCGGTTTCATTTGTTTCTTGGGTGTGCCAGTAAACTCGGCTCGAGCCAGCAGCATAAGCATGGTCATAAACAGCCTGAATAAGGTGACGCCCTACGCCCTTACCCCTAGCGGATTCAATCGTAAACAAATCTTGCAAATAGCAACTTGGGGCAATTGAAATCATGCTACGGTGATACAAAAAATGCACTAGTCCTAGTAAACTCCCAGCTTCTTCTGCCACAAAAGCATAAACAGGCTCATAGGCATCAAAAAAGCGTGACCATGTCGTTTCTATGATTTCCGTGGCCAAAGCAGTTTTACCTTCGCGCCCGTAAAATGCGTTGTAATCTTGCCAAAGCGCTTGCCATGATTCAAAATCGGGTTTCTCAACAGGTCTTATGATTAACTCATTGGACATGCAATAACCTTACGCCATAAAAGTTCAAGCTTATCGTTGTGCATCTTAGTTGCCACCAAAGCTAAGACTAGTGATTCACAAATAACCTCAGCTCAACTGCTGCTTACCCTGCTGTTCCCAGCGTCGCCGTTGCACAAACTTATAGACAATCACCCCAACTAACATGGCACCCCACAATGCCACGGCTGCAAACGAATTAACACCAAGCAAGTTTAGCCCGCTGGTGACCATCTGCAAAATGACTAGCGCCAGCACTAACCCAGACACCCGACCAAAACCGCCATAAGGGTCGGTGCCACCCAACATACAAATAAGCACCGTGAGTAGTAGGAGTGATGAGCCTTGGCGCGCGTTGGCAGAGTTAAAGCGGGCAAGCATTACAATAGCTGCAATTCCAGAGAGCAAGCCCGACGTGATGTAGGTACGTAGGAGTACGCGCCGCACGTTCACGCCAGAAAACGCCGTGGCAGTAGGGTTAGACCCAACAAAATATAAGTGCACACCGTAAGGGCGTTTTTGTAAAAGTAAGCTGAGGATGATAGCGACGACGGCAAAAATGAGCATTTGAATAGGAATTCCTAAAATGCGCGCATTACCCAACAGCAAAAACTGGTCGGGTAGACCGGAGATCACAAAACCCCTGGTAATAGCCAGCGTTACACCTTCGTAGAGAATCATAGTACCTAGCGTGGCAAGCACCGCAGGTACTTCTACATAGCCAATTAAGTAGCCGTTGATTGCACCTAAAAACGCTGAGGTGAGTAAGCCAATGACGATGGCTAAGACAACAAAACTCCACACTGTAGCACTGCTGGCCTCGGCTGGCATGAGTTGGGTAAGTACCAGCGCCATCACCACAGCACTTAAATTGGCAGAGCTGATGATGGCCAGGTCGATGCCTGCCGTAATCATCGCAACCATCATCGCAAGTGATAGCAAGCCTAATTCGGGCATTTGGCTCAGTAAGTTGAGGATGTTGGACGTACCCAAAAAGCTGCCTCTGGTCAGCGCGATCATAATAATCAACACCGCAGCAAGTAACCACGGCAGCGCGGCAACATCACTGTTGGTATTTTGCCAAGCTTGGTATCTTGTGCGCAGGTTAGCGAACATCAATTGTCCTCTCGTTGCGCTTGGCAAGTTTGGCCCGCAGTGAGGTAATGCTGATGCTCGCCAGCACCACCGCACCAATAAACACCTGATGCCAGTAAGCGGGTACGCGCAACAGCGTGAGCGCGTTGGTGATCACCGTAATAAGTGCCACGCCTAGCAAGGTTCCGGTGATGGTGCCTGTGCCGCCAAAAATGTTGGCACCGCCCAAAACAACCGCAGCTACAACATCAAACTCGCGGCCAACCAGGGCGTTGGGGGCAACCGTTTGCGTATCCAGCGCTTGTACGAGGCCGGCAACGCCAGCACAAAATCCTAAAAACCCGTACGCAAATAACCTCAACCTAAAAATGCTGAGGCCGGCGCGGCGGGCTGCCTCGAGCTTTCCCCCCAGCGCGTACAACCTGCGCCCTAGCTTGCTGTAATGCAAAATGACAAACCCTACCAGCGCTACCCCTAACCACATCAATGTGATGTAGGCAATCCCATAAGGCGCGCCGTTGGCGTCGGTAAATCTAAACAGATAGCCACGCCCAAGGCGGTTAAACCAGCGCGGAAAACTGTATATCCACTGCCCACCCGAAAAAAGCTGTAAGAGTCCGTAATAGATATTTAGGTTGGCGATGGCAATAATAATCGATGGCGCGTTGAGACCGTGAATAAGTAGCGCGTTGATGCTGCCCAGTAGCGTACCAATCAGCATCGGCAAAATGATGGCTAATGCAATTGGGATTTCCGGATTGTTCGCTAGTAAAAGCGCCATAAGGTACTGCGCTACGGTGGCTGTAGCAGTGAACGAAATATCTAGCCCACCCGCAATGAGCACAAACAAAAAGCCAATAGATAAAATGCCCGTAAACGAGGCACTGCGCAAAATTTGCATGGCGTTGCGGCCACTAAAAAAGCGCGGGTTGATGAGTGATACCACGGCAACCAGCACAATCAAAATAATCAGCAAATAGGTTTGGTTGTAGCGAAATAAACGCGTGAGTGGGTTGGAGGATTTGGCGTTAGGCAAGGTTGAACCTCGTTAGCAAGTCGTTTTCGGCGTCGGGTCCAGGGATAATTTCGTCGAGGATGTGCCCGCGGTCCATGACCAACACGCGGTGGCAGTTGCTTAGGACCTCACTTACTTCATCAGAAATCATGATGATGCCCATGCCGTCCTCAGCGAGTTGTTTGACCAGCGCGTGCACGCTGTTTTTGGCGTAGACATCAATGCCGACAGTGGGTTCATCCAAAATGAGCACTTTGGGGTTGGTTGCCAGCCACTTGGAGAGCACCACTTTTTGCTGGTTGCCACCAGACAGCGTTTGCACGGCGGCAGCTAGGTTGGGAATTTTAATAGCGAGCCTACTAACCCAATCTTGTGCAAGCTGTTTGCGCTTGTTGGCACTTAAGAGTCCCGAACGCCCCATGAGTGTGTTTAATACAGTCACGGTGAGGTTGGCAAGAATCGACTGCGGCATCACTAAGCCTTGGGTGAGGCGGTTTTCAGGGACGTAAGCAATGCCTGCTTGGGTGGCTTGAGCGTTGGTCGTAAGCGTCAAAGATTGCCCATCTAACTGTACTGTGCCTTCATCTGCTGGATTCATGCCAAACAAACTAAGCGCTAATTCACTACGCCCTGAGCCAAGCCGCCCGATAATTCCCAGAATTTCACCTTGGCGAAGCGTAAAACTGACATCACGGTAGTTGCGTGCTTTAGAGAGGTTGCTAACCTCGAGCAACACCCCAGCATCTTCGTTAACAGCTTTGGGTGGTTCGGTTGTCACCCGCTGTCCCGTCATTAAATAAACAAGCTCATTTTGGTCGAGGCTAGCTGGGTCAAACGCACCCAAGTTGCGGCCATCTCTAAAAACAGTCACCCGCTCAGCAATTTCAAAAATTTCGTTGAGTTTGTGACTGACAAACAGCGTGGCAATGTCGCGTGCTTTGAGGGTTTGAATAACCTCAAAGAGTCGGTCCACTTCAGCCCTGGTTAGGGACGCCGTGGGTTCATCCAAAATGAGGAGTTTAAGCTCACCCATGATGGCTCTGGCGATTTCTACCTGTTGTTGCTCAGCAATGGACAAACTGGCAACGGAGCGACTGAGGTCTAGCTCGAGCCCAATTAAGCTCATAGCCTCACGGGCACGTTTTTTGACCGCGCGCCAGTTCACCAAACTCCCACGCGTGTCGCCATACAGTCCAAAGGCGATGTTTTCTTGCACGCTAAGGTTCGGAAATAACGCTAAATCTTGATAAATAACCCGCACGCCCATGTCCACCATGTTGCGGGCGCGCCCGCCGGTGAGCGTTTGCCCGTCCATCTGTAAACGTGCGCCCGGTTCTGGGGCGACCACACCGGAGATGATCTTAATCATAGTGGACTTACCCGAGCCGTTTTCACCCACAAGACAATGGATTTCGCCCCGTTTTAGAGCGAAATCCACATTGTCCAGAGCTTTCACGCCCGGATACAGTTTGGTGACGTTGTGCAGGTCAAGCAGCAGTTCGCTCACTTGTCCCCTTAATCGTTAGCTAGAAGCCGAACGAATCCGCGTTTTCGGCGGTTACTTCAGAGGGTGCATGGAAGGTAATGACTGTGCCGTCGATGGCGGCTGCACCGTACTCGGGTAAGTCGCCAACATCAGCCAGAGTGCCACCTTCTAAAATGTGCCGCACCAAGTGAGCAGAGTCGCGCCCAATGCGGTAAGGGTTGCTGATGTAGTTGGCGTTAATGGAACCCTCTTCAAGATAAATTTTTGCTTGGCTTGGTACCGACCCGCCCACAATCGCAATGTCATCTCGAGCTAACGAGGTAACTGCTTGTGCGCCGCCGATGGCACCAAGTGAGCCAATGTACATCACACCAACGAGGTCGTCGTAGGCAGCAATAAGTTCTAACGTCCTATTTTGCGCGTCTTCCACGCTTTCGGAGCCTTCAAGTCGACTAGTCACTTGATAAAGACCAGGATAGGCACTTTCTTGATACGCAACTGCCATGTCAGCGCGTTGGTTGTGCGATTCCACGGTGAGGCCGCCAACCATAATAGCGTAGCCACCTTCTTCACCGGCTTCGCGTACAAACAGGTCTATCAGGTCTGACCCGTATTGTTCGGCAATCAAAAATTCAATGTCGAGGTCGGCGTTTTCCACACCGGGGGCTTCTTGGGTAACCATTAAAATACCTGCGTCGCGGCCGCGCGCGAGGATGGGCTCGAGCACCTGGGTATCATTTGGCACAACCACAATAGCATCTGGCGCTCTGGCAATGGCATCTTCCAGAAGGCGTGCTTGGGCAGCCGGGTCGGTATCTGGCGCACCTACAACGGTAATGCTAAGGTCGCCTGCTTCACCAGCGTAGTCTTTGAAGCCGTTTTCCATCGCCGAAAACCACGGAATGCCCACCAGTTTGGGAATGAACACAATTTCGTAACTATCTTGGGCGTATGCCGTAGACGATACCAAAAACATTGCGACAAGCAATGCAGCGAGTGCTGAAACGAGTCGTTTCACCAGAACACCTCCGTTTGAATTGGATTGTACACAATCAGCATACACTATTTAGCTGTTTCGTCAAGCTTGGCTAGCGTGCGTGATGCACGTAAAAAGTCATCAGCTAGGTTTGACGATTAACATGTAGGGGTAGCAGCATCAGCGCATTTTGAGGTTAATGTTTCAAGAACCTGTTGATATTGCTAGGGTGTGTCGAGTTTGCGACATTATTAACCTTGCATAGCGTTATCTATCCGCAGTTAAAACAAAATTAGGCATTCAGAATCAAAGATATCTACCTCAATTGAATGATGTGTCAGCACTAACTTCCTAATTGAGAGATGCAAAGCGCTTGACAATTTAGAGTAAAAACTCTAGACTTATTTTATTATAGTAAAAACTCTAAAAATAAACTCACATGCTAAGGACGACCTATATGGGAACAAAAGATCGCATCTTAGATGCTGCTACGGAACTGTTTAACAAAGCCACCGT
>JBCCBI010000370.1:0-5717 GCA_039034155.1 Deinococcota bacterium | reverse complement strand
TTACAAGCATTGCGCAGTGCATGCATTACGCATTTAACTGTCGTGGATAAATCAGCAGCGCGGCTCGAGCTTGCTGCCAGCTTAGGCGCTCATGAAACCGTCTTAGCAGATGACTTTAGCAGCCGAGACCATCCTAAATACGAGCTTGTTGTAGATGCCACCGGCGTGCCTCAAGTGATGGCAAATGCCCTCAACTACGTGCGGCCAGCAGGTACGTTTTGGATTTTTGGCGTTGCGCCAGATGATGCTACCATTGCAGTAAGCCCCTATGAGGTTTTCCAAAAAGACCTCACTATTGTTGGGTCGTTTGCAGTCAATAAAACCTTTCAAGAGGCAATTAACCTTATTCAGAGTGGGGCCGTGCAAGTTGAACCGCTGATTTCCCACGTGTTGCCGCTAGCATCATTTGCGGAGGCGTTATACATCGCTGAACACGATCCTGCGCGGATGAAAGTGCAGTTTGCTATCAACGCAGATTAGTGCAACAACTGACATCAAGCGTATTAACCTTCAAGATATCCAGAGACACTCTGGAGTCGTTAGTTGACAATACAGCTATTTGTATCTAAAATAAGTACAGATGAATAGCCAGTTTGCGGTTGCCGTCCATACCCTTACTGCTTTGGCAGTATCTGGCAATCAACGTGTAACCAGTGAACAGATAGGAGAAAGTGTTAACACCAATCCGTCGTTTATTCGTCGGGTGTTAAAGCATCTACGCGCAGCCCATTTGGTGACATCGCGCTCGGGGGTGGGGGGCGGACTTCAACTTACAAAAGCGCCTGAAGACATCAGTTTAAAGATGGTCTACACAGCCATGCGCACAACAGATCTCTTCCCACTTCATACCAACACCAATCCTGATTGTCCTGTTGGCAACAACATTGCGCCAGTACTTGCACATCGTTTTGCAGATGCAGAAGCTGACATGCTCGAGAGCCTCGCCAAGGTTTCCATAGCTGACATTGCCCGTGATGTTTTGACCCGGTATCAAAACGTTTAATTTTTTTTGACTTATCCGTATCTAAATTAGATACAAAAGGAGTTCAAATGAAAGTCACCGTGAGTGTGGTTGCGTTACTTATCTCGTTTGGATTAGCCCAGACAGGTTCCGTTCAAGAGAGCAACAAGCAGTTGGTAGAAACGTTTTTTACAGTTGTCTTAAATGAGGGAAACATAGCTCGAGCAGATGAGTTTATTGCTCCTGACTACACTCAGCACAACCCTATGGTTCCCCAAGGTTTAGAAGGCTTTGTTGCAGGTTTGGCGCTGTGGCGAGGTGCCTTTCCAGATTACCGCTCGAGCATCAACGACATCATTGCTGAAGGGGATAAGGTGTGGGTTTGGCACACCGCCACAGGTACGCACGTCAATGATTACTTTGATTTAGCTGCAACAGGCAACACATTCGAGCTGGATGTCCTCGACATTTTTGTTGTCCAAGACGGCAAGCTAACAGAACATTGGGATATCTTTTATTTTTCCGTCCTCACAAGCCAACTTTTAGAAGATTAATGTGACCAATATAGAGACGGTTGCAGCTTTTTACACAGCGTTACGCTCGAGCAACTATGCTGCAGTTTCAGCCTTGCTAGATGATGATTTCACCTTGCAGCAAGCTAGCTCACTCCCTTATGGCGGCGAATACAAAGGTATTGAAGGCATCAAGACTTTCTTCCAACTCTTTTTTGACGTGTGGGAAAACTTTTCTTCTCAGCATGTCCGCTATGTTGACCTTGATGATCACAGCGTCTTAGCTTTATCTCAGATTAGTGCAACGACCAAAACAGGTGTTGATCTTGACATGCCCATGACCCAGATTTTTCGCGTCAACGATGGGAAGTTACTTGAGGCGCGCCCTTTTTATTGGGACACAGCGGCTATCGTTCAAGCTGTTGATAAGTAAAAAACTCCGAGGAATATTGACGCTAGCTTGTTTCTAGGAGTATCTCGAGCACTTCCTGCAACCTGCGCGTGCGTGTTTTGGCAGTTTTGGCTGAGCTAATTCGGTGGGTGAGGCCGCGCCGTTTGCCCACAGTAAGTGCCTCCCAAGCATCTGCGGCTTGGCTATTTTCGCTTAAAGCTTGCTGTAGCTCGAGCGGAATATCAACAGCCTCCTGATCAACAACCTCAAAGCGCACCTCAACGTCATCTCCCACACCCACAGCAGCATCTTTCAAAAGCTTTTTGGAGAGCATAATGTACCAGCGGCCTCTGACTGGTTGCCACGCGCCTTCAAAGGGTTGCTCGGCAATTTCACCGCTTACGCGCAAACGCGGATACTTATCTAGCGGCAAGTCAGCGTGCAAATCCTTTGGCAAAAAGATGACCGTGTAGCGGTAAGTACCGAGGTTGTGGTGTTCAATAAAACCTGTAAATGTGTAGGGATAAAAGCTCACATGCTCATAGCTGCGGATATGTACAGATAGCTCGAGACCGTCAGCACACTCAAGGTGAGCCACAAGGTGATGGATGCAAGTGCTTTTTTCATGAGGTCACCTCCTGTTCTAAGATGTATTGATGATGCAACCAAGTAGTTTAGTAGTTTACGTAACGCAAAATTTGTGATTATGAGTAAACCATCGCTTAGTTACTTACTGCAATTAGTATGCGCCAGTTCTCATGAGAATTGATGTGCATTTTTAGGACTGTCTTCACATAATTGGCAGGTGTGACAAACACCACGCCTGCACGCTCGAGCTGCTCTACCACCCGCCAAAAAATGTGACAAATCTTCAGGTTCTCTAGCGTATGAGCAAAGTTGATGAGTGCTTTATAGCTCATAGGGGCAGATTTAGAGACTATTCAGAGGACATTTAGCCCTTGGGACTCATTTGTGAGCAGGCGTACCATACGAGCAACCTTAGGTGTTTCACAATCTTCGTTCGAAGGATCACAAGCAGCCCTCATAAACGCGCAGCCCTTATAGACATAATGTCAGTCTGTACGATCATGCCATGTGGCAGGGTTAGCAATGCACTGCCCGTTTTATGAGCTAAGCCTAGCTGATCATGACTCGCCCTATATTAGGGTCACTTCGTTTTGTTAGGTGTTGATGGTGGCACTAAAATTTAATCTTTGAACCTGACACCAGACAGCACCGACAAAAATTCTGAACAGGAGGTTCGGCACAATGACCCAACATCACGAATCTCAACACACGCAAGCGATTAACTCAGCCACCATAGATGGTAATGAAGCCGTGGCTAGGGTGGCCCATCAACTCAACGATGTGATTGCCATCTACCCCATCACGCCATCGTCGCCTATGGGGGAGCTGTCTGACCAGTGGAGTGTCCAAGGCAAAACCAACATTTGGGGCAGTGTGCCATTGGTAGAAGAAATGCAAGCTGAGGGCGGCGCTGCCGGTGCTGTGCACGGCGCATTGCAAACAGGGGCCTTAACGACTACCTTTACCGCTAGCCAAGGCCTCTTGCTGATGATTCCTAACATGTACAAAATTGCCGGTGAGCTCACTAGCACGGTGTTTCATGTCGCAGCCCGCTCGGTAGCTGCTCAAGCGCTATCTATTTTTGGTGACCATAGTGATGTCATGGCCACACGGGCAACCGGCTTTGGCATGATCTTTGCAGGCTCTGTGCAAGAAGCGCACGACTTTGTGGCGATTGCCCAAGCAAGCAGCCTGGCCAGCCGGATTCCCTTTGTGCATTCTATTGATGGCTTTAGAACCTCGCATGAGGTCATGAAAATTGCCACCTTAAGTGACAGCGACCTGCGCGCACTTATAGATGACGACCTCGTGCGCGCCCACAGAAACCGCGCACTTTCGCCAGATGCACCCGTCATTCGCGGTACAGCGCAAAACCCAGATGTGTTTTTCCAAGCCCGAGAAAGCGTCAACCGCTATTACGACGCTGCACCTGACATTGTGCAAGCGCAAATGGACAACTTTGCCAGCGTCACCGGGCGGCAGTACCACTTGTTCGATTACATTGGCGCGCCAGATGCTGAGCGGGTCATTGTCCTCATGGGGTCAGGTGCTGAAACGGCTGATGAAACCGTGCGCTACTTGAACGCACAGGGTGAACACGTAGGCATCATTAAAGTGCGCGTGTACCGCCCCTTCTCAATTTCACACTTCATGGACGCACTACCTAGCACCACCAAAGTCATTACGGCGCTTGACCGCACCAAAGAACCGGGTGGCGCAGGTGAACCGCTGTATCAGGATGTTGTTACAGCCATTAGTGAACGTGGCAGCAACATACGTGTGACTGGCGGGCGCTACGGGCTATCCTCCAAAGAATTTACGCCAGCCATGATTGCGCGTATCTTTACAGAAATGACGGAAGATGTACCCAAAAATCACTTCACCATTGGCATTAACGACGACCTCACCCATACCAGTTTGGATTACGATACAAGTATTGAAACACCTCAAGCGGGTGTCACCCAGGCTATTTTTTGGGGGCTTGGTTCAGACGGTACAGTAGGTGCCAACAAAAACACCATTAAAATCATCGGTGAAGATACTGACAACTACGCGCAAGGTTATTTTGTCTACGACTCTAAAAAATCTGGTGCACGCACCATTTCCCACTTACGCTTTGGACCTGAGCCTATTCGTAGCACCTACTTAATTACAACCGCAGACTTTGTGGCGGTACATCAGTTTGGCTTTTTCTGGCGTTTTGACGTGCTAGCAGAAGCAGCTCCCGGTGCCACCTTACTGCTGAATAGTCCCTACCCTGCCAGCGAAGTGTGGGACAAACTCCCCCGCAGCGTGCAAGAAACCATCCTGCAAAAGCAGCTTAAGGTTTACAGCATCAACGCGTATGACGTGGCGCAGGAGCTTGGCTTGGGCAACCGCATTAATACCATTATGCAAACCTGCTTTTTTGCCATTAGCGGTATCTTGCCACAGGACGAAGCTATTACCAAAATTAAAGAGGCTATTCGTAAAACCTACGGTAAACGCGGCGAACTCGTGGTTGAACGCAACTTTGCAGCGGTAGATGCAGCTCTGGAAGGGCTCGAGCAACTCACCTTGCCCGACACTGTCACCAGCCAACAAGACCTACCTCCCGTTATCCCCGCAGAGGCACCCGAGTTTGTCCAAAACGTGACTGCTACCATCATGGCCGGTCGGGGTGACGACCTCCCCGTAAGCGCCCTACCCGACGACGGCAGCTACCCAACAGCAACCACGCGCTGGGAAAAACGCAATATCTCCCAAGACGTGCCTATCTGGGACCCTGAAGTTTGTATTCAGTGTGGGAAGTGTGTGCTGGTTTGCCCCCACGCTGTACTCCGCAGCAAACTGGTTGACGAAAGCACTTTGGCAGATGCGCCTGAAGGTTTTGACTACGCACCGGCTAAGTGGCGCGGACTCAAAGATAAACAGTACACCTTACAAGTTGCCATGGAAGACTGCACTGGGTGCGCACTTTGTGTGGAAGTTTGCCCTGCCAAAAACAAACAAGCAGCTGGTTTCAAAGCCATCAACATGGCTCCGCAAGCGCCTGTGATTGAGCAAGGCAAACGCAACTGGGATTATTTCTTGGACCTACCCGAAGTTTCAGAAGATACCGGCTTAGCCTTTAACAGCGTCAAAGACGTGCAATTACGCTTACCCATGTTTGAGTTCTCGGGTGCTTGTGCGGGCTGTGGTGAAACGCCTTACCTCAAACTGATGAGCCAACTTTTTGGCGACCGTACCCTTATTGCCAACGCCACCGGGTGTTCGTCAATTTACG
>JBCCBI010000369.1:0-5725 GCA_039034155.1 Deinococcota bacterium | reverse complement strand
TTCAATCACACCTGTGAGATAAGGTTGGGAGGCGGCTACAAGCTCGTCTAAGCCGTTGGGATTGCCAGCAACTTCCACACTGGCGTGAATTAAGTAAGACGCTTCAGCGGGAAAATCTGTGCCAACTTCACGCAGGCCGGGAAAGTTGCGCGGGCGGTAGGCGATGACCCAATTAGCCTCATGCCATGTCTCAAGTTGGTCAGGTTTGAGGCTAGCTGGGCGGGTGCGGCCGTCACCAGGATAGAGTTGCCACGTGCGTCCTGCAAGTTGTACGGTTTGCGCGTCAGGTGCATTCTTGTCAAGAATATTGGCAAACGTATCTGGTGTGGCCTCTAGGTTGCTAATGAGGGTGCTCGAGGCCGGCACGGTTAAGCCTTCTTCTTGCCCCTGACTCAAGGCCTCCGCCCGAATTTCATCACCAAAGCGCAGGGCAATATCACCCTCAGCAGCTAAGCTTTCAAAGGTTTCTTCGTAGAGCGCAATGCCGTTGAGCCCCAACGCGCGGTAACGCTCACCCAACTCAAAACTGCTTATACCCAGATAATCAGCTTGTTCAGCTAGGGCCACTTCGTCCATCAACAACGTGACGTGGCGGCTGCGCCCCTCCACCTGACTGCGCCGCAGCGCCAAGCCAAACGCAGGAATTAAACTAAGACCTATAACAATCCACAACAGTACACGCACGATCTGATTGTATGCCGCGTGCAACCCTTTAGGATGTTATGTACTTGCCAAGTTGACAACACAAGCGCGTCATAAACATAAAAGACACTCACATCACCTAAATTGAAAGCGTCGAAAGGATGTTGCCATGAATTTTCCTGAAACATTTGCGTGGGACGTGGCTACAGCCGCATACTAAATTGAGGGTGCTACTACTAAAGACGGGTGTGGTGTGTCCATTTGGGATAGCTTTAGTGCCACACCTGGCAAGGTGTTCCAAGATCACAGCGGAGCGGTTGCTTGCAACCACTAGCACCGTTGGCAGACCGACTTAGACCTGCTCACCGATCTGGGTGTGACAGCTTACCGCTTTACTACTGCTTGGCCGCGAATTTTGCCAGATAGTTACGGTGCAGTCAATAACAAAGGATTGGACTTTTATGACCAACTCGTAGACGGTCTTTTAGCTCGAGGCATTCAACCTTATTGTAAAGCTTTACCACTGGGATCTACCGCAGGTGTTAGAAGACCGTGGTGGCTGGCGCAACCCCGACATCAGTGATATTTTTTGTGAATATGCTCATGCTGTGGTTGAACGTTTAGGCACACGCGTGACGTCCTACGCCACCATGAACGAACTATCATGAACGAACCGTGGTGTATCGCCAGTTTGGGTCACGAGCTTAGCGAGCACGCACCCGGACTTAAAGACCGCAAAGCGGCACTTACCGCAGCGCACAACGTTTTACTTGCGCATGGTAAAGCACTCCCTGTGTTGCGGGAACACGCGCCTACCAGTCAGCTCGGGATTGTCCTCAACTAGGCTACCCACTTACCCAGCCAGCGACAGTAACGACGACATTGAGGCAGCTCGAGCCATCGACGGTTGGTTTAATCGTTGGTATCTTGACCCACTCCTCACCGGAAACTACCCTCAAGACATGTAGCAAAGCTACGGTGATGACGTGCCAGACGTGGCCTCACAAGATAGTGCCACCATTAGGACTCACAAGATAGTGCCATCATTAGTAGACCGCTGGATTTTTTGGGCGTTAACTACTACACGCGGGCACTGGTACGCTACAATCCTCATCTGCCGTTTCCCTCTGCTGAGAGGTTAGGCCCAGACGACGCAGAACGTGAACCTGCCGACTACACAGCTATGGGCTGGGAGGTATATCCAGATGGGTTATACGACCTGCTAAGCCAACTCGCCCAACGCGACAACCTGCCGCCGTTATACATTACTGAAAATGGGGCAGCATATCCAGATGAAGTGATTGACGGCAATGTTGAAGATAGTAGCAGGATTGCCTACTACGATCAACACTTGGCAGCTTTAGCTAGGGCCATCGCAGATGGTGTAAACGTACGCGGTTACTTTGCATGGAGTCTCATGGACAACTTTGCATGATCTCACGGCTACAGTAAACGCTTTGGGCTTTATTATGTGGACTACGAAACACAGACGCGTACACCCAAAGCCAGTGCCCGTTGGTATCAAGCGTTTATACGCGCGAGGTCTTGACTTAAAGACATCTCACCTAATGTACGTTATGTGTGTTCACAGGAAACGCCTAATGCGAGAACATTAGAATAATACTATGTAGAGTTACTAACCACCTCGAGTTTTAAACACCTGATTTAGGTTAAGGTAGCTTCTGTAACATAATCATCTTCTGTTCATGTGGGCGATGCAGGTGACGTAAATATTGCCTAATGTGTGCGCGTAATGATGTAAGATTGGGGCTGTAGGTTTCTTCAAAAGGTCTATTTATGAACATAATCAATAATGCAGATGAACCCATAGAGTTACCAACAACACCTCGACGTGTAACGCAGAGACGTGCACCACAGAACTATGTAAGAAAGTTAGTGTTTAGCTATTTTGTGTTAGCTTTTGCTGTGCTCGTATATGCGCAAAGTTTTAATGCAGATACGTATTTGCAGCAAGGACTTCGTTTTGAATCTGGTGGTGACTATACAAGTGCCCGCGAGAGTTTTAACAACGCGCTAGAAATTCGCCCTAACTTTTTTGAAGCTGCGTTTGGGAAAGCTCGCGTTACCGCCGCTGCAGGTGAACCCCAACAAGCTAAAAATGACCTCAACACGCTTATCCGCGACTACACTATTGTGACAGCTGAGCCATATATTTTGCTAGCGCGTTTACACATGGCAGATAATGAATACAGTGCCGCCCGGTTTAACCTAACTAGGGCTCAGGGCGTTCCCCAAAATAACAATCAGCTTGATGCAGAACGCAATTTCCTCGAGGGTCGCCTTGCCCAATTTGACGGTGAGTTTACTCGCGCGTTGCAAAGTTACAGTTCAGCCATCCGGCTTGATCCTAGGGTGGCCGACTATCACCTTGCTAGTGCAGATATTCGCTTTGCACTTGGTGCACCAGAGGCGACTCGAGCAACACTTGAGAACTACGTGACTGTATCTGGCAATCAAGGCAATGCAGAGGTTTTTTCACTGCTGGGTCGGTCAGCTTGGGCAACCAGTGACTTTGATGCTGCCCGCATCTATTTTGAACGGGCCGTGAACAACCGCTCACTGCGCGACCGCGAAGGTTTAGGGCAAGATTATCGGCGTTTGGCGTTAGTATATTTTACAACAGGTAACTTTGCGGCTGGTCAGGACGCTTTGCAACGGGCTGTTCGGCGTGGGGACTTGCTGTCTTATTTAATCTCACAAACACTCCCTTGGATTGCGCTTGCACTTGCTTTACTCGCATTTCACCTTGTAGGTGAAAGCCGTGTCAACGCAAGTTCTTCACTGGAAATTATAGAAGGTCCGCAACCGTGGACGATTAGTCAGGTGTATAGCACGTTGTTTACAGCTGTACCCATAGCCTTCATTGTCATGCTTGTTTATAGCTACTTGGCACATGGCAATCCTCTAGCTGTAATAACACCACTACAAGCAGCTGATACAAAGGCAGTATTCCTTATCACAGCGTTTGTACTACTCACGTTGTTGTCAATGCGTAAAGTGAGAGCTAAAGGCTGGCGGCGACCTCTACACGAGCTACTTGGCGATAAAGCTCAAGCATCGCTAGGTGTGGCTGTGGGATTAGGGCTTTTAGCTGCAATACTAGGGTACCGATTTTGGGTTTCACGCAACTACCCAGATGTAGTTTGGTTACAAGGGTTTTACCTAGATTTTTCACAGCTAACACCATTTGTGATTGTGGCAGCGTTACTTGTCCCCGTTGCTGAGGTGTACTTTCGCGCGTTTGCCACAACTCCCCTGAGCCAACGCTATGGTGACACGATAGGTTTGCTGATTGCCACATCCATTTTTGCGCTGGTTCTAGCTACGCCAGCACCCTTGCTGGTTGTTATTGGCGTAGCACTTGGTGGGATTTTTATGCGCAACCGTGATGGGCGTACGCCGATCATCGCCCAAGCAACTTTGCATGTAGGACTTATTTTGGCACTTGGGTTTAGCACCTTTGTACGCAGCTTGATGATTAATGTACCTTTTTAGCAGGTGCCTCGAGATTTTTCTGAGTTAACACAATCTGTCTGGGACGTGTTTCCAAAGTTAGATAGGCAGCTCGAGCCGTGGTACCACGTTGCTGACGTCACAACCTATGCTCAGGAGCCTCCTCTAGTCTCATTGAAGAACTTTCACAAACGTGGTGAAGCATTCATCCACCCCAACGCGGTTATCGAAGAAGACGTTCGCCTGCGCGGCTTTGCCATCATCTCGGCAAATTGCTTTGTGGCGTCAGGAGCATACTTACGCGGCGGCGTCCTGCTCGGTCCCAATACCCATGTAGGTCCTAATGTTGAGCTAAAGTCGGTCATTTGTGCGGGACACAGCGCTATTGCCCATCTGAGCTATGTTGGCAACACAATGTTAGGGCGGGGCGTGAATATTGAAGCAGGTGCAGTGATTGCCAATCATCTCAATGAGGCTGTTGGAATAACCATCAAGATTGTCCATAACGGTCAAGTGATTGATACAGGACTTCTCAAATTTGGCGCGCTCATTGGTGATGATGTAAAAATTGGGGCCAATTCGGTGTTATCCCCCGGAACGGTCCTCACGCAAGGCAGTGTTGTTCCACGGCTTACGCTTGTGAAACAGCACGTGTATTGACATTAGTGAAAGATCTTTGTCATATTTGTCACAGAGGACAACGTACTTTCTCAGCTCGAGTTGACGTAAGCATTATTCGCCAGCATTACTCACCAGTGAGATTTTAGAAAACATCATCTACCTCGACATTTCCTGATAAACTTGCTCGGCGATGAGACAACAGCCTCAGTCTATGGCTGCGTGGGCAGCAAACGTAGGTGGTTTACGAACTTGAGCGGCCTGTTCAAACGCATACGCACATTGGATGAGTGTACCTTCGCTATGGGCAGTCCCAAAAAAGGATAAGCCTACAGGTAGCCCGTAAACATAGCCGGCTGGCACGGTGATGTGCGGATAACCCGCCATCGACGCAGGTGACGCGCAGCCGCCAATCACTTTGTCACCGCAGATAGGATCAATCATCCACGCGGGGCTTTGGGTGGGGCAAATGATGGCATCTAGCTGGTGCTCGCGCATGGTTTTGTCGATGCCTTCATCGCGTGAGAGTTTGAGGCACTCTGCTCGAGCGTTGATATACGTTTCTTCGCTGAGATCACCCTTGGCTTGAGACATCTCCATCAATTCTTGTTGAAAGTAAGGCATGACCCGCTCAGCATTAGCTTTGTTGAACGCGATGACATCCTCGAGACTCTTAACCTGCGCATCATGACTAGCGAGGTAGGCATTGAGGTCGTGCTTGAACTCATAAAGCAACACTTCAAATTCAGCATCCCCAAACAGCCCCAAACTGGTAAGTTCGACCGGATCAACCAAAATTGCGCCCAACTCTTCTAGCAGGGATAGTAGTGGCTCAATGACAGCATCCGCGCCTTCGTGTTTGCCGAAGTAGTCTCTGGCAACGCCTAGCCGCATCCCTTTGAGGCCGTCTTCTTTCAGAAAAGGTTGATAATCTACTGGCTTAGCATCTTTGGTGATAGGGTCACTGGCATCTGCCCCGGTCATGGCGGTG
>JBCCBI010000368.1:0-5729 GCA_039034155.1 Deinococcota bacterium | reverse complement strand
CACGCGCTTTGGCAACGGCCACCTGATCTGCAAAGGTCGCCACAACGGGGTCACTGGTGAACGCATCATCACTTGCTAAATCTGCCCGATTAGCAATATAGCCAGACAGTTGTAAGGTTGGCAGCAAGTTGTCGGGAGAGGTAATCCAAGAAATAACATCCCAAGCAGCATCGGTGTTGCCGCCTGCGCCAGCCGCAAAGTTTTCGCCACCCAAAATAGAGGTTGGTGTGCCATTGTTGGGCCAGTCCGACACATTCCACGTGAAATCCAAATCTGCATTGGTTAAGCCTGGAATTTGCCACGGGCCGTTAATCATCATGGCGCACTGACCAGCCATAAACTGGTTGTTAACCTCGCCTTGACCCCAGTTAAGCGCGGCTCTGGAGATACTGCCGTCGTCATTCATCATGGCGCTTAGTAAGCTGAGGGCTTCAACATTGGCAGCACCGCCAATCTCAGGAATGTCGCCGCCGTTGCCCCAGAGGAACGGCAAGTAGGTAAAGGTGCCTTCTTCGGTATTAATAAGCGACAAGCAAAAGCCGCTGCGGTCGTCTGTAGTGAGTGCTGCTGCTGCTGCGCGCAACTCGTCCCAGGTGAGGGGTGGCTCGAGCCCAGCCTCAGCTAAAACGTCTTCATTGTAATAAAGAGTTGTTGCATTACTACCGTACGGCACGCCGTAATTGCGCCCACCAAACACCGTTGATGACCAAGGACCGTCAAAATACTGTCCGTTAGCGTCCCAGGCAGCAATGTAGTCGGTTAAATCTGCCAGTGCGCCTTGGGCGGCCATGGCTTGGTGGTCGGGGTTATCGACAATGACAATATCTGGCATGGTGCCCGTGGCGGCGGCTTGAATAATGCGCGCTTTCAGGTCACCAAAGCCAATGGTTGTACGCTGAATGTCAACATCTGGATTGGCAGCTTCGTAGCGCGCCACTAAGTCTTGCATGGCCTCGTTGTTAGCACCATCGGTATAATAATCCCACCACTGCAGTACGGTTTGTGACGATGCCGTCGTCATACATAGCCCAGCCGTCACCAAAATAAGAACGAAACACCACTTCTTCATACCAATATCCCCCTTCACATCTCAGGTTTACTAGCTGAGTATGTCTATGGTTACTCCTGGGTTACTCCTGTAATGTTCAGGCAATTAACAAAAAATGTGATGCCATAATGACATCATCAACTAGAATGCCTAAACAGGCTCGAAGGTTGAACAGATTTGGATGTTATTGATGACACGGGTACAGCTCGTCGGTCATCGAACATCTAAACCTGCCCAAAAACAACTTGTCGAATCGTTTCGTAATGAGACGCTTTAGATTATAAGAAGGTGCCCTAAGTGCTGTCAACAATACGACGATTCAGCGATGTTCAAACTTAGCCAACTAGGTCATGTGATGATGCCTTGTTGGAAGCAAATGCAAATGTAGTACAACGTGAGAATATCTGTATAGCATCACCTTGTTCAGGTGCCACCTTATTTAGCTTGCATGTGACATGATTTAATAGGTAGATGCCGCTAAAACGCGCCGACGACATCACCTCAATCAGGCAATTATGTCGACACCAACCTATGACAAAGGACCTCTATGGCAACCATTAAAGACGTCGCCAAACTTGCCGGCGTTGCGCCCAGTACCGTTTCATACGCACTCAGTGGAAAACGCCGCGTGTCAGAGGCGCTGCGCTCGCGTATAGACGACGCCATCACCCGACTAGACTTTACGCCCAGCCAGCTTGGTCATAACTTACGGACAGGCATAAGTGGCGCGATTGGGCTAGCGTTTCCGCTCCATGACGCGCTCGAGGGCGACCTCGGCATGGATTTTATTGCCACTGCTGCGGACACCATCCGCGATCAGTACACGCTTAGTTTGCTTAGTGGCAATTGGGACGGAGGTGAGCTTGTAGGACAGTTTAAGCAAAACCGCATCGACGGGCTCATCCTCATGCAGACCTCGCCAGAAGATGCTCGAGTGGACGCCCTGCGCGAGTGTAACTATCCGTTTTCAATAATTGGCCGCTGCAATGACACCGAGGGACTTTCGTTTGTGGATTTTGACTTTGAAGAAGCGGTGTTTTTGCTGGTTGAGCACGTTGTGTCTTTAGGTCACAGGCAGGTTGGCGTGTTGGACTTTGGTAACATACCCGAGCAGCAACTTTCCTACATGCAGCACACGCGGCGCGGCTTGGCAAGGGCGCTCGAGACATTTGAGTCTACTGGGCTCGAGCTTCACTGTGTGCCTTCTGGTAATGGCGGCCAAGCAGGGTATACAGCCACCCAAACATTGCTCGAGCAAGCCCCTGACCTAACGGCCATTGTGACCCTCACTGGCATGACGCAAGTGGGCGCACTGCGGGCCTTGCATGATGCTGGCAAACACGTTCCCGAAGATTGTTCATTGGTGGCACTGGGGGCAACCCGCGCCAGCCACTGGATTTTGCCGCGCTTAACCACGGTTGAGATTCCCTTAGCAGAGATGGGCAAGCTAGGAGCAAGTTTTGTGATGGATGCTATCAACGCGTCACAGCAAGGTGAGCAGCAGCAACCCGTCCAGCATTTGCTCGAGCCACAGGTACAAATCTATGAAAGCAGTTGCCCACCCAAACCTTCATCTTGGCTGGTAGGCGTTACATCATCAGATCATGACTAAAGATATAAGCTTGGCATCATGCGTAAACGTCTGACCACCTTGCCCCCAAGGGTTACGCCTGTGCAACGGGCCGGACTACTTTACTTTTTGTTTTGGGGCAGTGCGGGGGTGTACGCGCCGTTTTTGAGCGTGCACTTGGCAAATTTGGGTGTCTCGAGCCGTGGCATCGGGCTGCTCATGGCGCTTATTCCACTGATGACGTTAATAGCGTCTCCTTTAGCGTCGTTTTGGGCAGACCGCACAGGCCGTCACACGCGGTTACTCACCTGGCTATTACTGGCATCTATACCTAGTCTCATTTTCTTGATCTGGGCACAAACCTTTGTGGGATTAGCTATTGGTATTGCTTTGTTTGCAAGTTGCCGCGGCCCGGCCGAACCACTCACAGACAATGTCGTTGTCACCATGGCGAAACGTCACGGATTTCAGTACGGACGCGCGCGGTTGTGGGGATCGTTAAGTTTTGCAGTGATTGCGTTAGCTGGCGGTGCCTTGTGGGGAACTTGGGGCTACGCCAGCATGTTTGCGGTAGCAGCGCTCTTTACCCTCCCCATTGCCATCCTCACCCGTCAGTTACCCCAGGAGGCTGTTGTACGGCAGGGTGTGACGTTGCGCAAAGTCATTCGCGACCCTATCGTCATCACGTTAACTATCACCTCTATTCTGGTAAATGGCGCGTTGGATATGCACGAGACCTTTGCCGGCGTGTACATGAGTCAACTTGGTGGCAGCGCCCTCGCTGTGGGTGCCATTTGGGCAATTTCCGCCTTTTGTGAACTGCCTACCATGCACTACGCCAGCGCACTTATGACGCGCTGGTCGGGCCTCACAGCACTGATGCTGAGTTATGTTTTGCTGGGTCTCACCCACGTGGGCTACGCCCTTTTAGAAACACCAGCCCAACTTTTGAGTTTGAGCATCATCAAAGGCTTGGGCTACGGGCTGTTTTTTATTGCCACCGTTCACACCGTTCACGTGCGCACGCCGCCGGAGTGGTCAGCAACAGCGCTCAGTGTGGTTTTGGGCGTAGCAACGTTAGGTATAGCGCGTTTAGTTGGGGCTGGACTTTCTGGGTTTTTGTACGACCTGTCACCGCAGCTTTTGTACAACGTCTGCGCGTTGGTTACGCTTGTCGCTATTGTGATATTGCTAGTGCTGAAGCAGGTGACAGCATCTCATAACGTCAACACAACAGAAGGACCAACAGAAAGACCTGCTTGATAAGTAGTAGCTCAGACACTATACCTACCAAGAGCAACGTAAACTCATCATTTCTTCAATAAACTGCTCTGAATCACACCAAAAAACCATGACAATCGCGTGTTAGCGTTCAATTCTGGATGACGGTTGCACGAAGATTTTCTATGAACATAGTAGTGATGCTCGAGCATATTCTTGAGATTTATCGATGTAGGCAACCTCAACTTATGCCCACACGATAATTGGTGAATTATATCTTTCAAAGTCTAATGTATTTACTGTAGTGGTCTAAACAGTGCTGTCATCTAAATCTATCCTCATCGAGGTTGATTCATGAAATTTACCCGCCGCGATTTTATCAAAGCGAGCTTGGCATCTAGTGTGGTGTTTGTAAGTGCTGGCTTACAAAGTTGCGCTAGTAACGACAATGATGACGCACCTGTCATAGGCGCATCTTTTTTGCATGGCGTGGCAAGTGGGGACCCTTTAACCGATAGCATTTTGCTATGGACTAGGGTGACGCCAGATACGGCGACGCTCGAGCCCATCGAAGTCATATGGGAAGTTGCTAGCGACGCAAACTTTGACAACCTCGTCAACATGGATAGTGGCACCACCGACGTGAGCCGCGACTATACCCTCAAAGTGGATGTACGCGGGCTTGCAGCGGGTACGCGCTATTACTACCGCTTTACTATTGGAAATACCGTTTCACCTGTTGGACAAACCCAAACACTACCTGAAACTGGCGTCGAGCAAATCAAAGTAGCAGTGTTTAGCTGCTCCAACTATCCTGCAGGTTATTTCAACGTTTACCGTGAAGCCACTAAAGAAGCAGACTTAGACACTGTACTTCACCTTGGCGACTACATTTACGAGTACGAACGCGGCGGCTATGCCAGTGAACAAGCTGCCCTTTTAGGGCGGGAATCTGAACCTGATACTGAGTGCATCACCCTGAACGACTACCGCACTCGCTACGCGCAGTACCGGACTGATGAAGACCTGCAAGCGCTCCACGCCGCTATTCCTTGGATTGTCGTCTGGGACGATCACGAAATTGCCAATGACGCCTGGCAGGAAGGTGCTGAAAACCACGACCCCAGCGAGGGCAGTTATGACGCCCGCAAACAAGCCTCCTTGCAAGCCTACTTTGAGTGGCTGCCCCTGCGGCCCATCACCCCAGATGCAGATGGGCGCATCTACCGAGAGTTTGTCTATGGCGATCTGGTTAACTTGATGATGCTCGATACCCGCCGGATTGGCCGCGACGAACAACTTGACTATGCCAATTACATTGGTGCGCAAGGTGAGTTTGACGCTAGCGCGTTCGCAACAGATGTTAATAACACTGACCGTACGCTTTTAGGAGAAGCCCAGCGAGACTGGCTCTTACAGGCAATGAACGCGTCCACCGCACGCTGGCAAGTGCTTGGGCAACAAGTGCTGATGGGCAGAATGTTGCTGCCTGTTGTGACCCTAACACCTGACCCGCTCAACCCCACGGCTACGCTGGATGAGTACACGACAGTCGCGCTAGCAGCAGGCAAGTATCAAGCTATCTTGCAGCAACTTGCCGGGCAAGGCATCACCAACCCAACGGTTGAGCAACTGCTGGCAGCGGGTATGACTGAAGCTGAGCTGGCTATCGTGAACGACCCGAGTCAGTTGGCACTGCTCGAGTCACCTTTCATTCCCTACAACCTAGACGCCTGGGACGGCTACGCCTATGATCGTGAGGTTGTGCTGGCAGCAGCCCGAACCGGACAAAAAAACCTCATTACCCTAGCTGGTGACACGCATAATGCGTGGTCAAGCTTGCTGACAGATTCTCTGGGCGATATTGTAGGAACCGAATTTGCGACATCT
>JBCCBI010000367.1:0-5739 GCA_039034155.1 Deinococcota bacterium | reverse complement strand
TGCCTACTTCTACATACCATGAATCATAAATTGCCATGACGTCATAGGTATAGGCACTGTAGTGACCAAAATCGACCACATAACCTGCGAAATAACGCGCCACAGACGAATCGGAAAAAGGACCTACTAGACAGCCTGTTTCACCTTTCCAACGATTGGGAACGATAGGCTGGCGCTTGCGCATGGTGCCGCTTTCGTCCTTGGTGAAGATAGGGTCTACCGTGGAGATACTCATAGCACTACTCCTTTCCGAGAAGAATAAAAATACACAACAAACACCCCAGACACTTAAAACATAGTTAATGTTAAGTGTCACTACATATAGGCACCCTGAAGCTGCGTACATTCATGAAGCTTGATGCAGCATTACAAGAATATTGAAATGGACTTTGGAAGTGCGTGTAGACGTATGTGAGAAAGTTTAGTGAATCAACAAATGCCTTGCTAGACGTGCCTTTGGCACTGGTATTTGCTTAAAAGAAAATGTAGCATAGCGCGCAGGGAAATGCAAGGGCTTTATAACCTAGTATGAATGGTGGGGAAGTTAAATGGGTTGAGTTAAGGTTATCGTTTTAACTGACAATTAGGGTGTTACCTAGCTTAAGACGGAATTTCCATGCGTAAATCAACATATTCTTACTTTTTTGAGGGCAATTTGACTTCAAACATACATTTTTATGCGAGGTTTTGAGTAATGCTCTCTTCACTATCTGTGGCATTGTCTAGCTATTTACTGTCGAGTGATGGGATTTTGTCCGTATCCTCTAAGAGAGGTATGAAAAAAAGTCTAATAGCGCTATAAAACAACAAAATGACTGTAAAATGTGCGCGCTAAATTCAATTTGAGCTAGTTATCAAGTTTGCATAGGGCATGCAAAGGTAGTAAAAGCTGCCTTGCTGCTAGAACTGGTTGAGTTAAAACTGGGTGTTTTTAGCGTAGCTTTGTTGTAAGTAGCGGTCAACCTGTTCGCCCAGACCGTATTTTTCGCAGAGGCGTTTGACCTGCCTGTCAAACGCTGTTTTTTGAATGTTGCGCTCGAGCTGTCCGCGCAAGATCCTCAAGACATCTGGCAAAGAGCTTTGCGGTAATTTATCAGCTTCCACATCGAGGCTTTCAAAAGCATCTTCTAAAAAGATGCGGGCAAGTGGACCCATAAAATTACCAAATAAACGGGTGAGTTCAGCAATAAAGTCATCGCTTACGGTTGGACTATCAGCAACACTCACAAGTCCCTGGGCCATTAAGTGCTCGGCTAGCGAAACCACGTCGGCAACGTGTTGTCCCATGTCTTTGGCAACATCAGCTAAGCGGCGTGGACCGCCCATATCAATCTGAGTTAGAAAGTCAAGTGTTTCTGGGCGCAGTTCAACTGTGCCTTGATTTTGCACAACAGGTAAAAGTGTCAACACACTCTCGGCACCTAGTTGTGTTGTGGTGGACGTAGTTGCCGGTGCGGTTACCAGTGCAGGTTCTTCGCTAACAGGCTGAGCCGTCTCTTCGTCGATGGATTCCATAAAATCGGTAACTAGCTGTGACAATCCAGAGACAAAGTCACCACTTACGGCAGGGCTGCTGGCAAACTCAACGTAATCTTGGTCGATAAGTTCTTCAGCAACTTCCAACACACTGTTGGGGGGGATACCTAGACGTCCTGCGATATCACCGAGGCTGCGCGCGCCGTCAATTTGCATGAACAGATGCAGTGCTTGTAAGCGCAGTTCAACGGTACCTTGGTTTTGATTGTTAATAACTGGGGTAAGTACCGTGTCCAGGGTGATGGTGGCATCCTCAGTATCGTCATGGTCGCCAAAGGGTTGGCTTTGTTTATACCTCGAGACCTCGAGCAACAAATTGTTCAGCGAAAGTTGCACGCTGTGTTGTGGGGCAGCAACTTGGGTACGAAAGTTAAAGCCACCGCTTGCCCAACTGCTTAAGTTGGCTAGAGCTGGCACACCCTGCAGATTGCCAACCTCAATATGGACAATTTGTCCACTATTGAAGAAAATTTCTCCAACCCGGTTACGAGCGTTGCGCAACTGTAACACGCCGCTGACCTGATTGAGGCTAAGGTACTGGAGCAAATTGGCAAGGATGCCTTGCTCTAACTGCCCTTGTAGCAAAATTCGCATGATTAGAAGGCTCTTTCGTCGCGGGCTACACACCTTAAGTGTGTTGTGGTATGCATGTACACGTGTGTTACCCGTATATGTTTTCTAACTTTATCAGAAACAAGCTGAGAAACTTGTCATAATGCCTCATTGCTAGGCAGGGTGTGCACATGTTAGCAGAAAAATGAGCTTGAGTTACACTTCAAAATGAGTGTCACTACGCTCATCTTAGCTGATGACTCGTGAGGGTTACTAGCTAGTCGCAGAGATATCTTGGATGATACGAAATACGATCTACAACCTAGAGGGTGATCTACAGTAACTAATTACCTAGAATGGTACATCGAGTTGTCCGTTGTTAACAGGTTCTGCTGCCCTGCCATATTGAACTTGTTGCCCACCTGCGAGCAAGCGGTCGCGGTTAAGTGTTTGCTGGATACTGAGCCACGGACAAGCGTTGGTAATGTCCTCAATATGAGCTTCGTCGATGCGTAAACTCTCAGCAGCGTAAGTAAATATGCCTTGGGAAGATTGTACTTTCAGATGAAGGGGCAACATACCTGCGTATTCGTCCACATACGACCTAAATTCTTCCAGTTGATGGCTGGAAATCTCATTTAAGTCAAACGAAACGAGGGCAAGTTGCGGCAGGTGTGTACTTGCTTCCCAACGGACTAGTTTAGCAAGAATTAAACGAGTGGAACCTTCTTCGATACTGACATCACACACGGCAACAGCAGGTGCATCGTCAATGAGGCTATCAGCAACTTCGTCATACGTTCGGCTAAAGGCCACTACTTCACGGCTGCCGGTGGCGTCGGCAATGTCAAACCTGGCCATCATATTGCCACTGCGGGTAGCTTTTTTGACGACGTTTTGCAGCAAGCCTGCGAGCACCACACGACCTTTAGTTTTACCCTGCTCAGCAACATGTGCGCCGTACCAGCGCTCAATGTCATCAACTTGGCAGTGAGCTGCTTCGGCGAGGCCTGGGTAACTATTCATGGGGTGGTCTGAGATGTAAATGCCGAGGGCGTCTTTCTCGAAGCGCAAACTAGTTAGTTGCTCGAGCGGTTCAGATGCTGCTAGCGTAGGCGGCGGCAATTCTTCGGCACTAAATAAACTAAACTGACCTGAACTTGCTTGTTCGCGTTGGGCGGCACCCCAGCGCATGACAGCGTCTAAGTTGGTGAGTAAACTACCGCGCTCACCCAAGGCGTCAAACGCACCTGCTTTGATGAGGTGCTCGAGTGCCCGCTTATTCACCAAGCTAGTATCCACCCGTTTGCAAAAATCTGCAAAATCTGTAAAGGCACCTTGTTTGCGCTCATCCAAAATGTTTTCTACTGCGCCATCCCCCACGTTTTTGATGCCGTAAAGTCCAAAGCGTACAACGTTGCCGACTGGCGTAAAGTCCCCACGTGATTCATTGATATCCGGCGGTAAGATGGCGATACCTAGGTGTTTGGCATCATTGATATACTCGGCTACTTTGTCTGAATTGGCCCGTTCAACCGTGAGGAGAGCGGCAGTAAACTCTACCAGGTAGTGAGTTTTGAGGTAGGCCGTTTGGTAAGAAAGTGCGCCGTACGCAGCTGAGTGGCTTTTGTTAAACCCGTAGTTAGCAAATTTCTCGAGCAGGTCAAAAATACCCTCAGCTTCTTTTTTAGGTATATTTTTAGTGCTAGCACCTTTAATAAAAATGACCCGCTGCTTTTCCATCTCGGACACTTTTTTCTTGCCCATGGCCCGGCGTAACAGGTCAGCCTCACCCAAGCTATAGCCTGCGACAGCTTGGGCAATTTGCATAATCTGCTCTTGGTATACCGGGATGCCGTAAGTTTCCGCCAAAATAGGTGCTAGGTAGGGTTCAGCGACTGGAAAGTCGTCATAGCGAACCTCTTCTTGCCCGTGGTGACGGCGAATATAAGTGGGAATATTCTCCATCGGGCCCGGGCGGTAAAGTGCCGACACCGCAATCAAATCCTGAATACGGCGCGGTTGGAGTTTTTTGAGGGTATCGACCATGCCGCCGCCCTCAAACTGGAAGACACCCGCAGCCTCACCTCGGGACAGTAATGCCATCGTTTCAGGGTCGTCTGGCGGGAAGTTGTCGGGTACAAGCTTAATGCCCCTAGACTCCTCAACAATGCGCACGGCGGCTTCGATAAACGTGAGCGTGCGTAACCCCAAAAAGTCCATCTTGATGAATCCAAGGTCTTCAATACTGCCCATGTCGTACTGACAGACAATTGGATCATCGCCGCGCTTAAACACAGGCGCAAGTTCTTGAATGGGTTCTTTGGCGATGATGACCCCAGCTGCGTGAACCGAGGCATGGCGGGTGAGTCCCTCGAGACTCATGGCCACATCCACAAAACTATTGGCACCGTTGTCGTACATGTCGCGCAGTTCTTTGACTTCTTCCATAGCTTGGGCAATTGGGGTTGAACGTCCAAAAACAATTGGCACCAGTTTTGCAAATGCGTCAGCATCGCTGTATGGAGCTTCCAGCACTCGGGCTGCATCTTTCACGGCGGCTTTACTCGCCATAGTTCCAAAGGTGGCAATGTGGGCCACTTTATCGTCGCCATATTTTTCGCGTACGTACTCAATGACCTCATCGCGGCGGTTATCTGCAAAGTCAATGTCAAAGTCGGGCATGCTTACCCGGTCAGGGTTCAAAAAGCGCTCAAAGAGAAGCTCAAAAGCTAGTGGGTCGATGTTGGTAATGCGTAGCGCGTACGCCACAATTGACCCTGCGCCAGACCCACGCCCCGGTCCCACCGCAATGTCGTGGTCTTTCGCCCAGTTGATAAAGTCAGCGACGATTAGAAAGTAATCTGGAAAACCCATCGCGATGATGACGCCGAGTTCAAATTCTGCTCGAGCCAAAATCTCCAGCACATCCTCAGATACACCTTGCTGAGTTTTGAAAGCATCCAAGTGAGGATAGACATAAGTGTCAAAGTTTTGGTCGTCCGTTTTGGGCGTACGGCCTGTTTCACCGATGCGGGCAAGGTGCTCGAGGAGGGTCTCGAGGTCAGCATCTTGTCCTGCTGAACCTTCTTGTGCAACTGCCAGATAATCCTTAAAAACCTGCTCCGTTATACCCTCATAACGGTGAATGAGTCCTTCATAAGTCTGAATCCGCAACTGCTCAGCCAGTGTGCGCCCTGCTGGAATCGGTAGTTCTGGCATTTGATACACACGCTTGTCACCAATAGGTAAGGTGACATCACACAAAGATGCCACGTACATGCTATTGGCGAGGGCGTTGGGGTATTCGTGTTCAGGAATGGCCATCGCCATTTCGGTAGGCGTCTTGACGTAAAACTCATCACAAGGAAAACGAAAGCGTTTTGGGTCAGACAGGGTCGTTTTGGTTTGAATAGCCAGTAGGGCTTCGTGCGCTTTGGCGTCTTCTTTTTTGACGTAATGCCCGTCGTTCGTCGCTACCATCGCCAGCCCGTATTTATTGGCGAGGTCTTTGAGCATGGGATTGAGGCGGGTTTGTTGCTCAGCCAGTTCAATGAGTTTGCCATCACCATCAGCGGTGTTGTGCTGATGTCCCTGCCCATTTCCGTGTCCGTGAGTGCAGTTGTGGGGGACGTGGTTTTGCAGTTCGAT
>JBCCBI010000366.1:0-5767 GCA_039034155.1 Deinococcota bacterium | reverse complement strand
TATGGGCTTGATCCTACACCGCTGGGCATGGCGTTAAGCTCACTCTTACTCGCTGCTAGTGTTTTTCGGGGTAACTTCCTTAAAAGTCATCCTATCTCATACAGAACCATCTTTTTAAACATTGCTGAGGCTGTTTTAGTCCTCGATAATGATGGACATATTGTTGAGCGCAACCCTGCTGGTGACGCACTCACGCCTTTAACGGCACTAGATCAGCCTCTAAGTGAGGTTTTGCCCGTCCACCACAAGGTACTTAGTGAGGTTCGTGACACACATGCAGATGGCGATATGGATATTACGACGGTGCTCGAGCATCCACCTCAACACTTTTCTGAGCTGAAATTACGCCCCCTCAAAACAGCAGAGGGTCAGGCCATCGGCGCAGCACTTATTATCCGCGATATTACGCTCGAAACAGCGCAACAAGCAAGGTTGGAAAACGCTGCGTTCATTGACGCACTTACAGGCATTTACAACCGCGCTCGCTTTGAGCAACTTGCCAATATACGTATACAAGAAAGCACTTTGGACGATGTCATAGCGCTTTTGTACATCGACCTAGACAAATTTAAGCCCGTAAATGACACCCACGGGCATCAAGCGGGCGACCAAGTATTACAAGCAGTTGCTCAGCGGCTTCAATACAGCGTTCGCGAGCAGGACTTAGTGGCCCGTCTGGGCGGGGATGAGTTTGCTGTGCTGCTCACTAGCAATGACCCAAACATGGCAGTACAAACAAAGTCACGCATTCAACAAGTTCTAAGTCAGCCCATCTACATTCGTCATACGGATGTACCTGCGGTTACACCTGCTACCTCAGACCCTTTAGAGATAGAAGAAATTAGCGTCAACATTAGTGCAAGTATTGGCGTTGCGTATTATCCGCAGGATGGCACTAGGTTTGAGGCGTTGCTCGAGCACGCTGACCAAGCTATGTACAACGTCAAGCGTCCGCGCTAACTTGAGACGCTAAAAAGTAATATCTGAAACGACCTCGACGCCATTGCGCGCAAGCTGGTGTAAAAACGTCGCATGGTAAAAATCCCCCGGATGATCCGGCGCGTCCCACGTTTGTACGCAACTTTCCGGCACAATGATGCGCTGCCCTAAACCCTCGGCAAGGTTGCGCACTTGCAAATGCAACGCGAGTGTGTACAAGCACAGGTCGGTAACATCACCCACAGCAATGATGGTATCGACACCGTCCAGTGAGGCAAGCCAGCTCACAAAATCTGGGCTGGTATGGCTAGCAATCGAGTTTTTGGTGACGTGTTCAAAACTCTCCCAGCTAGCCAGTTCTTTAAGTTCGCGCACAGCCTCAGCTTCGTCACTGCCAATGACACAGTGAGGCGGGTAGGCATCAAACTCTTGGGCATCTTCTGGATGGGCGTCCTGAATAAATACCATTTGGGAACTTGGTACACCAGCTTTTACAAGGGCATTTACTAAGCCAACCACGTTGGGGATGATGGCCTCAACGCGCGGACTAGCGAGTACACCAAGACGGTGAAAGCCTTCAATGACGTCCACACTAGCGAGTGCTGTGCGTGCCGGCGTCAAGGTATCTAGGGCGAGGGGTTTAAGCTCGCTTAGCCATGTTTCTAAGTATGTTGCATAGGTGTCTGCTTGGGTATGTAACGTCATACAACCATTTTAGTCTTGCTAGCGTGATGGTTGTGTGCGCTGTCGCCAGCAGGCATGTTGTAGCTCGAGCCTTTAGCTCAATACCACCTAAATACCATTTATAATGGACTATACGACGTTCGCCTCAACCTGTACCTTCCTGATAGCATCATCTATCCATCCTGCTTTGTACGTGTGTAATGCCTACGTTGGCAAGAAGTAATGCTTAGCGCATCACTTGAATCTCAAAATTGAAGGAGTTCACATGATTGCAACCATGCCTTTTGGCCGCACAGGACACCCAAGCACACGCACTATCTTTGGCGCTGCCGCCCTCAGCAAGGTCACCCAAGCCGAGGCTGACAGCACGATGGAACTGGTGATGCAGCACGGCATTACCCACGTTGACACCGCCGCTAGTTATGGGGACGCAGAACTTCGGCTAGCACCGTGGTTGAAAGACCATCGTGATGAGGTTTTTTTAGCCACCAAAACAGGTGAGCGCAATTATCAAGCGGCTAGAGACGAAATTTACCGCTCCTTGGAACGGATGCAAATTGACCACATTGACCTCATTCAACTCCACAACTTAGTTGACCCAAGTGAGTGGGAGGTTGCCATGAGTGCAGGTGGCGCGCTCGAGGCAGCCATTGACGCCAAACACGAAGGCATTGTGTCTTATATTGGCGTGACTGGTCACGGCCTCACGGTTGCCCAAAGACACTTGCAAAGCTTAGAAAAATATGATTTCGATGCCGTGCTGTTACCGTTTAGTTATGTGATGATGCAACTTCCCGACTATGCCGCTGACTTTGAGGCACTGTACAAACTTTGCCAAGAGCGTAACGTGGCGGTGCAAACCATCAAAGCCATTACCCGTGCACCATGGGGTGACAAACAACCCACTAGGGCAACCTGGTACGAGCCACTCGAGGACCAACACGACATCGACAAAGCCGTGCACTGGGTCTTGGGACAAAAAGAGGTATTTTTAAACACTGTGGGAGACATTCATATTTTACCTAGGGTTTTTGATGCCGCCGAGAGATTTACGGGCACAATCCCAGACAGCGAGATGGAAGTTGTATTTAGAGAACGCCAGATGGAACCGCTGTTTACATCTTGAGGTTTACGTCTTAAGGTCAAAAATGTTTTGTATGGATTAGCATGTTACGTATACGCTGCCCTTGAGTCTTACTCGAGCATCACCTCGAGCCAGCTAGAACATCAATCCAATCTACGAATAGACATCTTCCCCACTTGCTCCACGCATTTTTTGTAAAAGTGCGTGGAGCTTTTTCTTTTCTGTGGCGTTCAAACTCGTTGTTGGGCTTTTGGCATAAAGCTTATCAAAAAAATCTTGACGCAAGGTGTGTCCCTGTTGGGTGAGTACAAGTTGCTTTACACGCCTATCGTTAGTATCTGCTTGGCGAGTCACCAAGTTTTTACTCTCTAGTGCGTCAGCAATTCCCGTAATGTAAGACGTATCGCAACCAATTTTTTCTGCCAAGTTGCGCATGGCGGCGTTACCTTCCGCCAGTGCGTGCAATGCAGACATCTGCATACTGTTCAGCCCAAATTCTTCGCCTAGGCCGGTGTAAAGTTTGCGCATGTTGCGGCTAATGACCAGCAAAAGTTCTTCAATATTTCGGTCAACGTCTTGGTCAATGTCTTGGTCAACGTCTTGGTTGACGGTTTCTTCGTCCATAGTGTCCTCTCTAATTATTTTAGCAACAACCTAATCTGAGTGGTTTTAAGCGTCAGCAAGACGGCTCGAGGTTAAAAATCACCATAAATCTAACTAGAACGTGATGACCTCTATAAGCATCTACAGCGCGTTGTATCGGACCTGATACAAGTACCTGCGTCCAAACAACTTTGATTATTTTAGATGGCAACTTTGTCAGCTTTCATCTTGCAGCACAGAATAAACCGGAAACACCTCAACACCAATTACTTGTGGCAAGGTATTTAAGACGCTCCTCAGCTCATAGGCTCCTAACCTCAGCATAAGCCAATTTACCTGAATATACAAATCAATGTTTTTATCTTTAGTTGACAAATTCAATTAAAGATTCTATCATGTACCTCGTTCGAGCAGTCATCTTATTAAGGAGTGTCTTATGAAATTGGGTTTAAGTCTTTTTGTAGCTGTAGTGACGTTTGCTAGTGCTCAAGATAGTCCGTCGTTGCCTGACTTTACGCAGCTTTATCCGTATGAAGCACGTCAAGCAACTGTCTTACACGAGTTTGAAGCAGGTACGTTAGTAGAAAGCATAGCCGTATCGCAAGCTGGCAGCATCTATGCCACAGTCATTCACCCTCAAGACATAAGCAAGTCGTTTGTTTGGTATCAACATCAAGACGATAGCCGAGGTCAGCTTCATCTAACGGGTGCAGGCACCTTGGCGTTTAGTGGAGATGGTCACTTGTACGTCAACGCAGGCGCAGCGTTTGAAGCTTTAACTCCCGACCAACAACGCCAGATGGGAATTTACCGTTTACATGTTGAGGATGGCCTCGCAAACGGTAATTTTGAACATGGTGACTTTGAACATGGTGGCTTTGAACATATCGCCGTTGCCCCTCAGGGTGCTGCTCTAAACGGCATTACCTTCGACGCTGACAACAACCTCTATGCAGCGGATTCGTTGGGGGGAAAAGTTTGGATCCTTAAGCAAGGTAGTAATGAACTCGAGGTCTGGCTCGAGCACGACCTGTTAGCCCCAGCCGGTCCCGCAGGGTTTCCAGGTGCTAACGGGCTTAAGTTTTTTGAGGGCTCGCTCTACGTCTCCAACTCGTCTACAGGTAACTTTGTCCGCATTGACCTAACAGCGGACGGTCAACCTGATGACATCACTATTCACTCAAGTGGGGTTAATACCGACGACTTTGCGTTTGATGTTGACGGTAACATCTACGCCACAACCCATCCTTTTAACACCGTTGTTCAAATTACCCAAGACAATGACAAGGTTGTGCTGGCTGCCTCATCTGAAAACGTCATTGGTCCTACCGCAGCCGTTTTTGGGGTAGCAGACGCTAGCGATCAACTTTTTGTGGTGACAGATGGCGGCCTGTATGAGCAGATGATTGGGCTTCGTCACTATGACGCCCTAACACCAGCTTTGGTTCAACTGGATATTGGCATAGAAGGATTAACAAGGTAGGTCATTATGTCAACCTCAACTAATACACCTACAGACCCTAAATTAACTAATAAAACTTTAGCTGATAAAACTGTTGTGATTACCGGCGCTACCGATGGCATCGGCAAAGAAACAGCACTCGAGCTAGCCCGTTTAGGCGCAACCTTAATTGTTGTAGGGCGTAACCCTGATAAAGGTAAACACGTCCAAGTTGAACTTCAGCAGTACGGACAGCACCAGCGCGTTCAGTTTATCTCTGCCGACCTAAGTACCAGGGCGGGCGTCAACCATTTAGTTGACAGCCTCCACAACCAAACAGACCACATTGATGTACTCATCAACAATGCCGGCGGACTTTACGGCGAACGTTGGATTACCTCAGATGACATAGAAGCTACTTACGCCATGAATCATCTCAATCCCTTGCTGCTAACCTGGCAACTAGGTCCTTTACTTAAGCAAGCTGAGGGTGCTCGAGTCATTAATCTTACGTCAAGCGGACACCGTTTTGCGCGCGTGAATATGGACAATTTACAAGGGGAAAAGCACTACATTGCCCTTGGCAACTACGGCGCTGCTAAATTGGTGAATTTGATGACCATGTACCACTGGGGTGACGCGTTAGCAGCAGAAGGCATTGCTTTTTTTGCAGCTGACCCCGGTGGTGCCAGCACAGACATGACCGCTCAAATGCAAGCTAAATTTGTCCCCTGGTTTATGCGCCCACTATGGCCACTTATGAAACTCAGCTTTGGACGTGCTGACCCCATAGCAAGTCGCCAAAAGGCTGCCCGGTCATCTATTTATGCAGCAAGTTCTACAGACTTAAACGGTCAAACAGGACTTTATATTGCTTCTAATGGCAAGGTTGTGAAGTCAAGCAAGCTGTCATATAATACGCGTCTGCAAAAGCAACTTTGGGAGCTAAGTATGAAGCAGCTTGAACTTAGTCCAGACGACAAGCAAGGCTCGAGCGTCCCCAACGTGTTTGCAGC
>JBCCBI010000365.1:0-5781 GCA_039034155.1 Deinococcota bacterium | reverse complement strand
TCCATGCATAGTTCTGCACTAGTAGCGTTGGCATCTACGTAAACGCTGGTTAAAATTTGCCCATCTGCCGTGTACATGGCTGCTGCGCCGGCCCATCCTTCTGGGTAGCGACGTAGTGCTAGATTGATTGCTGCATCGTAAAGCTTTTGGTCAACAATCATGCTCTCTGCTTTCTATTGATTAGGTATATTCCAGCCATTGTATCAATGTACTGAACTTCAATGTGTTGAACTCCCACAAGACTCACGCACAATCAACTTGGTCTCAATAATCCGCTGTTGCTCCGCTACCTCACCCCGAATACGCTGAATGAGCATCTCACCACCTGCTTGTCCTTGCTGAATAGCACTGGTTTGTACAGTAGTTAGCGGGGGGGACGCATAGCTGGCAAGTGGTAAGTTGTCAAAGCCAACCACAGCAACATCCTCTGGCACCTGTAAACCGCGTTCACGAATGGCAGCAAGAACGCCAAAGGCAATGGTGTCGTTACCTGCAAATACAGCTGTGGGTGGCTGCGCTAGGTCAAGCAGAGATTGCATTGCTTCAAAGCCGCTCTCAGCACTAAAGTTGCCGTAGCGGATCAGCTCGGGGTCGGGGGGTAAGTTAGCGTGCTCGAGCCGTTGTTGGTATTGCTCGAGGCGTAAACGCGCACTTTGGTAGGCCATCGGCCCGTAACTAATGTGCGCAATACGCGTGTGCCCTAAGCTAATTAAATGATCCACCACTAAATGTGCACCTGGTGCGTGGGTGACAACGTACTCGTTAGGGTTACCCATACTGCCTAGAAGAACAACTGGGAACGGCGAGTTGACAATCTCTGCAAGCGCGTGGTCGTCTGCTCTGGGGTTCACCACCAGTAGCCCATCAATTTGTTTGGCACTTACCAAGCGTTGATACGCGTCCCCGCCGTGAATCTCGTCCACGGTTTCAATAAGCATCTTAAAGCCGTGCTCGCGGCTGACATCCGTGAGCTTAAAAAGCAACTTGGCGATGAACGCATCCACCTCGAGGTGCTGCGTGTCTGCAACCACCACACCCAAGGTTTGCGTTTGGCCGCTGGCAAGGGTGCGTGCAGCGGCGTCTGGCACGTAGTTAAGTTCTTTAGCAGCGCGCAAGACGCGGTTGCGCGTTTCCGGGCTAATGCTCTTACTAAGCTGCGTGTCATTGAGCACAAACGACACCGTCGTGCGCGATACGCCAGCCAGATCAGCAACTTGTTGGCTGGTAACGCGTTTGCGTTTAGAACTCATGTACGCCTAAAACTCGTGGATGGTTAAACTCATAGTGGTTAAAACTCATAGCAGGCTACCGAGATAGAGATGGGGACTGCGGATACTCCTAAACATACGGTCTGGCTCGAGATACACGTTCAAACTACAGGCTCGAGCCAACATATAGTCATAACACAGACGCGTGCACACAGTGTGTGAGTCTAGCTGGAGGATGACAACGCACGTGTCATAGCCTTAGTTGATGGCATCAGCTTAACCTCGATTGACTAGGCTGCCACAGGGTCGCGGAAGGTGTCCGGCAGCCAGTTGCCGTGTGCTTCAATCAGATCATCAACCAGATTGTAAATTTGCTCGAGGCTTAGTTCTGCACTGGTGTGCGGGTCGAGCATGGCAGCATGATAAATATGCTCGCGTTTGCCCGTAAGCGCAGCTTCAACAGTGAGGTTTTGGACGTTGATGTTCGTTTGCATAAGCGCCGCAAGCTGAGGTGGAAGCTTACCGATTTTGGTCGGTTGAATACCGTTTTTATCCACTAAACAAGGCACTTCCACAACGCAGTCGGGGAGGTTGTCGATGAGGCCCTTGTTTTGTACGTTGCCGTAAACGACGGCTGGCTCACCTGTTTCTAGGGAATGAATGATGCTCGAGCCGTATTCGACACTGCGTTTAACCTCGAGGCTGGCGTTGGGGTCTTCTAACTGCTCACGCAACTCATGCCAACCCGCAATTTGTCGCTCACAGCGCACAATATATTCATCTAGCGGAATCTGGAATTTGTCGATCAGGTCAGGGTGCTGCTCTTTAATAAACCACGGCGTGTACTCGCTAAAGTGCTCACTGGACTCGGTGACAAAGTAGCCGAGGCGGGTGAACATATCGTAACGCACCGCATCAGACAAGCCGCTCACGCCACCGTCGGTACGGCTGGCACTACCTCGAGACGGAATGTTGCCACTATTTGCCACCTGCCTAATTTGAGGGTAGAGGTCTTCGCCGTCCCGCTCAAACGTTAGATAAAACGCCATGTGGTTGATGCCTGCACATAGATAATTAATTTCCTCAACAGGAACGCCAATATCGCTCGCGAGTTCACCTGCAGTATGTTGCACGCTATGACATAAACCAATGGTAGTAATGCTCGAGGCGCGCTGCTCCGTCCAGCGGTTCATTGCCCAACAGTTCATCGCCATAGGATTCACGTAGTTGAGGTGAGTGACATCTGGGCAAAGTTCTTCCATTTCGCTCAGCATGTCCAAAAACACCGGAATGGTGCGCAGCGCCCGCATAATGCCGCCAATGCCAAGCGTATCGGCAATTGTTTGGCGCAGACCGTACTTTTTAGGGACATCAAAGTCAACGACTGTACTGGGTTTATAGCCGCCTACTTGAAACATGCTGATGACATAATTTGCCCCGTCTAACGCACGTTTGCGGTCAGTAGTTGTCTCAATTGTTGGTGATACACCCAAAGTGCCGGCCAGTTTCCGGGCAACCACAGCGGAGGTGTTGAGGCGTTGCTCGTCAATGTCAAACAGCATCAGGGTGGCATCTGCCAGCGCCGGATAACTCAAAATATCGCCCATGAGGTTTTTTGCAAACACAGTTGACCCTGCGCCAACCAAAGTGATTTTAGGCTTCATACAAAACTCCTTCAGGATGAGGTGGTAATTTTGCTACAACAGATTTTGAGGATGGTTTTTATGGTGTTGAGATTTTTGTCAGAACCAGAGATGAGTATAAAAAGTGCTGTGGCATCAGAAATTCTCGTTGATGTTGACGTGATGTGGATAAGAGCTACGCATTCAAGGGCAAATTCATCTTGGTGATGTGAGTATTAACGCCTCGAGTACACTTACAAAACTATTGCCTCACGTAAATTTAGATGCTAGTTGTGTAAGTTCTAATCAGGTCAGTTTTCGAGTGAGATGTAAGAGGCTCGAGCAACTCCAACGTCAATCTCGTGATGCTGATGGAGTTGGATGTCGTTGAGTTGTGATGACGACGTATCTTGCAGATACGCTTGTGGTTGGGATTTTTCGTATCTAGATTAACTATCAAACAAGCTAGATGCTACAGATCTATAGAGATGATGTCATCTCAAGGTAAGTACATCATCTCAAAATACACAAAAACGCGGCGGTGGTGCTCGTGCTCACCAACCGCCACGTAACTAAGGTTATTTAGAACAGATCGTTAACTTCCTCGTTGGCATTTTCAAGCAGTTCAGTTGCACTGCCTTGACCTAAGCCAATAGCTTGGGTGGTTTCAGCCATAATGGTGTTAATTTCGCTACCGTAATCGGTAATGGGGAAGAGGAACGTGCCACCTTCCATGGTTGCTTGCTCGGTAAACGCAGTAATGTCAATGCCAGCTTCATCACGAACGCCTACAGAAAGGCTCAAACCCTCTTCAGTTGAGGGGAAAACAACACCAGACGCGCCAACTACGTTAATGCAGTCTGGGCTAGCAAGGTACTTCACCCATGCCCAAGCTTCTTCGGGGTGTTCGGTGCCTACCCAAATTGAGTCAGCAAGACCGTTAAACATGCTCTTGCGTTGACCTGCAACAGCAGGCAAGTGGGCAAAACCAACTTCAAAGTTGCTACCTAAGTAGGTACCAATCATCCAGCTACCGTCGGGAACCATGGCGACGGTGCCACTTTGGAATAGACCAGCACGCCCAAGGGAAGCTTGCTCGGCCATGTCAGGTGAATAGCCTTTCTCGAGCCACAAGCTGGTAAACCAATCAAACACTTCGGCAAGTTGTGGGTCATCATAGTAGTATTCATCGCCCCAAATGCCGTTATTGAAGCTAAAGCCGTTCGCGACAGCAAGCCAGCTCCACTCAGTTTGCCCGTACGCACCAGCGCTACCAAATTCGTTGGTAAAGCCATACTGAGCAATATTGTCTTTGTCGAAGTCAGGGCTTAGACCGTTATTGCCGTTAGCGTCTATGGTGAGTTTGGCGATAACCTCTTCAAACGTGCCGCCATCTTCACTATTCCAGGTCATGTCGTTGATTTCCTCGAGCGTCACGCCGGCTGCCTCGAGTGCGGCCTTATTAAACACAATGGCAATAGTGTCAAAGTCTTTGGGGAGTCCGTAACGTTCACCGTCACGTATCCACAAGTCTGCCAAGCCCTCAATGTAAATGCTGGTGTCGAGTGATTCAGCCTCAACCAGGGGTTGAATATCGGTAAGTTGCCCTAGGGCAACAAATTCTGGATACTTCGCAAGGTGATTGGTGAATACATCAGGTGCTTCACCACTTACAAAGCCTGTTTGAATGTTGGACCAGTAATCTTCCCAGCCAAGTTGCTCAATTTCAACGTTGATACCTGTTTGAGCGGTAAAGTCCACAGCACACTGTTGGTAAGACGGAAGTTGGTTACCATCCCAAAGTGAATAGCGTAAGGTCACTTGCGCTTGGGCAAATGCCAGCAAGCTGACAAGCGCAACAAGCGGTAAAACGTGTTTCATACGGTTCATATAAATCTCCTTCTGCAAAGCCCTGACCGGGCGTGTTGCCTAAATAGGGTGAAATAAGTCTTAGTGACGAAGTTAGAAGACGATGTGCGTGATGGACATACTTTCTAGTGGTAATGCTGAATGTGTCTAGTGAATTTTGAGTGGGATGCATCAGAAGATGTCTCGGGAACGCGCTATTTACCACCTGAAAACTGAATGGAATCAATCACTCTGCGTCCAAAGAAAATAAAGATAAGTGCAGATGGCACAATTGAAATGGTGGCTGCGGCCATAAGCCCCGTCCAGTCAGGTGCACCTTGCGGGGTTTGGGCCCGGAAAATACTAAGTGCCACGGTGAGCATCCGCACGCTTTCGTTGCGCCCCACTACAAACGGCCACAAGTACTGGTTCCAGGTGGTAATGAACGTCAAAATACTTAGGGTGATGGCGGGTCCTTGGATAAGGGGCAAGGCAATGCGGGTAAAAAAGCCAATTTTAGTTGCACCATCTAAAATAGCTGCTTCTTCAATACTGGTGTTCAAACCCAAGAAAAACTGGCGCATAAAAAACACTGCAAACGGCGTCATCAAAAAGGTGGGCGCAATAATGCCTGCAAAGGTGTTAATCCAGCCAAGTTGCTGAATGAGCACGTAGTTCGGAATAAACAGCACAATGCCGGGAATCATGAGCCCAGCTAAGTAAAGTCCAAAAATCACGTTTCGTCCGGGGAATTTTAGGCGGGCAAACGCGTATGCAGCGGTACTACTAAAAAACACTTGCCCAAGGGTAGTGAGAAGACCCACAATGAACGAGTTTCGCATGAAC
Organism: Deinococcota bacterium; assembly: GCA_039034155.1. Classification (GTDB taxonomy): domain Bacteria; phylum Deinococcota; class Deinococci; order Deinococcales; family Trueperaceae; genus JBCCBI01. The sequence continues at coordinate 257 of JBCCBI010000365.1, read as the reverse complement.
AAGAAAAAGTTCAAACGCCCTGGCGAGATGTTGGTAGCACCTTGATCAATGAGCACTTGCGAATCAAGTGCGCCAAGCACGCGCAAAAAGTTCACGCCAGTTGTTTCTACCGGTGTAAATGATTGAATGTTGGTATACACCAATGCGGGGTCGGTGAGTGCTGTGCGAATGACCCAGTAAAACGGGAACAGAATAGCAAATGAAAAAGCAGCTAGGACAACAAAAAGTACAACTTGTCCAAGACGTTTGTTAATGAG
>JBCCBI010000364.1:0-5812 GCA_039034155.1 Deinococcota bacterium | reverse complement strand
AGTTCAGCGATGCCCGTGGCGAGTGAAAACAGCTCATTATCTCTGCTTGTCACGTCTTCGCCAATAACCAGCTGCTGATAGTTTGTGCTACCCGCTGACAAATTGAGGTAAACAGGATGCGGACGCGGTAGTGTGATGTTCACAGTAAAGGTGTCTGCTAAAAGTGACACACTGCTATCTACAGGTATTAGGGTTTGTCCGTGTTGGATAAGCTCGAGCGACCAGTCAAGCGGCGTCGTTAGATCGTCAACATCGTCTGGGTCAATACGTGTAAATCCTTCCGCATAGTTAAACTCAACCAAAGCTTGGCGTAGACGGGTCCGCGTTGCCCCATCGAGTGGGCAAAAACGCGCTAACTCGCGCCAACCTTGCTCCCCCTCATTCAAAAGATAACGCAACGCAAGATACGTACCTGCCGCTAGTACCTCGCAAGGTTCTTCTGGTTGCGCTGTTGCTAGTTCGGTTTGCCAGTCAGCAAGTTGTGCACGCACAAGCTCGGGAAAATCATGGCTAATATCCGTGAGTTTTCCTTGTTGAAAAGCCAGTATCTGCAAAGGACTGGCAATGGCCACGGCATCTGAACCACCTAGCAAAGCATTAAAAGGCGTGTTGAGGGTGCGAATCTCGAGCCAACCGTCAACATCAACATCCTGCAACTCAAAGCTAATGCCATATTTGCGGTAGAGGGCGTCAGTCAACATGTATTGCCCGTTTTGCATATACGCCACAGCAAGGGTGCTGCAACAAGATACACCTGGCGTGGATACTATGACGATGAGCTCGAGTGTTTCGTCGTCATCTAAATCATCAAACTGTAAAAGCATGGGTAAGTTTCGCCAAAACTCTACAGACTCGCCATATACCTCTGTCCTGAGTCGTTGCTTATGGAGGTCATCAACAATGACAAGCTCGCCTGTTGTGAAGAGCGTAGCGTGCAGATCATTGTGTTGTGTGGTTATGACAACCTCAGGTTTGGGTTGCCAGGCTAACGCCATATTTACCAATATAAAAAGTAATGTAAATATTATATATCCATAGTCTAGCTGTTTTAATCGTTGTATAGCAGCCATGTTTATAGCTTAGCGCGATTAACTTAAAGAAAGCCTAAACATATATAGATTTGTTGCCCTGATGCGCAGTATCTTTTATTAGCGATATCCGTAAGTATGTTTCATAACCCAACCTGAGTTCGGAGTTTTGCTACACCAACACGGGGAGCTGAGAAAGCTTGTCGGGCAAGTTGATACTAGGTTTTTTAGGTTGATGGGTGTAGGCAATTAAGCCAGCTAGAATGTTAACGGCAAAGTTGGTAGGTTTGCGGTGGCGAGTATGCTCAATCTGAGAAATGTTGATGAAGCGTTTTCTCAGGAGGAGCTTGTCAGTAAGCTTCATAAGACTGTTTTTCCTAAGTACACGACAGTTATGAGATAAGGAGTTCGCCAGTCAAAATGTTTATTGGACAAATAAACAACAAGGAGAACTCAGATGAAGCATACCGGATTAGTAGAAGCGTTGCGAGATGTAGGCGTTAAGCTACCCAAAGCACGAATAGCGTTTATGGCAATGCTGATACTGGGACTCGTTGAAGCTAGGACAGTCAATCTTAAAAGGGTGGTAGCAAAGATACAGAGCTGTGCTCAAGAAGACTCAATTTATAGGCGAGCGCAGAGGTTTTTTGCCAGTCAGCAGCTCAATCACAAGGTATTTATGAGACTGATGCTGGGAATGATGAATAAAGAACGCTACAGCTTGTGTGTGGATAGAACGAACTGGCAGTTTGGGAAGATCAACATTAACATTTTGATGCTAGCTGTATGTGATGGGTGTCTGGCAATTCCCTTAGCCTTTGTGCTGTTGGACAAGCAAGGAAGCTCCAATACGCTGGAGCGAACCGAGTTACTAACGAAGCTACTTGAGGTTGTTAAGCCTGAGCAGATTGAGGTTTTACTAGGGCGTGTCATCAATTAAGCCAAATAACAGAAGCAGCGAGATAAATGCCACCTAGAAAGGAAGAAGCACGCTTGTCATATCTGGTAGCAATAGCGCGGTATTGCTTGAGTTTTTGGAAGAAGTTTTCGATCAGATGTCGCCACTTGGACATTTCTTTGTCGTAGTCGCGTTGCTCCGTTCGATTAGCTTTGGGTGGGATAACGGTGTTGACATTGGCGTTTGCTAAGAGATCAAGAACGCGCTCCTGTGCATCATAGGCTTTGTCGGCTAGCAACGCCTGTATAGGGTCAAGCAGCTTGGGTAGTAAAGCATCTGCACCCTGTAAATCATGCGCTTGTCCAGGACTGAGATGAAAGCCTGTGGGATTACCCAAAGCATCACAACTGGCATGGATTTTGGTGCTCAGACCACCCTTTGAGCGCCCGATGCACTCTGTTGTCTGGTTCCCCCTTTTGCACCCGTAGCATGTTGATGAGCGCGCACAATCGTTGCGTCGATGGCTGCGTACTCATTGTCAGCTTCCTTAAATAGATGCTCAAATACCTGTTTCCACACGCCTTTTCTACTCCAACGCATATGACGGGTGTGAATCACACGGTAATCACCAAATCGCTCGGGTAGATCACGCCACGCAATGCCTGCACGATAGCGGTACAGCACTGCTTCAACAAACAGTCTATTATCTTTAGCGGTGACACCAACCGTTTCGATACGTCCGGGTAGCAGATTCTTAATTCGCTCCCACTGTTCATCTCGAAGTGCCTAGCGTCTCTTGCCCATTTACTCTTCCCTTCCTCAGCTACTATCCAATCATATGTCCATGCTATCTCTAGCCAACACGAGCTTAACTATCTCCTATTTGATGACACACCCTAGTTACTCACGCGGTACCACACTCACTGTAATTGGTTCAACCACCATCAGTACGTTCACAACGCTATAATTTTCACCGTCTACCCGCCCCCAGTAACCTTGGGTTGTTTCGTCTTTACTAAACACAACGCGCACACCGTCGCTTTCAAAGCTAGCGTCCGCTGCACCGGCAAAGGCAAGTCCGCTGGCTTCAGCTTCGGGGCTATCTACAAGTTGAGTAAGCACGTCTGCCAGCACGCTAGGACCAAAAATATCAACCGCAAAAATGGTCCCTTCATCGTAGTAAAAGCCAACCTCAGCGGTATTTTCACGGTCAGTCAAAATGGTGACGGTGCCTGTTTCGTCAACGACATCGCCGTGGGACAGTAAGCTTATACGCACGCCACTAACTACCTCGAGGCTGTCAACCTCAGCCTCTTCAATGAGCGTAATGAGTGCCACGTGACCTTCGCCAATGACCTCGAGCGTACCGTCATCACCAATAGCCAAAGCCGTGTTTTCACCAATGCCCGCCCCCATACCTAAACCAGCTTCGGCGAGTGCGCCAATAAGCCGTCCAAAACGCCCGCGCTCCACAAAGTGTTGGTCTAAAATCATGCTGTCAACAAAGCCTAGCCCGGCTTCGGTAGTGACAGTACCTTCACTACCGAGGAGCGTGTCAACGCTCGAGCCGCCGCTAATCATGACTGTACTCATCATGGCTGCACCCGCGCTTGTGCCTGCAATAACCGCACCCGCTTCAAACTGCTCACGAATAGCGGCCATCACAGGTGTATCCATACCATCCTCAATTAATAAAGCTTCGGTAATACGGCGCTGATCGCCACCCGTAAAGAAAAAGCCGTGACAGCCAGCAACCTCACTCACTACCTCATCACTGTAGCTAGCTTCTGCGGCATTATCTACCGTGATATCGATGATAGTACTGTCAGCACCGTAGCTAGTGAAGTCACTTACGTAGCTTTCGGCACTGCTTACAGGATCGCTACTCGCTGTACCCAATATGCAGATGAGCGGGTCGTCACTGCTAGCACGGGCAATAACAGCTTGATAGATGGCTTCATTGTCAGGCTCGAGCGCGCCGCCAATAGCTACCAAATCACCTGCACTTGCTAGCATCAACAAACTCATGAACATCCCAATAACCACTTGCTTAGCCTGAATACGCATTTTGATTCTCCTCCGTTATCAGCATCATCCGTAGAACGGTAATTGTATGCCAGAACTATATCATCATGCCCTTAAGGTTGAGGTTGAGTTCATCAGCTAACGTGAGACGTTATCAGCTTGGACTATCCACATGCGTGCTATCATTTTGCCCATGATTGAGACTAAACCTCTTATTTCCACAGTCCGTGACGAGGCGCTGTTTGACCTTGTTGAGCAAGAGTTTGTGCGGCAACGTGATGGGCTCGAGCTAATTGCCTCAGAAAACTTTACATCCCAGCAAATTATGGAAGCTGTCGGCAGTGTGCTGACTAACAAATACGCTGAGGGCTACCCCGGCAAACGCTACTATGGCGGCTGTGAAGTTGTTGATAAAGTTGAGCAACTGGCTATCGACCGCGCTAAAGAGTTGTTTGGTGCAGCCTGGGCAAACGTACAACCGCACTCTGGGTCGTCTGCCAACTTAGCTGTCTATTACGCACTTTTAGAGCGTGATGACACTATTTTGGGCATGGATTTGTCGCACGGGGGGCATCTTACCCACGGGTCACCCGTGAATTTTTCCGGCTTGCACTACAACGTCGTGGGCTATCAGGTGGACGCGCAGACCGAGCAGATTGATTATGAGGCCGTGCGTGAACTTGCGCTCGAGCATCGCCCTAAACTTATCATCGCTGGTGCATCCGCTTACAGCCGCATGCTTGACTTTGCCAAATTCCGCGCCATTGCTGATGAAGTGGGCGCGTATTTACTAGCAGATATTGCGCATATTGCTGGCTTAGTTGTCGCTGGACTTCACCCTAGCCCTATTCCCCACGCGCATGTTGTTACTACGACAACCCATAAGACATTACGCGGACCACGTTCTGGACTTATTCTTTCCAACGATGTTGAGCTTGGCAAAAAGTTTAACAAGATGATTTTTCCAGGTACGCAAGGGGGGCCGCTCGAGCACGTCATCGCTGCCAAAGCCGTCGCCTTTTTTGAAGCCATGCGCCCCGAGTTTAAAACCTACGCGCAACTCATTTTGGACAACGCCCAAGCGCTGAGTAAAGCACTCATTAGTAAAGGCTACCGCGTTGTGTCTGGTGGCACCGACAACCACGTATTTTTGCTTGACTTACGTGAACACGGCATTACTGGTAAAGAAGCCCAAGCCCGCCTAGATGCGGTACAAATTACCGTCAACAAAAACACCATCCCATTTGATCCTACTTCACCATTTGTGACCTCTGGGATTCGCATTGGCACGCCAGCACTCAGCACGCGCGGATTCACGCCAGACACTATGTCAGAGGTTGCTAGCCTCATTGACCGGGCGCTCAAAGGTGAACCTGCTGAGGTTGTGCAGGCGGACGTGAACCGTTTAGCAAGCCAGTATCCGATGCCGTAAGAGACCATTAGAACTTCCCCAGCATTGCCAGTTGATGTTCTTGCATTCTCCGAAGGTTATCTCATACCAAATCCGATTGATTCTCAAAGGAATTAACCCCTGCTAGAGCAGGTAAGATACGCTACGAAATCCGCTTATACCACAGGGTCGTAAAGACTAGACCTCAAAATTCTCGAGCCTTGGGAACGCTGTAGGTTGAGAACACTGTAGATTTTGACAGTGCCCAACGTTGATGCTGATTTTTGTCAGCATCGATACTAATTGGGTCAACGTTAGTCGTCAGTTTAAGTTTTAGGACTTACGCACGAGGTAAGGAAATGAAACGATAGGGAATGGATTACAGCAACCACCGTTTGGCATACTGCGAGTTTTTGCTGAGTAGTCAGCTGAACTATACGCAGACATATTTTGCTGAGCATCATGAAGGGT
>JBCCBI010000363.1:0-5813 GCA_039034155.1 Deinococcota bacterium | reverse complement strand
GTGTGTCGCAAGCGGTTATTGATCGCTACTTCACAGGTACGCCAAGCCGTATTGGTGGCGCGCTTCTTACCACGTTTGCACATGACACACTGACTTTTCACCAGGAGGCTTTTGAAGATGATGCCTCAAATGGCCCCTTAGTTGACAGGGGTATTTATCGCTTTCGCAAGTCAGGCGAATACCACGCGCTTAATCCGCAAGTGTTTAAATCGCTACATAAAGCCGTACGCACGCAGAGTTTCGAAGCCTTTGAAAAGTACAGCCAAGCTGTCAACGAACGCCCGCGGGCTAACTTACGCGACCTACTGACCTACAAAAAAGCTGCTACGCCTCTGCCTCTAGATGACGTTGAACCCATTGAAAGCATCGTTACCCGCTTTACCACGCAGGCTATGAGTCATGGGTCGGTCTCGAGGGAAACCCACGAAACCTTAGCCATTGCCATGAACCGTTTGGGTGCTAAAAGCAATTCTGGTGAGGGTGGTGAAGATGTTAGTCGTTTTTACAAATACGAACAGGATATGCCCGAGCTTAGCCACGCCCCATGGCACCCCAAACAAGGTGATTGGGCGAACAGTGCTATCAAACAAGTGGCTTCGGGTCGCTTTGGCGTCACACCGCACTACTTGATTAACGCCCGCGAGCTTGAAATTAAAATGGCCCAAGGGTCTAAACCCGGTGAAGGTGGCCAAATTCCCGGTCACAAAGTGAATGACGAAATTGCACGCATTCGCCGCTCAGTACCTGGGGTGACGCTTATTTCACCCCCGCCCCACCACGATATCTATTCGATTGAAGACCTTGCCCAGCTTATCTATGACCTTAAACGGGTGAACCGTTTTGCTAGAGTGGGCGTCAAACTAGTCGCCACAGCAGGTGTGGGCACAATTGCTGCCGGTGTTGCCAAAGGCTACGCGGACAATATTCAGATTTCTGGGCACGATGGCGGCACGGGAGCCTCGCCATTGTCTTCTATGAAGCACGCAGGTGTGTCGTGGGAGTTAGGTCTCGCTGAAACTCAGCAAGTTTTGGTTGAAAATGACCTGCGCGGTCGCGTGAGCTTGCGGGTAGATGGCGGTATGAAAACTGGGCGCGATGTCATGATGGGTGCGCTCTTGGGGGCTGAGGAGTTTGGCTTTGGTACAACTGCACTGGTAGCCGCAGGCTGCGCCATGATTCGTCAGTGTCACTTAAATACCTGCCCGGTAGGTGTGGCTACGCAGCGCCCAGACCTGCGTGCCAAATTCCCGGGTGAACCCGACCATGTGGTGAATTTTGTGACCTATGTTGCCCAACAAGTGCGCATGATTTTGGCAGAAATGGGCTTTAGAAGTCTAGATGAGGTGATTGGTCGGGTAGACTTGCTAACGCCTAAAGAGGTTAATCTCCCTAAAGCAAGTCAGCTTGATTTAACGGCTATCTTGCGAGACCCTGACCCAGCAGGTAGCAAGCCGCGCCGTTCCCAGCAGCGACACAACAACCGCCCCGAAGACAGTGTGCCGCTTGATGAAATCATTTGGCAAGATTGTACTGAGACAATTAGTACCTGTAACCCTATCCGCAAACACTACAGCATTACCAACCGCGAACGTTCGGTAGGCGCGCGCTTATCCGGTGAAATTGCGCGGGTACACCGTGATGATGGCTTGCCGGCTGGCGCCATTGAACTTACCTTTACAGGTGTGTCGGGGCAGAGTTTTGGGTTGTTTAATAACCGTGGGGTACGGCTCATCCTCGAGGGTGAGGCCCAAGATTACGTTGGCAAAGGTATGTACGGCGGTGAAATTGTGGTGCGGCCGCGGGCTGAAAGTCAGCTTAGCCCGAGTGAGCACACTATTATCGGTAACACTGTTTTGTACGGCGCAACCGGCGGTAGTCTGTACGCAGCAGGACAAGCGGGTGAGCGTTTGTGTGTGCGTAACTCGGGCGCGCGTGTAGTAGTGGAAGGCTGTGGCGACCACGGCTGTGAGTACATGACCGGTGGGGTGGCGGTTATTTTAGGCGCAACCGGGCGTAACTTTGGTGCTGGTATGAGCGGCGGCCTAGCCTACGTGCTAGATGAGGCTAATGTCTTGACGGACCGTTACAACAGCGGCATGGTAGGGCTCGAGCGTATCACCACTGCCATCGACGAACAACTCCTTAAAACTATGATTGAACGCCACTACGAACTCACAGCTAGTCCTAGAGCTAAATCCCTCTTAGATAATTGGCAAGCGTCATTAGAGGAATTTTGGAAAGTTGCCCCGCATCCTGCAGTTGAAGACGCTAGCGCTAAAGAGGAAGACGTCAGCAAACTAGAAATGGCTGCACTCGAGGCAATTCGAGCAGAAGCTAACTCAGTTGTGTCAGTTTAAGCGCTATTTTTAGCAGCTCGATACCCCATTCTGTAGTTCGGGATGGGGTTTCACGTTCAAAGAGATGTCTAGAAGAGCCCTCTTGTAACAAATACATATTTCAGAGATGGCATAGCCAGACCGTGTCTTATGAAATAAAGGTTTGCGGGTTAGCGCATTGGGGTTATCCGCTTTCCGGTGAATTCATTAACGAGTTAACCCACCTAGCTCCAAGCGCTATCAAGACAACCAAGGTATAGAAATGGCTACCGATACAGGTAGGGACGGCAAAACCCACAGAGGTTTAAAGAGTGTTGAGTTGAAATCGATATGAGAGACAAAAATAGAAAGAGCTAATGTCCCTATATTTTAAGTAGGATCATCAGCTAAGCAGCATCATCAGGAAAAATATCAATCTGGGGTGCCACCGAATCAACAATTGTTTTCTCGTCAATACTAGTCACATTGCCAAGTTGGTCAATCTGGGCTAATGCTTCATCCATAATTTCGTCATAGAGCTGTAAAACTTCTTCTGGAAAACCCTCTGTACTTTCGGCAGTCATCTTGAAAAGTTGCATCTGGTTAAGAAAATTATTCAAAATATGATGGGTAGATGTAAGCATCGCCTTATAGATTTTGAGGCTACCAATACGCATCCCTTGTTTCCGGTAGAGTTGCGTAATGTTTAAAGATAAACATAAAAAAAAGATCATTGAGGGAATAATAAATTCGTCAACCTCAAATGCCTCGAGGCTCTCTAAAAACTCAACAACTTGCTCAAATAGATCAAGGTCAAGCAGTGCGGTTGTGAGCCACAACCCAAACGATACAATAATGCCAACAAAGGTAAGTTTATATTGCTTCATGAAATTCCCAGAGCATGTGCTCGAGTATTGTAGTACATAGGGGTTGCTATGACACAAGCGGACAACCTTACAGTCTATTACAACTTAATGTGATCCAAAAACAAGCCAATTGAGATAAAAAGGTTTCATGACACCCCCTTTTAATATCAAATTGCCCCACTGGTGTTTGGTAGTACAAGTTAGGGGTGGGCAAGACATCTGTAGAACCGTGCCATAATAAAGACATCATGGCAACAAACCTTCGTGCTGCAGCGCACAGTGCCCTCCGTCACGTATTTGGCTACAGCAGTTTTCGAGCTGGGCAATTTGCCATTATTGAACACGTAACGCGTGGTGGTAACGCCCTTGTGCTCATGCCCACGGGGGGCGGTAAGTCGTTATGTTATCAACTTCCGGCGTTGCTTAGGCGGGGGACTACTGTGGTTGTATCGCCGCTTATTGCACTTATGAAGGACCAAGTGGACGCGCTAACGCAAGCTGGCGTGGCGGCTGCGGTTTTAAACTCGAGCCTATCAGCTGAGGCTATTAGGGCAACAGAAGCAAAGTTACTCGCTGCTGAACTTGACCTGCTTTACATTGCCCCAGAGCGGCTTGCTAAACCTGCCACCCGAGCGCTTCTGGAACGCAGTCAACTCGCCCTACTTGCCATTGATGAAGCCCACTGCGTATCGCGCTGGGGGCATGATTTTAGACCGGACTATCTCGCCCTCAAAGACGTCATTAACCGCTTTGCAGATGTTCCTAGGATTGCCTTAACGGCCACGGCAGACGCCGCGACTCGAGCTGATATTGTGCAACAGTTAGCATTGGAAGACGCTTATCAACATGTAGCAAGTTTTGACCGGCCCAATATTTGTTACAACGTTGTAGACAAAGCCAATGCTAAAAAGCAAGTGCTTCACTTTATTCAGCGTGACCACCCAGATGGTGCCGGCATTGTTTACTGCATGTCGCGCAAGCGTACCGAAGACATGGCAGCGTATTTGCAAGCGCGCGGCATTAACGCGCAGCCTTATCATGCAGGTTTACCAGCAGCAATACGCGATAAGCATCAACACCAGTTTTTACAAGGTGATTTGCAGGTTATGACAGCAACTATTGCCTTTGGTATGGGGATTGATAAGCCAGACGTACGCTTTGTAGCGCATTTGGATTTACCTAAAAATTTAGAAGGCTACTATCAAGAAACGGGCCGTGCGGGAAGGGACGGCACACCTGCTAGCACGCTACTAACTTACGGTTTACAAGATGCTGTATCACTGCGGCGCTTACTAGCCCAGTCCACCGCAGATGAGGCCTTTAAGCGGGTTGAAACGCAAAAGCTCGAGGCCCTGCTTGGCTACTGTGAAAGCGTGCAGTGCCGCCGCCAGGTACTCCTTGCTTACTTTGGTGAAACGCTAGCTGAACCTTGCGGCAACTGCGACACCTGTTTAAATCCACCTAAAACGTGGGACGCGACTGTGGCCGCGCAGATGTTACTTTCTTGTATTTACCGCAGCGGACAGCGCTTTGGAGCTGGGCACGTGATTGACATTTTGCTAGGTAAAGCGACCAAGCGTGTGCTCGAGCTAAATCATAATAGCCTCAGCACGTACGGCATTGGCACCGACCATAGTGACACAACTTGGCGCATGCTGCTGCGCAATCTGGTGGCAACAGGCTACATCACGACAGACGCTGATGGCTACGGCGTACTTAAACTTACAGCTCAAAGTGCAGGCGTGCTCAAGGGCAAGACACAAATTTTAGCGCGGCAAGTTGCGCCAGCACGCGCACGTGATAAGGCGTCACAGCAAACAGCTACACGACGAGTGAGGACATTGGAACCAACCGCAGTGGAGCCTAGTCAAGAACCACTCTGGACAGCTCTTAAAGCTTTACGCACAGAATTTGCCCGCAATCAACAGGTACCACCTTACGTGATTTTTCGGGACCTGAGCTTGCGTGAGATGATGTCGACGGTGCCAACGAGCTTAGCTGAGATGCGCAGTATTACTGGTGTAGGTGAGGTGAAACTCGAGCGCTACGGACAAGCTTTTTTAGATGTCCTCAACGACCATAGGGTGGCGGAAAGCAATACAGACGAACCTGCTACAGAACAGCTTTTACCCACCTCACATAACAAAAAGATGATGATGATAGCTGCTGACGGTCAGCACCGGCGCGTATCTGACCTTGCTAAGGATGTAAGTAACGCTATCACTACAGCTTCAAGCACTGATGAAACTGTTGATAACATCTTTGCAAATCCTGCTGAAGATAGTGCCAGTGACGATGCTGACGTCCTTGGTGATACGCTCAACCTCATTTATGCGGGCTGTAGCGTTCAAGAAACTGCTGAAAAACTCGGCATCACAGTGAAGCAGGTACAAACTCATTGCCTCGAGCTCATTAAACGCGGTCACCTAACACCGCGCGAAGCCACTGAACTAGCCATGAGTGACCTGGAGGCTATTGAACAAGTTGTGTTTAGCTTGGCTGAGACGGGGCGTGTGTCTCCGAAACAAGTTTATACAGCGCTCGAGCAACGTTACAGCTTGTACGACGTACGTTGTGTTTATACAGCGCTCGAGCAGTAGCATCAATTGTTATCAACTTGCTTTAGTACTAC
>JBCCBI010000362.1:0-5858 GCA_039034155.1 Deinococcota bacterium | reverse complement strand
AGTCTGGGTTCACCTCAAGCGTCTTGCCCACCAGCTCGAAACAACTGTCTATCAACTCAAGCAAGGACTGCTTGATGACTACATGAGCCAGCAACTTAAACAACCTTCCTATCCCATGAGGTTGTGTGCGTAAGTCCTAACAGTTAGTATTTCGCCAGATGTCGGCAGTGTAGACGCATCTGCTAGCACGCCGGTGTTACCAAACCAGACAACGACATATACGCTCACTGCAACGAATAGTTACGGTACAAGAACGCAAGAGGTCACAGTAACCGTAGAAGCAGCACAAAATCAAGTTTGTGAGGGTGATATTGACGCTACAACCCAAGCTGAGGTTGACGCGCTTGATAGCTGTAGCAGTATCGAAGGTAGTTTGACAATTGGCGGCAACGACCCAAATGCTATTGTGTCATTGCAATCGCTTGAAAATCTCGAGCGCGTTGACGGTGATCTTGTGATTGGTGTTGGTAGGTTCAGTGCTTTTGAAGCTATTGACGGAAATGCAGTATTACCGTCGTTAAGTGGACTAGATAATCTCGAGTTTGTTGGGGGACACCTAACTATAATTGGCAATCATGCGTTAACTTCTTTGGAAGGACTTGACAACCTTGTATCTATAGGTGGAGACGTTGTCATTGGGGATGTAGTGCAGGTACCTCTATTAGGACTAGGTAGTTTTGAAGATTGGCCTATAGGCAATGACTTGCTTGTCTCACTAAAAGGTCTTGAAAAGTTAACGTCTATTAGGGGTAGCTTGATAGTTGGACAGAACAAGCTACTCACCTCACTAGAAGGACTTAATAATGTCTCTTCAATCGATGGCTCTCTTTTGATTGACGGTAATCTTGTACTACCCTCACTAACAGGACTAAACCAGCTAAGTTCAGTAGGCGAGGCCGTAGTTATCGGCCGTTTTGATGTTTTCGGTGGTGCCTCATCTATCTCACTAGAGGGACTTAACAATCTAGTGTCAATAGGTACTACTCTGCATATTATTGGTCCTATAAATTCACTACTACCTCTGGCAAATGTAGAGACTGCAGAAAGCATAGAAATCGTTAGTTCAGCGCTAACCAATTTAGCTGGGTTAGAAAAAATTACTACCCTTAGTGAACTTACAGTGGCTAGAAATGAAAACCTCATATCATTAGAAGGACTAACTGCGCTTGCCTCCGTAGGAAAAGTACGGCTCGAGCAGAATAGTTCACTCATGTCTTTACAAGGACTGAGTGCATTAGCATCTGTAGGTGAGCTTAGTATCTTTGAAGAACAAACATTAGTGTCGCTAGCAGGGCTTGAAAATCTTACATCTTTAAGTAGCTTAGAAATTACTGGAAGTCCTAACTTGACGTCATTGCAAGGTATTGAGGGGCTTGCTAGTATCAATGATCTAAAGCTTTTTAATATGAGCGTAACATCCTTTGCACCCTTAACAAACTTCAACGTCACTAACAGCTTGTCAGTCATTAGGTCCAACATAACTTCGTTTGCTGGATTAGAAGGAACAACGTTGCTTTTAGGCGGTCTCATAGTTGACAATAATCCAGCGCTAACGTCACTGGCTGGATTAGAAAATGTACGTATCGTCGGTGGTGTTGCATTTATGATTGCTGCCAACCCGCTGCTCGAGTCGCTAGATGACCTTGACGCACTCGAGATCATTCGTTCATACATTGTGATTATGGACAACGGGTTAACGTCAATTGCAGAACTTGACAACATCAGGGGATATCGAGATAACATGCTTAACGTCAACATCTCGGGAAATACCAATCTCGACTGTAGCCCCCCACCTGACTTACCGTTTGTTGTGGATATATCTAATGGCAACGCAGTCAACTGCCCAAGGCCCTAACTCAAGCTAAAACCCAAAAAGCCGCCTCGAGACAAATTTGCTCGAGGCGGCTTTTTCCTACTGCCACCACTGTGACGCCCAGCCCACGGCAAGCTGGTTCACTACTGCGTATAGTGCAAGTTATGAGTATGCCGGAATCCCTAGAAACGATTATCGCCAACTTCAAGCGTGCGCCCAAAGCGTTACGTCTGCAGATGTTGCTCGAGTTTTCTAAAAAAGTGCCGCCCTTGCCAGAAGGCATGGATAGCTCGAGCATGGAACGTGTCCACGAATGCCAAACGCCCTTCTTTTTGGTTGCAGACGTGGGCTCTGAAGCTGTAAATATCCACTTTGACGCCCCACCTGAAGCACCTACCACACGCGGCTTTGCGGGTATTTTGTCTGCAGGCTTGAACGGCCTAGCAGCAGAGAGCATCTTAGCTGTGCCAGACGATTTTTATACCGATATGGGCTTAGCTGAGGTGATCTCGCCATTGCGTCTACGGGGCATGTCAGCCATTATGAGCCGTCTAAAACGGCAAATCCAAGTGGCTTCATCAACTTAGGGTATCAAAATAAGATCATCTGTTCAAAATCCGTAAGCAGCCATGACATCGCCTTATGACTTGGGGAGTAGACTAGACAGCTATGCGCGAAGGCAAAGTAAGTACTCCAGCCAACCCTAAAAAAAATTCCACAGCTTCAGGCGCACCGCTTAGTAGGCGTGACCTAGCGCAAGAAATTCGTTCGATGTTGCGCTTGGCGCTGCCGATTATCATTGCACAGGTGGCTCAAAACGCTATGAACTTTGTAGATACGGTCATGGCTGGGCGGCTGGGCGGTGTCTCACTGGCTGGTATTGCCCTTGGCGGCAGTGTATTTATGATTATTTTTCTGCTGGCGCTGGGTATTTTGCTCTCAGTTAGCCCGATGGTCTCCCAAGCGTATGGTGCTGGTGATGACGCTATGATTGGGCGTGCGACCCGACAAGGGATGTTACTGGCGCTAGTTTTATATGTACCGATTTGGCTCATTTTACAAAATGCCAACCTCTTTTTGACCCGCATGGGGCAAGACCCAGATGTGGTTGTGTTGGCTGCTGGTTACTTAAAAGCACTGTCGTGGGGAATGCTCCCTATTTTGTGGTTGGTGGTGCTCAGGGCGATGCTCGAGGGGCTGTCGCGTCCATTACCTGTCACCATTATTACGCTAGTGGGTGTGGGACTCAATATTCCTACAAATTACACGTTCATGTTTGGCCACTTTGGCGTGCCGCGCATGGGTGTGATTGGTACGGGCTGGGCAACCTCACTTGTGCACTTAGCTATGTTTTTAATGACAGCGTGGTATGTGCGGCGTCACTTTGCACGCTATCAAATTTTTGCGGGTATTAAACGCGTTGACTGGGCGTTTATGGGTGAACTCCTCAAAATTGGCCTTCCCATTGGGGCAGCGCTGGGTGCTGAGGCAGGTATGTTTTCGATGTCCACTATTTTGATGGGTATTGTAGGCACGCAAGAACAAGCTGCCCATTCCATTGCCTTGCAAAGTACCAGTGTGGTGTTTATGGTGCCGCTGGGCTTATCTACGGCTACAGCGGTGCGGGTCGGTCAAGCATGGGGTGCAGGCAAACCTGTGGTTGCACGTAGGGCTGGGTTTATAGGTATGGGCTTGAGTTTACTGTTTATGGGAATGTGCGCGTTTTGTTTTTGGCAGTTTCCTGAGGTGATTATTCGGTTTTACTTGAACTTAGGTGATCCTGAAAACGCGCCCTTAATTCCTATCACTGCCCGGTTTTTAAGCATTGCGGCAATGTTTCAGATGTTTGACGGTTTGCAGGTAAGTGCTGCCGGTGCGCTGCGCGGCCTCAAAGATACCAGGGCAACGATGCTCATTGCGCTTTTGTCGTATTGGCTCGTGGGTATCTCGAGCGCCGTATTGCTTACCTTTGTGCTAAATTTTGGTGGTGTGGGCCTATGGCTCGGGTTAGTTGCAGGTTTGGTACTTGCCAGTGTCCTACTGGTTATGCGCTTCCGCTACAAAACCCGTCACGTACATGTAATGGCGGACGTGTCTGTCGAAGGTGCACCACTTGCTGCTAGCTAGTTTGTATCTACTAGCTGATCTGTACTCATATAACTGGGTAAGTATTCCGTTGCATCGCAATGTGTGGCTGAAAGTTGCGTGTAAATACAGAGAAGAGGAGAGACACATCAATTCTCCTCAACTGCGACAGGGTTCATCGTCAAAAGCCTTAATCGAGATTCATAACACCGTCTCATTGTGGCGGTGTGCTGGTAGGCTCATCTGTAGTCTGCTTAAGGCTAACGGTCACAGTAAACCTCACCCTCATCATCACTTGAGTTGTACATCATGCCCATAACAACTAAACGGGCTATTTTTGTCCTTGGATTTGTAAGTTTTGTGACTCTGGGGATTTACAGGTCTTTATTTGGGCCAGCGTTTGCCTTATTTGCAGAACGCTACGCCATCAGCGAGGCATCGTTTGGGCTTCTGCTTAGTATGAACGGCTTAGGCGTTATCACGGCGCTGAGCTTAAGTGGTGCGCTGTTGCCTCGGTTGAGCTATAAGGTATTTATCTTGCTGGGGTGCTGGTTGTGGGCACTGGGCGCGTGGGGCATCACCCTGACTGTGCCTTACGCGTGGTTGTTTGTGGCGGTCATTGCATCAGGTTGGGGTGGCGGCGTTTTGGACATCACCATTAACGTGGTGTTTACCCATACCTTTAGTCGGGCGGCACCGCTCAATATTGTGCATGCAGCTTACGGCGTGGGTGCAATTGCTGGGCCGCTTATTGTGTCGGGGTTTTTTGAGCGCGGCCTCAGCGTGCCTTACGGGCTTGTTGCTGTGATTGTGGTGCTGCTTTTCGGCGGCTTTTTGTGGTTGGACACAAGCCCTGTACCTAAGGCGGCGAGTAATCAAACGGTGGCTGCACCCAAAGGTGTCTTCCTCACGATGCTGGGGTTTATCTGTTTGTACTTTGGCTATGTTGGCATTGAGGCAGGTGTGGGCAGTTGGATGAGCGTGCATTTAACACCTAGTTTTGGGGCAGCGCGGGCGGCGTCACTGACCTCTATTTACTGGACAAGCCTAACCGTGGGGCGACTTTTGGGTGCTCGAGCAAGTCAGCCGCTAGGACCAGCGCAATTACTTTTAGCCTCAACAAGTGTGGCTGTAGTTGGCGTACTCATCTGCTTTTATATACCGTTTGCACCGATTGGCTACGCACTGGTAGGTCTAGGGGGCGGACCGGTGTTCCCCACAGGACTTTTGTGGGTGCGGCAGTACTTCCCAGCGAGGGCGTCTGCCATGATGGCCACGGTGATGGTGGCAGCTACAGTGGGCGGCACCGTCGTCGTCTGGCTTATGGGTAGGCTCGTGGAGCGAACCTCCGTGCAAGCAGTGCCTTCAGTCTTGTTTGCCTGCACGTTAGGTTGTTTGCTAAGTGTGCTTTGGTTGCGCCTTCAAGAGAGTGCTGTAAGTGCGTCTCAGTCAGGCTAAACGCGACTTGTAAGGCTAGGGTTGAGCTCGAGATAAAGTGCTGCTACAGTCACTTGCACGTCCGTGGAACTGCGAGTATAGTCAACTAAGATATGTTTTTCTTAGATCTTTCGGGACTAACATCTGGCATAAGCCGTGATAGCTTTTTCCCGGGCGGCTTGGTGTTGGTTATTTTGGTCATTTTACGCATTGTGGCAGAAATGTTGTTTGTCTTCCGGCCACTCATTAATGAATCGCGAGAATTCCCTAAACGAACGCGGTTTACGATGTTGTTAGATGTACTGTTAGTGCCTTTACTTTTGGTGTTTGTCGCCTTTGCAGTTGAACGTTACATGTCGGAGGGTTAGATATCTCTTTAAGGACTTATAAAACCATCGCTAGTGTAGATATTTTAGCGTTGGTATTGCTGCCATCTAGACACGACTTAATTTTTATGCCTCTGACCTCCGGCCTATCCACAACCGACCACTACCATTATGGCCACTAAAACCACATAGTATTT
>JBCCBI010000361.1:0-5900 GCA_039034155.1 Deinococcota bacterium | reverse complement strand
AGCTATCAAAGTAGTGATCGCCATCAAACTCATCACTCACGTCAAGCATGCCTGAAACGCTGTCAGGAAGTTTAAGTGCGCCACCATCACGTAGGGTGCTAGCATCTAACTTGGTATAGATAAGGTCGTACGCGCCAACATCAAACTCACTGTAGCCGCTGACTATAACGCGGTAACGGCTGGTTTCGGGTAGAGTCAGTGATAAAAACGCATCCACATCGTTGGCATCATCGTTGAACATAAGCAAGCTACCATCAGCATCATAAATACTCAGGTAGCTGTCAAATTCTGAGATGACCTCGAGCTCAATAATGTCACCTGCAAAGCCAAAGATTTGGAGTAGCTCGAGCCTCGAGCCATCTTTAAAGTTCTGCCCGTCTGTATCATCAAGTTCACTCGTGTAAGTTGTGTTGGCTTCCAACAAAGGCGCAGTAACCGTGAGGTAGTGAGGGGTACGCTGCGCTAACGTGGCAGTCATCATTAAGATAATCAGCGTACTTATAAGACGGTGCAATTTCATAAACCCCTCCTTAGGGTTGAGATAAATACCTTCAGAAAAATTCTGGTAAATGTTGAAGCTGAAGAGCAGCAGCGGTGGATGGTCAACACGCTGGACTATTTGACAAAACTATCTGGGGCAGTACTTACATGCTTATCACTCAAGTATTTCGTTGTTGAATGAACCTACTGGACTAGTCGATACTTGTAGGACATTAACGCTTAAAACCAGTTATAGCAAAAGGTCGTCTTGTTACTGTGCCACGGGCTGTCATCACTCACATCAACATAGTTTAGATGAGCCACAACCGGGCATAGGGACCTAGGCGAATTTGCCCGTCGCTAATGTCAATAAAACGCTGCTCAATTTGGTCAAAAGGCTGATTAAGCTGATTATCATCCAAAATCTGGGTGTCTAAATTGACGTGTGTTTCGGTAAAGTTGTAAATACTCAGTAACACCCCTAGCGGATGGGCGCGGCGCATGGCTAATAGGGCAGGATGTTCCACTTGGAGGGTGATGGTTTCGTAGTAAGAGTGAAGTTGAGGCGTGTGCTTGCGGGCGCGGATTAAGCGTAACAACCCTTGAAATACGCGGTACTCAACGCTACCTGCTTGGTGACGCTGGTTAGCTTTGGCCCAATCCATGTAGGGACGGTGCATCCAACGGTTGTCCCTGGCAGTATCCGGGTCATTTTGATAGCTGTAGTCGTTGAGGAGGGCAATTTCATCGCCCATGTAAAGTAGTGGGATGCCGCCAAAGCCGAGCATGAGTGCAAACCCCAGTAACATGCGTTCAATGCTTAAAGCTGTACCACGTGCGTCGAGGTTGTCTGTGGCTTGCTCGAGCCCCACCAAGCTTGCAAACATCCCTGAAATGCGGCTGTCTTGGGTGATGGGGTTGTACTGGAACAATTCGCCTTTACTGTGCGAGCCGGGGAACTGGCCGGAGTAGTAGTCGGACAAAAAGTGACGGTGGGCAAAGGCATCTAGATTTACGGCCTCCGCGTCGTCATCGGTAATAGCCCAGCCGATGTCGTCGTGACAGCGAATATAGGTTCCCCAGGCAATCGACGACGGTGTGCGCGGAAACGACTGCATCGTATGTTTCATAAGGGTTGTATTGCGACTGGCAAGGGCTGACCAAAATTGCACCATCAAGGTGTTGTGATACGCAATATTAGACACTTTCCCGTAGCGCTTACCCGTACCAAAGTAGTGAATAAGGTCGTCAGGGGAGACGATAGCCTCAGCTTTGTGGGCAACAGCAGGTGCAACAATCTTGGAACAACTGCGAATGGCCTGCAAAATATCGTGGACTTCTGGCTGATTCTGGGAGTTAGTACCCAGCCGTTTCCACATAAACGCTACAGCGTCCAGACGCATAACTTCAATACCTTTGTTGGCGAGATAAAGCAAAATATCAATGACTTCTAAAAACACATTGGGGTTGGTCCAGTTAAGATCCCACTGAAACTCGTAAAAGGTTGTCCACACCCAGCGGTCAATGTCCGAGTAGTAACTAAAGTTACCGGGTGCAAAGTTAGGGAAGACCTCGGGTAAACTCTCCTCAAAACGGTCGGGCATACGCCTATCTGGAAACATGTAAAAATAATCTTGGTAGTGGCTGTCACCTGCAAGCGCTTGCTTGGCCCAGACATGATCTTTGGCACAGTGGTTAAGCACTAAGTCCACACACGCGCTAATACCGCGTTCGCGCAACCGGGTACAAAGGTGCTCGAGGTCGTCAATTGTACCCAACTTAGGATCAACCTGCCGGTAATCTTCAATGGCATAGCCACCGTCGTTTTCACCTTCACGGGGTTTGAGGCAGTACATAAGATGCACGTAGGTAACCCCCAATTCTTCGAGGTAGTCGAGGTGCTCTTCAATACCTGTAAGGGTGTGAGCAAAACGTTCAACGTAGAACACATAGCCAATCATGGTTTCGCGCTGAAACCAATCGGGCGTTAAATCGCGCTCAATGTCTAAGGTTTTAAGATCGTCTGGGCGGCTAGTATAAGCGTGTGCTAATGTGTGGTCAACGCGGGTGAGTACGTCATTAAAGTCACCGCGGCGGCCGTACAAGGGTTTGAGGCCGTCAAAGAGGTTTTGAAAGTGGCGTTCAAAGCGTAGGGTAAACAGCTTGCGTTCGTAGCTAGTAAGGGGCTCGAGGTTAGGTTCGAGCTGTTGTATCAAACGCTCAAATTGGTGGCGTGCCTCAGGGGTTAAAAAGCGAATATTTTGCATGAAGATGATTACCTAGCTTGTGAACTATAGGTGATGACATATAGAGCAAATGACATAAAGGCTGGTGTCAATGTAAATACGATGTGCTACTTGTCAATAACTAGATGTCAATAACTAGATTTATCATACCTTAGCTGGACGACATCAGTAGCATTTCCACGAGTGACTGCCACAGGCAGTTGCGCGTGCGACCTAGGGGAGTAGAAATCGACCTGCTCAGTGTGGAGGGACTGATCCTGGAACTGCTACAGGTAGAGAATATTGAAAGCAGCAACCACAAAAAAGAGCAGCAGAAGCTCTGCTGCTCGAGATTACTCAAAATATACTACTACTGCAAGTTGAAGTTTGCTCGCAACTCATCGTGAATTTGAATGGCACTATAGCCATTACTGCGCTTGCTGGCAACATCTTCAGGTTGATAAGCCGCAAAGTTGTTAAGACTGCTCTCGTTGCCCCAATTGGTTGTGATGTAGTTTAGCACTGCGGCTAAATCTTCGTCGCTGAGTTGCGCCCAAGCTGGCATAATGCCGTTGTAGCCTACACCCGCAGCATTAATTTGCCCCTGCAAACCATAAAGAAGTAGGTTTGGTAGGTACTCACGGTCAGCATTGTATAGTGTTGGTGCGTGACCGACTAAGCTGGGAAACGCCCCCGTAATGCCTTGCCCGTTTGCCTGATGACACGACGCGCAATTATTGTTAAAGACAGTTTCTCCGCTAGGTAACGAGGCCATAATCTCAGCGTTGCTAGGTCCTGCAGGTGCTGCTGCTACAGGTTCTGCAGCAGGTGCGGCTTCTGCTACATTTGCAGATGTGTCCGCAGGCGCTGCTGGCATACTCGAGGTTGCGGGTGCTGCTTGGGCTGGGGCAGCTTGAGGTGCTGCTGCAACTTGTGCATCACCGCCACCAGCCGTTACCGACACAGCAGTAGCATCTTTAAGAGACCACGGGGCTGCTTCAGCAAGAAGATTAGACGTTGCATCACCACTACTAGCAAGTTGGTCGCTTGTTGCAGTAATCCCTTGTTGAGCCACAATGTTAATAGCTTGATCAATTGGGATTCGGTAGTTGCCGGGATCCGTATTGGCACTTGTTGAGGCTGTGCCACCTAGGTCGGCAGCCGCATTGCTAATGGTACGGGCGTATTGAGAGGTGTTGACGTTGGTGTAGCGCCCTTGCGGTTGTGATGATGCCCGCCACAATAACGCTGAAATAGTTAGCACTGCAAACGCCAGAAGCCCTATACCAGTAAGCGATACCATATTTGATGTGACCAAGTAGTTAGCTGATTTTTTGGTGCTGTTTTGGTCTGAACTATTAGCCATGATCGCTTGCCAATCTAGGGTCGTGAAGGGGCAAAAGAGGTTTGTTTTTAAGGCGTGAGACAAAGATGGACAGCCAAACGCCACCAATACCTACAAGCACTGCCGCATCTAACAAACTAAAAGGGATATTGCGTTCATATGTCGGTACAATAAGCCAGAAGATGTCAACTAAGCGCATAAATAACATCCAACAGGCAATAATCACAAGGGCGCGCACTTTTTGTTTAACCCAGCGCGAAAAGAGAATTAAAAACGGTGAGGCAAAGTGGAACAGCAAGAGCGCCGCACCAATCCAACCCCAAAAGCCGTTTAAGCGCAGCACGTACCAGCTATTGGTTTCAACAACATTGTTTGACCAAATGATAATTAACTGAGACGCACTTACGTATGCCCAAAACATCGTGAACGCCATGAGGAAATTGCCCAAATCCTGAATGCGTTTGGGATTTGCGACACTGGCGAGTGGTTCAAAGTGTCCAAACAACGTCATGATGATAATCATGAAGGCAACTGCAGAAATAGCCTGCCCAATCATAAAGATGACGCCGTACATGCCACTAAACCACTCTGGAGTAAGGGACATACCCCAGTCAAAGGCTGCAAAGGTCATCGTGAGGATGAACGAAATTAAGCCGGGCGCACTAAAGTTGCGCATTTTTTCGGCAACTTTAGGGTCATTAGTATTATCTTGCTGCTCTGACCACTGCACAAGTAAATAAGAAATACCAATCCAGATAGCAAAGTAAATGAGCGCTCTAACGATAAAAAACGGCACGTTGAGGTAGGCGGTCTTAGAGGCAATAATCTCATTGGCAGCAATGACATCTGGATTGGTCCACTCATATAGATAGCCCATACCCGCTAAAATAGGAATAAAAAAGAGTCCCATAATTGGAATAAGGGTGACGCCAGCCTCGAGCGGCCTACGGATCATCGGCCCCCACGGTCCCCCAGCAATGTTTTGTAAGAGAAGCAAGATGAGGCAACCCAAAGCTATACCCAGCCAGAAAATAAAGCCATAGAGGTAAGACTGGAAAAACTGCTCGAGCCCAAAAATAGCACCTACCAAACAAAATCCTAAGCCGCCGACGCCCACAATAAGCGACACCATTTGAAATTTGTCTAGGCTGGGGCGAAAGTCTTTAAATGTTTTACGCTCAATCACCGACTTGCCTCCTGCACGTTGAGTCCAAGCTCGAGGCGTTGCGCCTCGCTAAGCGCCATCTCCGGGGCGTTTTGACTGTACTGAAGAGCGCGTACATAGCTGGCAATGGCCCAGCGGTCTTCAGGTGGAATTCGCGACGCATAACTGTACATGCGTCCGTAACCGTTGGTCATCACGTTGTAAAAGTAACCAATAGGTTGATCGCGCAAACGCTGCTCGTGAAATGACGACGGCATCACAAAGCCTTTTTGGATAATCATGCCTTGCCCGTTGCCATTAAAGTTGTGGCAGGGTGAGCAGTAGATGTTGTAACGCTGTTGTCCGCGTAAAAGCACATCTTCGGTCACTTCAAAGGGTGGCTCGCTAAGTAGCCCGTTACTGTTAGTGCCTGTAAAAAAGGATGCGTTCACACTGCCGCGGTCACGTGAAACGGTGTTGGCAGGTAGCTCGCGGGAAGACGTACCATTTTCAAATAAATCAGAGGCTTCGTAGACTTCGTATTTGGGTTGGTTGTACATGTTGCGCCCGCAACTTGCTAGAAGTAAACACAAACACGTGACTGTCAACCAGCGCCTAACTAATGTTGAGGATAATATCAACCTCAGGGTTCTACCTCACTGACAGTGAGGGGTTTGGGATCAAGCGACTCTCAAAACGCTTTGGT
>JBCCBI010000360.1:0-5933 GCA_039034155.1 Deinococcota bacterium | reverse complement strand
TAGCGGTTGTCGCCCGCATCGTTGATCACCCAGCAATGGCAATAGGCGATGCGCGAACCCACCTCCTCCGCCAGGCCGAAATTGCCTGCGGCCCAGGTTTCGACCAGCACCGTCGAGAGGTTGAGGCACTTCAAGACTAATCGCTAAGCACTTTTACATCATCTATGTTGAGGCTTTCTCGTCACTTAAAAACGTGATCTAATGCCTCTTTAGCGATACATCTATAACGACGTGTCACCGTAGTTAGTTCGGGGCATGTCGTTTTACGTGAGTCATCAGATGATTCTACAAGTCACATTTCTACAAGTCACATTTCTACAAGTAATATCCCTTCCGGTTAATTCGTTAACGAATTAACCCACCTAGAAGATGTAGAAACGACTACTGATTCCGATGAAGTACTTTATAAACTCCTACGGGCTTTACACCGTTCCCATCGGAATCGGTATAAGTGTGATCTATGAAGCTAATAGAACCTCCACAGCTTTATCCATGTTTCTGCAACACCCTACACGCCTAGCAAAACATGTGTTCAAATGAGGTGATACGGTGTCTCAAACTGTCCCAACATCACGTTCTAAACTTACACCTACACGTAAACGCTGGTCAGGCTTAGCCGCTAGAGAAGCACGCTTAGCTGCGTGGATGCTCGCGCCCGCGTTTATTATTGTCTTTACCATTGTTATTTTTCCTGTGGTTGCTAATTTTTGGATTAGTTTTAAAGAGGTTCAACTGAGTGACTTGCGCCCGCCACAAGCGCTTGCCAGAACCCGCGTCAGAAATTTTCCTGAGGCTGCTGGGGAGACGCTCGAGTTACGTTATCAACTGCGTAACAGTAGCCGCGACATTCAATTAAGTGATGTTGTTCTTACCGCAACGTTTCCCACAGGTCTTACGGCTGATGCATTACCGGAAAGCTGCACATTTACAGCAGACACACTAACGTGCACCCTCGGTAGTTGGGACGGCGGCTACCGTGAGAACCTCGAGCTAAGCTGGCTAGCCTCACAAACCTTTATAGATGATGCTAGTGAAGACGCCATCGGCGATCCAGACATTACAGCAAGTGCGCCCAACGTGCTCACCAGTTGGGACTTTACACTGGCAAATTTTAGGGCCGTAGTAAGCGCCCGTGAGTTTTGGACTACCTTGCGAACCACCCTCGCCTACACGTTGTTTGGGGCTTGTGGGTCAATCTTTTTAGGGCTTTGTGCAGCGCAACTGCTTAATGCAGAGTTTCCCCTGCGCGGGCTGTTACGTGGGCTGCTACTATTTCCCTATGTGGCTCCGGTGATTGCTGTTGCCTTTACCTGGACGTTTTTGCTTGACCCGTTTAGTGGCTCGTTGAACGCCTTGGGGCTCGAGCTAGGTGTGCTAGGTGAACCTATTTCATTTCTGAGTCAACGCAGTTTAAGCGTGAGTTTATTGGGGCTCGAGCTAACCCTGCCGCTTGCTCTTACCAGCGTGATTTTGTTTGATGCGTGGCGCTACTTCCCATTTGCGTTTTTGTTTATTTTGGCCCGCTTTCAAGCCATTCCAGCCGCGCTGTACGAATCTGCCAAGGTAGACGGTGCTGGGCCCTTTGCTCAGTTTTGGTTCATTACCCTGCCACAACTTAGCTTGGTGATTTCAACCTTGTTCCTGTTGCGCTTTATCTGGACCTTTAACAAATTTGATGACATCTTTTTGCTCACTGGTGGCACCGCTGGCACGCGCACCTTACCGGTGCTCGTCTACGACAACGCCTTTGGGCGCGAAGATATTGGCATGGGCGCAGCCACCGCAGTTATTTTGTTTGTCATGCTGGCGGCGTTTTTAGTGGTCTACTTCCGCTACAGCCCGGAAGGAGAGTGAGATGGCGCAAGTATCTGTACAACAGCGAAAGGCCTCGAGGTCATTGCCTACACTTTCGGGTGCGCTAGCTGCCATCGTGGTGGGGGCCTGCTCGAGTGCGCTCCTTGTCTCCCTCTGGTCAGTTCTCACCCTCATGTTAAGCCCCTACAGCGTGAGTGTGCCTTTAGGATGGGCGCTTCTTGTGGGTGCTGGTTTGGGTCTCGTCCTAAGTGCTGTTCGCAACTCACAGATGTTGCGCTGGCTGGGTACAGTGCTGGGGCTGGGCACCGCAGCAGGCTGGCTCTACCTTAGTGGTAACGACCCACTTAGCTTTGGCGAGGTTAGTACAACGTGGGGCAGCGGCGGTGCGCTCGTCACACTTGCCCTCACTGGCTTTTTGATTGGTTACGGCTTGCGCGACCTTAACCTCAGCCGTCCTCGGCGGGACACCTTTGAGGTCATCATCATCCGGCTACTACGTGGCTTTGGCTTTGTTTTCTTTTTGTCGATTGTGCTGTTCCCGTTTTACTTTATGGTGGTTGCCAGCCTCAAATCTAGGGCAGAGTTTTTGCAAGATCCCACCAATTTAGCCATCAATTTTTCGCAACGGTTAAGCGACCTATTTGTGGGCTACCGTGAAGTGTTAGTGCGTTTCAACTTTGGGCGCTATATTCTCAACAGTACCTTTGTAGCTATTTGTACGGTCATCATCACCTTAGTCATTGCTATTTTGGGTGCGTATGCGGTCACACGTTTGCGCTTTCCAGGGCGCAAACTGGTCTCGCGCTCTATTTTGCTCATCTACATGTTCCCAGCCATTGTGTTGGTTGTGCCGCTCTACAGTGTGTTTACCCAGCTACAACTGCGGGACGCCCTGTTGGGCTTATTAATTGTCTACCCGGCCCAAACCATTCCGGTGGCGCTTTACATGCTCTGCAGCTACTTCCAAACCCTCCCCAAAGATTTAGAAGAGGCTGGCATGATCGACGGTTGCACCCGCTTTGAGGTGATTTGGCGTATTACCTTGCCGCTCAGCGTTCCAGCCTTAGCCTCCGTGGCACTCTATGTGTTTATGATTGCCTGGAACGAGTTTTTGTTTGCCTTTATGTTCTTGGACAGTCCCAACATCTTCACGCTCTCGCGGGGCATGGTTGGGCTGAACTCACAAGAAGTTCCCCGCCAATTTTTAATGGCGGGTGCAGTTATTGTGACCGTACCCATTATGGTGATTTTCTTTTGGTTTGAAAAATACTTAGTCGGCGGCCTCACGGCAGGCGGCGTGAAAGAATAGCACAATAGCAAGATGTCTAGCGCCCTGCCCAACCTTACCGATATGCCAACACCCGCCCTCGCCGATGTTGACTTAAACGCCTTACGTGAACGTGCCATTACGACGCTGCGCGATAACGATGTGGGCGTGTTCACCCGGCCCGGCACCCACCAATACCCGCATCAATGGAATTGGGATGCGGCCTTGGTGGCGCTGGGTTTGTATCACATTGATCCTGAACGGGCTCGAGTTGAAGTGCGCGGGCTCCTGGCGGGGCAGTGGGCAGATGGTCTAGTACCTCATATCATCTACCACGGCGGTGCGTCCCACTACTTTCCGCAACCCGAGTTTTGGCAAACTGGTCACTTAACGGCCTCACCTGAGGTACCCACTTCGGGCATCACCCAACCGCCGCTCCTCGCGACCTGTCTTTACAAGATGCACATGCGCGCCTGTGGGAAGCTCGAGGCCACCCCTTCACCTACTACCGAAACAGAACACGCAGCCTCACTTGCCTTTTTACGCGAGGTCTACCCTGGTGTGCTCGCCTGGCACCGCTGGCTCCACACCACCCGCGACCCCGAAGGTGACGGCCTCGCAGCTATCATTCACCCGTGGGAGTCCGGCACCGACAACGCTGCTCGTTGGATTGAAACGCTGGCCCGCATTAAACCCGAAAATGTACCGCTTTACGACCGTAAAGATTCAGTTCATGTAGCCGGTGACGAACGCCCCTTTCAGGGTGAGTACGAGCGTTTTATTTACCTGCTGGATTGTTTTCGGCGCTGGCGCTACGATCCCAAAATGCTCTACGAACGCTCACCTTTTTTGGTAGAAGACACGCTGTTTAATGCTGTGTTGCACCGGGCTGACCGCGACCTCAAAGTTATCGCCGTATTAATAGGCGAGGCAACCGATGAGCTTGATCTGTGGCTCGAGGCCACTTATGTCACCTACAACGAGCGCTTATGGTTTGAGCACGAGGGGCGCTACTGTCCGTTTGACTTACGCAATACGCGCTTGCTAGTCGAAAACGACTGCGCCACGTTTATGTCCTTGTTTGCGAACCTCGCCAGCAGTCAGCGCGCCAAACGGCTTATTTACGAACACTTATGTAACGCTGCTGCCTACGCCCCCTGTGACCCTGGTATGGGGCAACCTACAACCTTTTGGTTACCTTCGCTTGCCAAAACAAGTTTGTTTTACGAACCTCGGCGCTACTGGCGCGGGCCAGCTTGGGTACTTATGAACTGGTTTGTCGCTGAGGGGCTGGACAATTACAACTATCACACACTGGCAGAAAATATTCGCCAGCACACGCTAGCATTGGTCGCCAAGTCTGGCTTTACCGAATATTACGACCCTAGAGACGGCAGCCCAGCCGGAGCAACTGGGTTTTCGTGGAGTGCAGCACTGACGCTCGAGCTGCTTGCAGATCACGTACAGTGACCTCCATTTGAACAGTGACTTCTATTTAAACAGTGACTTCTATTTAAGTTGTGTAGACAATAAGCGGTGCTAAACGTTAGGGCGCAATCTGATTATGACTTTACAGGTTGCGCCCTAAGTTTTAAGATAATTTATTCGCTATTCCTAAAAAAGATACACTTATGCGCCCAAATAAGGTATGCTGCTGGGCGCATGACGAAAAAAAATACACTATTCACTATACAACCTTTCACATTCATCTATGACGATTCCGTTGCTAACATCAGTATGTACACGTTGATTCGTTACGTGGGGCAATTGTGTCAGCTTAATGTTGACGTTGTAGACGTTGATGTCCGCCACAGATTCAAAAAACTTGTTGATGTGCGCAATGTTATGCTCGAGCCCACCATGTCCCACAACTCACAACACGTTTTACCCTCAAGGTCTCATCGTCACAACTCGAAAATAGCAGGCAGCTCGTCATGACGTTTCTCAAAAAATATATAGCTTGGGTTGATGCCTTCAACTACCGACTTGGCAGAATCATCATGTACGGCATTTTTGTGCTCATGCTGATTTTGCTCTGGTCAATTGTTTCCAAAGCATTTTTTAAACCTTCGCTATGGACCTTAGAGATGGCCCAGTTTTGCATGGTTGGCTACTATATTTTAGGCGGCCCTTACTCGGTTCAACTTGGTGCCAATGTCCGTATGGATTTGTTTTATGGCTCGTGGAGTCCCAAAACCAAAGCTTGGATAGATGCGTTCACAGTCTTCTTTTTGATCTTTTACTTGGGTGTATTGCTCTACGGCGGGTTTGGTAGCCTCAGTTACTCACTCAGGTACAGCGAACGCAGCGCTACAGCATGGCGTCCCTACGCGTGGCCGATCAAACTGGTGATGTGTTTGGGCTTTGTGCTAATGATCTTACAGGCGTTGTCAGAGTTTTTTAAAGACATATTGGTCATTAGCGGTCAGCAGGAAAGCGTCGCACAAGCTACCCCAGAGGAGTTGGCATGAGCTACGACATGATTGCTATCTTTATGTTTTCGTCCATGATGCTCATGCTCATGACTGGGCAGCGTGTGTTTGCTGCTATTGGCTTAGTTGGCTCCATTGCCGCCATTACCCTGTGGGGCGTAGGCGGGTCAGATATTCCGTTTTCAGCCACCATTAAGTTAATGCGCTGGTATCCGCTGCTCACCTTGCCCATGTTCATTTTTATGGGTTATGTCATGTCAGAATCCAAAATTGCCGACGACCTCTACAAGATGTTCCACGTTTGGATGGGTGGCATTCACGGCGGGCTAGCCATTGGCACCATTGCGCTTATGGTGCTCATTTCTGCGATGAACGGACTATCTGTAGCTGGGATGGCTATTGGCTCAACCATTGCCTTA
>JBCCBI010000359.1:0-5948 GCA_039034155.1 Deinococcota bacterium | reverse complement strand
CGCGCCAGTGCGGTTTGATACAAAAGGAATACGGGGTGCGCTGAGCGGAATGGACCCCAGATAGGTGCGGAACGGTGCCAAGATATCGTCTAGCATGCGCGAATGTGCCGCGATGTCGATGGCGATACGTTGGCACTCGACGTCCTGAGACTTCAGCGTAGACTCAAGCTCAGCGAGCACGTGATCGGGTCCAGAGGAATATTAAGGCTGGCCAGGGCAGGTGGCACCATACTGGTAAGTGCTTGATAAAGTTGAATTTCGTGATCGAGATATACATGGGTTTTGTCCCAATTAAAGTTAAGGATGCCAATCCATCTACCGTTATGACGTAATGGTATACTAACGTAAGCGTAAATATTAGCCGTTGACACAACCACATCGCGAGTCGTAGCATCCATACGACTATCGTTTAAAACATCGGTGACTAACGCTGGCTCATCTGGGTTATCAAGCCATATGTTTGCTGACGCAAATTCATCTATTTGAAAGGCAGTTCCTACAGGAATTGGATCTTCTAGTTCGTCACTACGTGATATGGCAGCAATAGTCATGGTTTTTGGTTGTGTACCCGTTATATATTGACTATCTATATCAAATAGAAGTGCAGCGGTTGCTCCTGCAGCAAAAGCAGTTTGACTGACGACCTCGAGTAATTCTTGCTTATTTGTGACTTGATTAAGAGCTTGGCTTAGCTCACTAAGGCGCGTTAGGGTCGCGTTACTACTGCGCAGGTTTGCTTCTAAAGCTTTACTTTCTGTAATGTCTTCAGCTAAACCAACTATCCCAATAATTTCACCGTCTTCGTTGCGTAGAGGCATTTTGCTTGTTCTAACCCAAGCTTGCTGCCCCTCTTCTGTCCTCGAAGATTCTTCGTACCCCAATTTAGGGCGACCTGTTGTTATTACCTCCAGATCGTCTTCGCGGTAGGCATCTGCTTGCTCACGACTAAATAACGTATCGTAATCGGTTTTGCCAATCATCTCGTCAGGACTATTGAAGCCTGCAACACGCGCAAAGTTGTTGTTTACCCCCAAAAACTCAAGATCACGATTTTTCCAAACGACAATGTTGGGTAAGTTGTGAATTACCAAACGCAATAAATTGCGACTTTCTTGAACTTCACGGCGCATTTCAGTAGTATCAAACGAAAATCCACCGAGTGCTTGCAGATTCCCTTGCTGATCTATGATGGGGAATTTTGCGGTGATGAAGTACCTCAGCCCAGCTGCACTAGGAATCTTTTGTTCTAGTATTAACTGTTGCCTCGTGTCTAAGATATTTTGCTCAACCTGATGAAACTCGGTAGCAGCATGATGGTCAAAAAAGTCAAAGTCGTTGCGTCCAACAATGCCTTGCCTTGTAGTGTTACATAGCTGAGCGGTACTGTCATTAGCCATTATGAACCGCAAGTCAGTATCTTTGACATACATATGTGCAGGAACATTGTCTAAAAACCCTTGCAATAGCGCTTGACTTTTTTGGAGTTCATGTGTGCGCGCTTGGACGGTTCGCTCGAGGTCTGCTAGCAATCTGCGGTTAACCGTAACAGGTGCTAAAAGTGATGAAAGCGCCTTAAAATAATCAACGTCTTGGGTTGAAAAATTACGTGGTGTGGGCCAGTAAAGCCCAACCAGTCCAACTATCTTATTGGCTTGCAGTAAGCTGATAAACACCATTGAATATAGCCCGAGTTGTACGTGAACCTCGCGGATGCCTTCGTCTAAACGGGTATCAGTGGATACATCCTCTATTGTAAGAACCGTGTCGCTACCCGTGCGCCAGATATCAATAGAGGGGAACGCGTCTATAGAATAGCGAGTTCCTGGCTCAACTTGAGGAAAACCCTCTGGCACAGCACTGGCAGTAAGCTCGAAGGCAACTAACTCATTATCTTCATAAATGGGATAGAGCGCAGACCCAACAGTGTTTTCGGGTAGTGGTGCGAGCACAACCTCGAGCATCTCGGGAATAGATTCAACTTGATTAAGATGCGTACTCAATGCGTTGAGTTTAGCTAACGCGTTGACGTTATGTTCTAAGTTGCTAAGTAACTTGTGATTGTTAAAAACAGGTGTGGTCAGCGATGATAGTGCGTTGAGGTAAGTTAGTTGGGTATTTTCTAAAAGGTTGGTATCTTGCCAGTAGAATCCAATTAAACCAATGACCTTGTCGGCGTGAATCAAGCTTATGAGCACAGCCGAAGACAACCCAAGCTCCGAATACAATTTACGTGTTGCTGGATCAAGTTCGCTGTCATGGGCAATGTCTTTAGAAATAAACATGCCACGTTCGCTACTCAGTGATGAAGCAACAGCGGGAAAGGCCGCTAAGGGGTAGCGGGCACCCAATGTGGCGTCGGGCATACCCGCTGGCACGTGTTTAGCAATAAGTTCAAACGCGCTAAGATCATCGTGCTCATCTTGAACGGGATCAAATAGTAACCCAATAGTAGCTTTAGGTAAGGGCTCGAGGATGACTGCAAGCATGTCATCTAAGGAGTCAACTCGGTTGAGTTTGTGGCTCAAGGTATTAAGGTTGGCTAACCGCTCATTACTGTGCTCAAGTTCAGCTTGGGCTTGCTTCATGTCCGTAATATCTTGATGGGTGCCAACCAGCTTCACAACTTCGCCATCTTCAACAATGGGTTTACCAATTGACCGTGTCCAGCGGCGGTTGCCCTTTAGGGTGATGATCTCTAGCTCAACGTCGTAAGGTTCGTGGGTCTCGAGCGTGTGATTCATGGCAGCTTGAATAGCAGCTGGGTCAACGTAAATAGAGGTTGCAAGTTCAACGGTTAACTCAGTGTCGTAAGGTGCTTCGGAGATGTCATAAATTTGTTTAGACCAGTAGAGCTCTTGGGTGACTAAGTCAAAGGACCAACCGCCTAGTTGTCCCATGCTTTGAGCATCTTCTAGAAATTGCTGATTCTCACGTAGAGCAGCTTCAACCCTTTTGATATCGGTGATGTCACGCGTAAACGCAATTGCTTCATCATCATTGAGTTTGACCATGCGGGTTTCACGGTGACGGGTTTCACCCTTAATGACAACGGTTGTTTCAGACGTACTCATCTCACCTGTTTCAAGAACTGCATCGAGTTTTGTGTAGAATGTTTCAAATCTTGGCGCAGCCTCAGGTGGGGCAAGCTCTCTTGGGGTTTTGCCGATGATTTCCTCAGGTGAAAAAGAAGATGAAAAATAGCCAGCTGGCTTATAGTCAAGATATCTACCTTGGCGGTCATAGCGCGCAATGATGTCTGGGACAGCTTCGTAAAGTGCTTGTAAGCGGCTGCGCTCAGCTTCCAAAGCTTGTTCACTTTGCTTGCGCTCAGTGATGTCATATGACACGCCTAGAACGCCCGTA
The DNA here is from genome assembly GCA_039034155.1 of Deinococcota bacterium. Classification (GTDB taxonomy): domain Bacteria; phylum Deinococcota; class Deinococci; order Deinococcales; family Trueperaceae; genus JBCCBI01. The sequence continues at coordinate 2,585 of JBCCBI010000359.1, read as the reverse complement.
CCTTGTGAAGATGGTAAAGGTACATAATAATTCTCGTAGTGTAAGTCTGCTATTTCTGTGTCATAACTGGCTGTTTCGCCAGCTAGGGCACGGTTTACACCATGAATAATATCTGGGGAATCACTGTACAGGTCGAAGAGAGATTGTCCTACAACTTGCCCAGCTTCAAGTCCTAGTTTTTCAAGGCCCTTACCTTCAGACATAGTGAAAGTGCCTTGTTCGTCCGTAGCAAAAACAACAATGGGCAAATGGGCAAGAAGTGCCTTTAACCGGAGTTCACTTAACAATAAAGCTTCTTCAGCGTGTTTAAGGTCGGTAATGTCTCGAACAAATGTAAGTACTTCGTTGTCGTTAAGTTTAACGAGGCGGTTTTCGCGGTAACGTGTCTGACCATCAATAACAAGTGAGCTTTCATTGGTCTGCATCTCACCTGTTGTTAAGACTTCTTGAATACTTGCATAGCGTTGCTCAGCAATTTCTGCTGGCGCAACTTCAGATAGAGTTTTACCGACAACCTCTTGAGGTAAAGCGTAAGATTTAAAGTAGTTAGCGGGTTTATAGTCAAGGTAAGTACCTTGGCTGTCGAAACGCATAATAATGTCTGGTACAGCTTCATAAAGTGCTTGTAAGCGGCTGCGTTCATCTTCTAGAGCTTGTTCACTTTGCTTGCGTAAGGTGGTGTTGTAAGACACGCTTAGTAGACCGCTCACCGTGCCATCAGCTTCAGTAAGTGGGATGTAGTAGGTTTCAAAATGCTGTCCAGCAGCTTCTGATTCATGGCTTAGGGTTGTGCCCTGAAGAGCTTCTTTGACATGTTTAATAATGACATCGTTGTCAGCATAAACATCAAACGCAGACATACCTACAACCTGACCTGGTTGAAGCCCTAAAGTTTCAAGCCCTTTACCTTCTGAAAAGGTAAAGACACCTTGATCATCTGTTGCAAAGACAATGACTGGCAAGTTGTCAAGAAGACCTTGCAAACGCAGCTCGCTCAACTGCAAAGATTGCTCGGCTGCTTTGCGCTCGCTGATGTTTTGCATCATGCCGAGCATCGTGACTGCCTTACTATTATCATCAGTTTGGAAGAACCCTCGGTCTAATATGGTGAGATAGTCACCGGAGACGTTCTGGAAGCGGTATTCAATCGTGTATGGGGTGAGGTTTGCTTCAGCTTGCTCGAGGGCTGCAGTAGTATTTGCTTCGTCATCTGGATGAATTAACTCAGCCCAGCGGTTAATACCGCCTGCCATATCAGCTTGACTAAAGCCAAGAACGTCCTGAACACTGCCGCTCCACTTAATCTCACTGCTAGCAATGTCATATTCATACACAACCTGACCTGACGACGCCACAATCAGGTCGTAACGCTCACGCCAAGCCGCTGAATCAGCTTCGCTGCGTTTGCGCTCAGTGATGTTAAAGCCAATACCCATCATGCCCGTAATGGTGCCAGTGGTGTCCTTAATGGGCGCAAAGTAGCGTTCAAAATACTGGTCGGTCGCCGGGTAGTAAGCTTCAAAGGTAATGTTTTCACCGTTAAGTGCCCGCTCTACATTACCGGTTATTTGAGGTACATCACGGTAGATCGAAAAGATAGATTGTCCTACGATTTCACCTGGTTTAAAGTTGAAATTTGCTAGCTCGCGACCCTCAGATAAGGTGATAGTGCCAGCGAGATCAGTGGCAAAAAGCATAACTGGTAAACCGTTCAACAACATCTGCAAGCGCTGTTCATTGTCAATAAGGCTGCGGCGCAAACGCTGCTCGTCAGTCACATCTCTACAAATAGATGCCCGCTGAGTCAGCGCGCCAGTGTTGTCACGCATCGCAAATGAGACAACTTGAGCTAAAAACGTGTCACCCGAGGCTTGTTTGTGGTCAATAACACCGTGCCATTCACCTTGTTTGCGAGTGGTATCGTTAACATCGTCTAGGTTGTAACCACTGCCAACGTAACGCATGAGCGACTGCCCAATAAGGTCGTCACCATGTGCGCCAACCATGCTTTGGTAAGCACCATTAGCATAGGTAATGATGTTGTTGAGGTCGCTGATGACAATGCCTTCAGAGCTAGATTCAACCAGTTTGCGAAACACCCGTGCTTCTTCTCGAGCTTGTACCTGCCCGCTGACAACCTCTGTATTCATGACGATGCCAGCAATCTCACCGTCTAGGTCTAGCCAAGGGTAAACAGACCAGTCCAACCACATGAGGCTGCCATCGTCTCTAGGATAAGGGTCTTCACTACGTGATTCGTGAGCACCTTGTAAGCAGCGTGTATGAACGTTTTTCCAGTCATTGCCAATATCTGGAAAAATCTCGTAGTGGGATTTGCCTAGAATATCTTGCCCAGCAAGGTTGTAGCTGCTTACCCAAGCGGTGTTTGCTGCGATGTAACACATGTTGGTATCAAAGATGGCTGTGGCAACTGGGCTGTGCTGGATGAGGCTTAAAATCATTGGGCTAACGCCAGCCAGTTTAGCTTGGCAAGCTGCAAGGTCTTGTTCTAATTTGCTAATGCGCGTTGCTGATGGTACGTGCTGTGATTCAGCTTGAGGTTTAGCCACGAGGTTCTCCTTGCT